>JAHLVZ010000076.1 GCA_019058165.1 Candidatus Heimdallarchaeota archaeon
CATTCCTAAGGATTTGAAGTAAAGTTATTTTGTTGGTGAAAGAAATGCCTGAAGACAAGAAAATAAGGAAAAAATTTGATAAAGCACTAGATGCTTTCATTGAGGAAGTCAAACAAGATCAAACCATTACTGCTGCATTATTATTTGGAAGTTTAGTGAAAGGTACAGTCTGGGAGAAATCTGACATAGATTTGGTTCTCTTAACTAAGGATCAGAAAACTCCTATGCGTGATTTTTGGTTAATGGATGATGATATTAAGATACAGGTAACTGTTATGACTAGAAATAGTTTCATAAGATACCAACAAAGATCATTGCAAGGTTCTGGAGCGCATCATGTTTTAACAACAAGCAAAGTTCTATTCTCCGAGGATCCAACTTTAGATGAATTTATAGAAAGTATGAAACAAGTTGGCAGACGAGATTTCGAGTTAGAAATCCTTCGAATCGTCTGTATGGTTATAGGTGATCTCGAAAAAGCTGAGAAATATATTCACATTCAGGAGGATATCGTTCAAAGTTACCTTTTCATTTACAGATTACTTGATAATTTAGCTTCTATAATCTGTATGTTGAATAATGAAATCCCAGGAAGAGAAGCAGTAGAGCAAGCAATGAAATTCGAGCCTGAGTTACTTGATCAAATCTATACTCAAGTAGTTCTAGAAAAAACAAACAAAGATAAATTACTCAATATACTTTCCACGATAAGAAAATATTTGGAAGATCACACTACAGAAATTTTTGGTCCTGTAATAAATTATCTTAAGAAAGAGGCATCTTACAGAAGTGTTTCTGATATAGCTAGACATCTCAATGATAGATTACAGACAAGATGGTGGAATATTGCTGGAGTAGCTTTAGGGAATTGGTTAGTAGAACAAGGAATTTGTGAGAGAGTTCCGTGTCCGATTCGTTTAACTTTACGTAGTCATGATGAAGTCAACGAAATAGGGTTTTATTATATTGGAGATGATATGACATGAAAAATTATATTGAAATTATAGGTGCAAATCAAAATAATCTGAAAAATGTAACAGTCAAAATACCTCGAGATGAGATGACCGTAATAACTGGAGTCTCAGGTTCTGGTAAATCATCACTTGCTTTTGATGTGTTATATGCTGAAGGACAAAGAAGGTTTCTCGAGACCCTTTCTGCTTATGCCCGATCAAGGGTTCCACAAATGAAACGACCTGATGTCCAATTCATTAAAGGACTTTCACCCATAATAAGTATTGACCAAAAACGAGGGATAAGCAATCCTCGATCAACAATAGGTAGTTTGACGGATATTGGAAGTTATATTCGACTTCTATTTTCAGTAGCCAGTGAAGCTTTTTGCCCATATTGTCAGAAAGAAATCGACATTAAAACATCTGGACAATTAGCAGACAGAATTAATACATTACCTGAAGGAACTATAGTAGAAGTTCGAGCTGTGCTTTTCAAAGTATACGGCGAAGAGTATCAATATATGCTTGATCAAGTCAGAAATCGAGGATATAGAAGATTTAGGATAGACAATGAAATTTATGATATAGGACAAGAAATAAAATTAGAAGAGGATGAAGAATACAAAATAGAAGCAATTATAGACAAATTTACTGTGAAAGGTGATATCTACAAACAAATCATAGAAACAATAGATAATGCCTTCCAAATTGGTCAAAAACTCATTATTATCGAAATTCTAAACCCAGAAGAAGTTAAAATCGATTTAAACAAATTCTATGAATTTACATGCCCAGAACATCATACAACTTGTGGTGATTTATTACCATGGTTCTTTACACCAAATGATCTTGAAAGTGCATGTGTAACATGTTCTGGGTTAGGAACTCATTTTAGAGCATCACCTTTCTTATTAGTCGAAGATGAAAATAAGACAATTCGAGAAGGTGCCTTAGATACTAGAATCTATAATCTGAGTCAAAAAACCTTCAAACGTTTCAATAATATAAGAGGTGTGAGGATGTATAGTTTAGCTAAGCATTACAACTTCAGTTGGGATATACCATTCAAGGATTTACCACAAAAGATACGAGATATTATTTTCTATGGTTCAAATGGCGAGAAAATTGAATTAATTATTCCTCCGGATGCTCCTATTCAAGATGATAAAAATAAAGGTAGAATGGTTATTTGGGGTGGTTTCATAAATGGTGTAGACCGTTGGTATAAGAATATTACAAAAGAAAGAACACCAAAATCCTATGAAGAAGATATGTATAAACGAGTCATGGTAGAACAAACATGTCCAGATTGCAAAGGTTTGAAATTGCAAAAACATCGAAGGTATGTTCGTTTAAATAACAAGGATATACAAGAAGTAAATTCTCTACCAATAGATGAATTAGATGTGTTTCTCGAAAAATTATCAATCG
The DNA here is from genome assembly GCA_019058165.1 of Candidatus Heimdallarchaeota archaeon. Lineage (GTDB taxonomy): Archaea > Asgardarchaeota > Heimdallarchaeia > JABLTI01 > JABLTI01 > JABLTI01. The sequence goes on from JAHLVZ010000076.1 coordinate 2,388, forward strand.
TAGATGAGAAAAAACATCTAGCAGAACCAGTTTTAGAGGAAATAATGAAACGACTGAAAGTTATGAGAAGTATAGGTTTAGATTATTTGAGTCTTGATAGACGAACTGATACATTATCCGGTGGAGAATTACAAAGAACAAAGTTATCTACTCAAATCGGTTCAGAGCTTATGGGTTTAATGTTTATCCTCGATGAACCTTCGATTGGGCTACATCCTCGTGATTCACATAAACTGATCAATATTTTACATAAAATGAGGGATTTAGGTAACACTGTAATCGTCATTGAACACGATGTTGACACTATGCAAGCAGCTGATCATGTAATCGAAATAGGACCAGGACCAGGTATTTACGGTGGAGAAATAGTAATACAAGGAACACTAAATGATATTAAAACTCATAAAAAATCTATTACTGGGCAATATCTCTCAGGAAGAAAAACCATTGCGATTCCCTCCAAAAGAAGAGAATCAAATGGACACTCACTTGTAATCAAGGGTGCTCGAGAAAATAATTTACAAAACATCGACGTGAAGATTCCACTTGGAAATTTTGTCTGCATAACTGGAGTATCAGGATCAGGTAAAAGTAGTCTAGTTCATGAAATTCTTTACAAGAATTTGTATTCTGTTTTTAGAGATAAAAGAATAATTCCTGGTAAATGTGACAAGTTAGAAGGAGTAGAACACATTAAGGATATTAGAAACATCGATCAAACTCCAATCGGACGCTCTGCAAGATCGAATCCTGCAACTTACATTGGCTTCTTTGATAAGATAAGACGATTATATGTTGATTTAGAAGAATCGAAAGCAAGAGGATATGAATTAAAACACTTTAGCTTTAACGCTAGTACTGGAGGAAGGTGTCCAGAATGCAGCGGTTGGGGAAGAATAATCACTCCACTGCAATATATGGCTGACATTGAATCAACTTGTACTGTTTGTAAAGGGACTCGATTTAGGAAAGAGATTCTCGAAATAAAGTATCAGAATAAAACGATTTCAGACATTCTTGATATGAGTGTTGTAGAAGCTCTTGATTTCTTTAAAGATGATAATTATCTTTCCCACAAACTAAAAGTCATGCAAGATTTAGGTCTAGGTTACTTGAAAATAGGCCAATCCTCCTCTACTATCTCAGGAGGAGAAGCACAAAGAATCAAACTAGCTAATGAACTTGGAAAGATAAAACGAGATAAGGATAACCTCTACATTTTGGATGAACCAACTACTGGCTTACATCTCGCTGACATCCAAAGATTACTTGACATAATTAATCGACTTGTAGATGAAGGAAACACTGTAATCGTCATTGAACACAATCTTGATGTGATAAAAACAGCTGATCATGTTATAGACCTTGGTCCGGAAGGCGGAAAACTTGGGGGAAAAATAATTGCTCAAGGAACACCAGAAGAAGTTGCTGAAGTCAAAGAGTCGTATACAGGACAATATCTGCAATCTCACTTGAAGATTAAATAGAAAAGCTATTTATAGAAAGACATTGAAACTCACTTTATGAAATGGAGTGAGTCCAATGTTCAAATTATTTTATTTCACACATAAGAATAAAAAGCTGAAATTATTGCTAATCTTTTCTTTAATTGCTATTTTATCTTTCAGTTCTTCCAATCTTTTACAAAAAAGTACCGCAAACGCAATTGATCCTGAAGTTCAACCAATTTTAGAACCAAATGCTGTGGTTTTTGATTGGTTAGTTATGATCTATCTTGATGGAGATAATAATTTAGAAGAATTTGGAATTGATGATATAAATGAAATGGAATTAGGTAAAATTACTGGTTCCTCCATTGCAGTCATTGTAATGTTTGATCGAATATTAGGTTATGATGTCACAAATGGTGATTGGACTGATACAAGAATTTTCAATATTACAGCAGACAGTGATATATATACAATAGATTCGGTTCTCCTTCAGAATGAAGGAGAAGCAAACATGGGGGATGGTGCAACTCTAGAATCATTCCTTGATTATTGCTTTATTAATTATGATGCAAATAACTATTGGCTCAATTTATGGGATCATGGAGGAGGTACTGATGGACTTTGTTGGGATGATACAGATTCCTCTGATTTTCTAACTATAGATGAAATGCAAACAGCAATAGAAAATAGCGTAATAACTCATAGTGTAGATATTGATCTAATTACTCATGATGCTTGTTTCATGAACATGCTTGAAGTTGCCTATGAATTAAAAGATCTTGCTGACTACTTTGTTGCATCTGAAGAATCAATCCCAGCAGATGGATTTGATTATGAAGCAATTATCTCAGCACTTGAAGCTGATCCAACAATGAATGCTTCAACTCTTGCAGAAATTATAGTTGATTCTTATGATGCATTCTACGATTCGCTTTATAGTAACGTAGCACTTTCAGCAATTAATCTAACATTATTTGACTCGTTTATTCCTTATTTGAATTACTTCGCTTCAAACCTAACAGCAGTTCTTGATGATGGAATAGGTGAATGTATTGAAGAAGCATTCTTCAACACCCAGATGTTCTATGATGCATTCGTCATTGATTTCATGCATTTTATAAAAGAAGTATTGTCAAATAATACTTTGATGACGAATTATCCTGATTTAAATCAATCTGCAATAAATCTCGTTAGTCAGTTAAATTCCTCCTTAATAATGGATAACTACCAAGGAAGTGCTTATTCAGGCAATGCAAATGGTATAACTATCTTTATGCCTGTTTCCAATACGATTTATGATTCTTATATTGATGATTACATTGCTGTTGTCGACATTTTTACTGATATGGATTGGCAAACAGATACTTTATGGGATAATTTTCTGGCGAATTTCTATATCAGAGGGTTTGGTGATGAATCAATGGGTTATGATGAACTTGAACTGGGTGTAAATACTGGAACTCAAGGTTTGACATCGGATGAATCACATTACTATAAAGTAACAATAATACAACAAGGCATTTACGAAGTAACCGCAGATATTTTCAGTGGGGACGCTGACATTTACCTCTATTACTTCAATGGTATAGATTTTGATGTTATCGGTTGGAGTCAATTATACAATCCAGATGATGGGACAACAGAAGAAATAAGACTTGATCTAATTCCAGGATTATTTGTCATTGAAGTATGGGGTTTCACAGCATCTTCTTATGATCTAATTATAGAAGAAGTAGACCCAATAGCGATATCTGTAGATCAAACTGTCGTTGGAAATGGAGGTACCCAAGAAGGAACCACAGGTTTCCATTTTGTACAGACTTTGAATCATTATTATGTGATTACTTTGACTCCAGAATATTATGAGTTTACATTAACATATGACAGTGATGTTGTTGATTTTGATTTGGTCATTTTGGATGATGATTATTCTTTAATAGATGAGTCTTATTCAACTGGAGATGTCTATGATATTGATATAGAAGTAACTTCTGGTTCTACATTTATAATTATAATCTATGCTTATTGGGGTGTAGGTTCATTTAATTTTGTAGTAAATGTAGTAACTGATCCTCCATCAACTACTCCCACAACACCTACAGGTCTCTTCAATGGTTTTGCATATATAGTGACTATCCTTGGAATCGTGGCTATTGCATCAATTTACAGAATTTTTGTAAAGAAGAAAGCATGAGTAATTTCTTTTTTACATCAATAAATTCTGTTTCTCTCTTTTTCTTTTATTATTAGCCAATTGAGTCTCCTTTTTAAGGATATTAGTCACAATTTGTGACCTCGATTTGAGTCTTCAAACCGTGAATCGCTCTTTTTAAGGAATATCTGATAGTTTAAATAGAGACAGAATTCCTGGAAATGAAAGAAATGGTGTTAGTCACTGAAGAAGAACCCTCATCAATTAATGATAATTCTCAGATAATAAAAGAAAAACCCTCGATAAAAAATATCTTGAAAAATAAATCTTACATGTTGGTTTTCGGTGACAAATTTCTAACATGATTGCTACAATGCTAGCAGGAATGACTTTTTCATATCTTATTTATTCTACTACAGGTAATGCTGCATTAATGGCTTTAATGGGGATTCTAGGCTCTCTTCCTACAATTATCATCGTAACATTTGCAGGAATTATTGTTGATCGATTTGATCAACGAAAATTAATCTTTATTTCGATTGTAATGAGAGCAGTTTTGCTTATTGGTTTTCTAATAATTTTCTTATTTATGGATCGTTTAATTCAAACTTATGTTATATATGAACCTTTCAAAAATGGTATTATCTTTAGAATTACAGTAACAAAATATGTGCACTTCATCTGGCCTATGTATGCTTTATTATTCATTAATAACGCTGTTTTTACATTATACAATCTTACAGTAAGTACTTATTCTAAATTCATTGTTGAGAAAAAGGATTTGTTAGTTGCTAATTCATTCAATTCAACTATTACTCAAATAGCATCTGTAATTGGTCCGATTTTGGCTGGTATGATAATAACGGTTAGCTATCTTTATGGTTTTATGATTAGTGTATTTATAACAGGTATTGCTGCAATAATTTGTTCATTTCTTATGAAACATGGAAAAGCTCCTCCAAAAAAGGAGATTACTGAGAAATCAAGTGCGAAGCAAGAGATAAGTAGGATTTTTAGTGACATGAAGATTGGTTTCAATGCCATTCGATCAGAACCTAAAATTATGTATGTATTATTGGTTTATATGGGATTTAATTTCGTAGTTGCTTCAATAAACGGAACCTTTAGTGTAGTTCTTCAAGGTGAAATGACTATGAATGCAACTTGGTATGGTGCAGTCATTGCAGTTATGTCAGGATTCGGAATTATAACTTCTTTAGTAATTATGAAAATGGGAAAAATCAATCGAAAATTAATACTAGTTAATCTAGTTATTTTTCTAGAAGCAATTGGTTTATTTCTATTTACGTATATTAGAAATCCTTGGCTTATGTTGTTTGTAATAACAGTTCCATTTGGCATTGTTAATGGTGGGGCAAATATTCCCTCTTTTACTTTAAGACAAGAAAAAATTCCACATGAAAAACTTGGAAGAGCAACTTCATTCGTATTTCTATTTACTTCACTTGCGAATCTTCTAGGAATGATAATTGTAACTTCTGTAGCAAATAGTGTAAATTCAATGTATATTTTGTTGGTTGGATCTTGCTTGTGTTTACTCTTGTCAATAATTAGTTTCATATTTATGATGACAAAAAGTGAATTGCGTTCAACTGATTATTCAGAAGAACAAGTAGAAACAAAGCAATTTGAGCAAACTGAGGAGTTTATAGTAATACTTGATAAGGATTTATCCGAAGATTTAGAGATTGCTTTACCTACATCTGCTACTGCATCTTCATTAGATTAAGATAAGAAATTTTCATACAAAACATATAAGAAAAAGCACGAATAATGGAATTTGTAATTTGTATAGGGAGAATAAGAATTGAAGGCAGGTTATATTGTTTTAATCGTAATTTTTGGTTTCATACTGATATCTGGAATTTTGTTCTTTATTTACTATCAATCAGTTATGTGGAGAATTTATCATTATCCAAGAGATAATCCCTATAATTATGTAAAGAAAATGAAAAGAAAACGAAAAACGTCAAAGAAAAAAAGAATTGTCTTCATAGGTGACAGTCTGACTCATGGTAGTATCAGTGTCAATTATATAAGGATGATAGCGAAAAAACTTGGTAAGAATTATGACTACATCAATGCAGGTATGAATGCTGAATTGGCCTACAATGTTCTCCTACGTATAGAAAGTATCATAGCATGCAAACCTGATTTTTTAACTATTCTAATTGGCACAAATGATGCAAATGCCGAAATAAAAAATATTCCAAATAAAAAAATGCTTGAAATGTTAAACCTACCGAGAAAACCAGCTAAGAAATGGTACATAGAAAATTTGGAGAAAATCATTTCGGAACTAAAAGAAAAAACTGACGCCAAAATAGCTTTATGTTCAATTCCAATAATGGGAGAAGAGATTTCCAGTAAAGCTTTTAAACAGAGTATTGATTACTCTAAAACAATCTGTGAAATCGCAAACAAACACGAGATTAGTTATCTCCCTATTAATGAAAAAATGATTGAGTATCTTAAACGATATCCTTCCAATCCTAAATATCCTCATGAAAAGAGACTTGTAGAAGATGCAGCATACAAACATTTCCTTTTTAGAAAAAGCTTCGATAAAATCTCAGAAGAGTATGGATTTAGCTTGCTAGTAGATCATGTTCACATAAATACAGAAGGGGCAAAAATTATCGCCAATTTAATACTTGATTTCATTTTGAGTAAGTGAATTCTAATCTTCCCAATCCAAGGTTTTCCAGAAATTAAAGAAAATATCCGCTTCTTCAGGATACTCAAAACCTATTCTATCCTTAAATAATCGTAAATTTCTTTTCCCAACAATGTATAACGCTGAAAGTTCATCCTCTGCTTGTGGATAATAAACAAATGAATGGATAGAAAACATCTGTAAAGCTTTTTGATAGATTTCTAATTTTCCTATATTGGAATGCTTAATTAAAAGAACCATATCACCATTATCACTTGAGAAGATTACCCCTCGTCCATCAAAAACACCTCGTAGATAAGCACTTAGATTTGCTTTTTTCCAATTTAGAACATCTTCGGGATTCTCCTGCGAATCTTCTACTTTCTTGCTGAAGAAGCTAAGATTGTAAATTGGTTTATCTTCATCTTGATGACTCACTCTGGTTTCCTCTATGCTATTCGTAGGTGCTTCTGTTTTCCCTCTCATTAGTTTTCTATATAAACACATAAAAATAATTCCAACTATTATCTAGTGTTAAATTAAACTGCCTGGAGTAGTCAAAATGGAAAAGCCAATGTTCAAATCTATTCTTATTCGTTTCAGTGTATTCTTGTCTGTTTCTTTAGTACTAATTGTAAGTAGTGCGCTGATAGCTTCTTTTCCTCCACCAAGATATGATTACACCAATGAGAGTTTTGTTTTTCAATCTAGTCCTACTTATAATGAAACTCAATTCAATATCGTGTTTGATCATCATAGTCACACTAAATACTCTGATGGTATTTTAACTGTAGAACAGAATATTCTCTGGCATCTTGCACATGGATTTAATGCTATGGCTCTATCAGATCACAATACAATGAAAGGAACAGAGGAATTTGATACATTAGCGACTAAATACAGCAGTCAAATTGTGCTAGTAAAAGGCATGGAATGGACTACAAATCGTATCCATTTGAATTTGCTTGGAATTACCGAATCAGTTCAAGTTCCGTCAAATAATCCCACCAATGAAGAGATACAAGCTGCTATAGATGAAACTCATGATCAAGGAGGAGTAGTTGTAGTAAATCATATCCCTTGGAGTTTACCAAGAATGCCAACTCATCCAACACGAGCACAGCTACTTGATTGGAACGTTGATTATATTGAATTAGTTAATGAATGGGTGTACGATACAGATTCCGAGTCTTGGTGTAATGATACTGGTGGTTTTGGAGAAATTACCGGGACTGATATGCATCATCTAATGGATGTATGGGGTTGGACTTTGATTAATGCTCAAAACTTTACAACCGAAGGAGTCATGGAACAATTATTAGCAAGAAATACCACTATTCTATATGATCCTCTTGGACAAGAAGATCAATCTGTAGCTTCTCCGAGTGCTAGATACAAAATAATGAAGCCAATAATCTCTTTGGGTAATCATTTCCTTCCTACTGAGCTATCTGGTGGTTATGTAGATTGGCAAGCTTTTGGCATAGCAATTTCATATATAGTAGTTGGTTTTGTTATAGTTGAAGCAACAACTATAGGCATTAAGAAATTACGTGAGAAAAGAAGCAAAGAGTTCTAATTGATTATAGGAAAGTATTTCAAAACAGAAATCAGAAAAAACATATGCAAAATGATGTAGACTTCTCTGTTAATGCACCCGGTAGAGTTTTTTTATTTGGTGAACACAGCGATTATTTGGGATTGGAGGTTATTTCTGCAGCACTAGATAAAAGAATCAATTTCGATATTACATTGAGAAGTGATACACAAATAATTGTCAACTATTTAGATCTTCATAAGCGAGACAATTTTAATTTTGAAGAGAAAATTGAGTATAGTCATAATCGAGATTATCTCAGAAGTGCATTTAATGTTCTTGCAAGAAAAGGTATCATACCACTAACAGGTGCTGAAATTACTGTTTCTGGAGATATACCCATTGCTGCTGGCTTATCTAGTTCTTCAGCATTAGCTGTAGCTAGTGTTATGACTATAACAGAATTAGCAAAGAAATCATTAGAAAAGAGAGAGATAGCTGAATTTGCATTTGAAGCAGAGGTATTAGAATTTGGTGAAAGCGGAGGAATGATGGATCATCTCGCTTCCATTTATGGGGGAATTATACATGTTGATTTTGGGGATCAGATAGAAATAACTCCTTTACCATCTACAATAACCGGATTTGTCATTGGTGATTCACTCGAGAAAAAGGAAGATACAGTGGGTGATCTTCGAATGATTAGAAATAATGTGGAGAAGGGGTATAATACATTAAAGAAAAAAATATCTGATTTTTCACATAGGAAAACATCCATTCAAACTGTATTGGAACATAGTAATAATTTGCCTGATATTTGTAAGCAAATGACTGAAACAACTATTCGTAATAGAGATTTAACTCGAAAAGCTTTGAAAATTCTCAGTAATGAAAATCCCAATCCAGATAAGATAGGGAAAATGCTTGATGAGCATCATGAATTAATGCGTGATGGATTAATGAGATCAACTGAGAAAATAGAAAAAATGATTCAAGTAGCGAAAGATGCAGGTGCCTTAGGAGGGAAAATAAATGGAAGTGGAGGAGGAGGTACAATGCTAGCCTATGCTCCTGGGAAAGAAAAGAAAATTGCTAAAGCTCTAGAAAAAGCAGGTGGAGAACCTTATATTATTAAGATAAGTGAGGGAGCAAAACTAACATACTAAGTAACTATTTCTTTTAACTAAGACTTGTTATTTAATACAGTGAAACCAATTGGTGCAACCTTTTGAAGAAAGAACAAGCTGAAAATGAGAATTCATCAGAACAAAAAAAGCATGTATTATCTCCTGTTCTTTACAGAATTCTATCAATTCAAAAAAATCAAGATAATTCATTACTGAAAAGGATGACACAAGATATCATTTCTACTGAATTTTTTTCCGAGTATGAATCAATTAAGGAAATTCCTGTTTGGAATCAAATGAGAGAAAATGCCTTCAAAATTATAGAAGAGGAGTTTCTACAAACAATTATTCAAAAGGGACTAGCGAAAGAAACTCACAAACAAATCATTCAAAGTAATTATGATGATTACATACGATTTTTTCAAAGGAAAATTCGTTATTTAATTTCAGATATTATTAATGATGAAAGATTTAAGGAACACATTACAAAATTCAATGAAGAGCTTCTAGAAGAGATTCTCCTGAATTTAAAATCGGAAGAAAAGAACTTACTTGATTCTCAAAAATTAGCTGATTTCTTGAGAACAATAAATAATCACATTTCACTTTCTTTCATCAAATTTTTCTCAAGAAAAGCTGCATTCTTTCTAACTTCAAAAGAGCCATATCGTCAAAATATTTTAGATTATTTTAAGGAATTCTTACAATATTTGATTGTATTTTAGTACAAATAATTTTTATGTACCATTAATACCTTTTGAATTACAAGGAAGAATGACTAACCTCAATTGGTGAAAACTAGAATGTACGGCTGTACTGAAGAAGATATAGTTCACTATAATTGCAAGAGAATAACTAATCAAATTTGTATTGATGGTAATCTTGACAAATTTCCTTGGAATAAAGTTGAAAAATCAAAACCTTTCGTTGATTTAGTATCTGGTGAACCAGCTCCAATGAATACTCAAATTGCTTCTCTCTGGGATGATAAGAATCTGTATATTGCTTTCTGGATAGAAGAACCTAATGTAAAAGCGAAATTAACGGAAAGAGATTCACTGATTTACTATGAAAATGATGTGGAAGTATTCATAGCTGGTGAAGATTGCTATTATGAATTTCAAATTAATGCTCTTGGAACAATCTATGAGGTTTTCTATATCTGGCAAGATGCATACAAAAAGGGAAGTCGTTTTGATACTAAAGAATTTGATTTAGTAACTAGAAAAGTCGATGTTCTGGGTGGTTTCCAAGATGTAATAAGATTTGGCAAACATCCTCGAGGTGTAAGATGGGCATTTATGGATTGGGATTATCTCGGAATAAAATCTGCGGTAAATGTTCAAGGCACTTTAAATGATGATTTAGATATTGATATTGGTTGGACAGTAGAACTAGCTTTTCCATGGTCAGGCATGAAATCATTATTTGGAAAGGAAATTCACCCTAAGAAAGACGATTCCTTTAGAATTAATTTTTCGAGATTCGAAATTCCATCTGTGGAAAATCAAGATCCAAATAAACATCCTGGGTGGTCTCTTACTCCTCATAAAATCTATGATTCCCATATACCACGTTGTTTCTGTTATGTACATCTCACTGATTAGTAGACATGTTTCAAGTTTGTTTTCTCTGCTATTTTAGCCCATCTTGGTACTGGAGGAATTAATTCATTCTCTGGTTTCACTTGTAAATCAATAAAGGTTGGTCCATTGAGGTTAAAGGCTTCCTGTAAAACTTGTGAAAGATTCTTAGGATCACGAACTGTATACGCAGTTAAACCGAATCCTTCAGCTATTTTTTGATAATCTACCGATTGAAAGTTGGTAGGGAAGTCGACATATTTAGAACCATAGGAAACCTGTAGTTCCCCTTTAATCCAACCAAAACCACCATTATTGAACAAAATGATGTTAATGTTCCCTCCAATTCTACTAATAGTTTCTAATTCTCCCACAGCGAAACCGTAACTGCCGTCACCTGTTAAAGCCACGATACAACTATCTGGTCGAGCATAATATGCACCAACTGAAGCTGGGATAGCATAACCTAAAGCTCCCATAGCATAATTGAAGATCATACT
>JAHLVZ010000077.1 GCA_019058165.1 Candidatus Heimdallarchaeota archaeon
ATCTTGTAGCCCGAGACCAACCTCTTCTTCGAAAACAGCTGCGTGGCAATGTACATCAATTATTCCTGGAAAAGCAACCCATTTCTTAGCATCAATAATTTCTGCATCTTTGGGTACATCGAAACCTTTCCCGACCTTCTTTATCTTACCTTTATCATCAATCAAAATATGCCCATTTTCAATAGGCTCTTTTGTGACTGGAATTATCTTACCACATAAAATAGCTTTCATAGGTAATCACGTAAAATTTCTTTATTATTATGCTAATTAAGCGTTTTGCACACTTCAATTATTATTAAATAGTAAAAAATGATTGAAAGAAAAATTAGAATAGTGGAGAATAGAACTAAAACAATTCTTCTCCATCTTCGATATCGAAAACTAGTTTACCATCAATAAATACTTTCTCAACTTTTGTTCTAGCGTCTAATGGGTCACCACTAAGTAAGAGAATATCTGCATCCTTCCCTTCTTCCAAGGATCCAATTCTATCTTCAAGACCCAAGATTTTAGCACCATTAATTGTTAAAATCTCGAAAGTTCCTTGTCGTGATAATCCTTCTCTGTGAGCTAAAATTCCATAGATAAATTGGTATTGACAATGAGTGACAGGATGGTCAGATGTTAAAGCTACTAACATCCCAGCTTTATGCATTATACCAAGGGTTTTCCAAGTTTTCTTTCTTGTTTCGATTTTTGACTTGTATGATAATGTTGGACCAACAACAGCTGGTATTTTGTTCTTCACTAAGAAGTCGAGAATTAGATGGCCTTCACTGCAATGATCAATAATTATGTTAACATCAAATTCCTTTGCTAATCGAACAGCGGAAACAATATCATTTGCTTGATGTGCATGAGCTCTGAGTGGAATCTTCTTTTCAAAAACTGGAATCATAGCTTCATATTTGATATTCTTGTCAGGTTTTGTAGGCTCAACTGGTTTTTTCAAATCTTTATTCTTATCATCTTTCTTCTTTTCATTGTATTCTTTCAAATCTTCTTTGTATTGTTTCAGTTTACTTTGATATTCTTCCTGTTTTGTCATGTAATTCTTTGTTTCAACCATTAACTGCCTAAATAATCCAAGACTGCCCATTCGAGTTAAAGGCATAACATTTCTACTACCATATAATCTCTTTGGATTTTCACCAAAAGCACATTTCATACCCGAGTTTTCTTGAATAATTATATCCTCAACTATTGTACCTGCAGCTTTAATAGTAGTTATTTGTCCACCAACCACATTCCCGCTTCCGGGAGCAACTGCGATAGTAGTAATCCCTCCAGATACAGCTCGACGTAATCCTTTATCAGCGGGATTAATTGCATCCAAAGTTCTGATATGTGGGGTGATAGGATCAGTACTCTCATTTCCATCTTGCAGTCCCATTCCTATGCCTTCCTCAAAGACGGTCGCATGGCAATGACTATCTATTATTCCTGGAAATGCTATTAAGTTACTTGCATCAATGATTTCTGCTTCTTTCGGAATATTCTTGCCAGAACCAATTTTCTTGATTTTCCCCTTGTCGTCTATTAGAATAAAACCATCTTTAATTGGTTCTTTTGTTACTGGGATTATTTCTTTACAAATAATTGTTTTCATTTTTCATGTCTCGCATTTCTTCTTTTCTCTATTAACCAAATGTAGTTTTATTGTTTCCACATTAAGTCTTTTTTATAATTCTCTATCTCTTCTTTCTGTCGCTTATTATCCCATTCTAAAATTCTGCCCATTTCCTTTGCAACTTTTTCTACACAATCAAGTGCTTGGTTTTCAATTAATTGTAGTTGTGTTCTTCTTAATAAGAAATCACTCAATGTTAGGCACATCTCATTTTCCACAATGTAGATAATTTCAGCTAAAATGTGAGGTCTATCTTCAGCAATTCTTTCCTTAAGTTTTTCATTCTTATCAATTAAATCAAAGATCATTGTATGAGCATTACCATATGTATGAACAATATGATCCACTACTTCAAAATCCAAATCGTATTTCTTCATTAATGGAGGAACATGCTTTCTTAAGTAATCAATTATGTAAGTTATTCCTACACCACCATGAAGCTGACTTTTCTCTGTTTTGCATGGGTAATCCTTTTTATTCAAATCTAAAATTTCGAGACACTTATTGACGGATTTCTCAGCCATATAACGAAAGATAGTGTATTTCCCACCTGTAACTGTCAGAAGATTTGGTCTTGTTTCAATAATTTCAAACCATCTCGAGGTATCAGTTTCTGATTTAGCTTTTGGTGAAAGAATTAGTGGGCGAATACCAGAGTATGCACTAATAACATCATCCTTTGTTATACTATTTGGGAAATCATTGTTCACAGCTGAAATAACATAGTCAATATCCTCTTGTGTTACTGCTACATGGTCAAATTTATCTCTATAATCAGTATCTGTTGTTCCAATGAGAGTATATTTCTTTCTGAAAGGAATTACAAACATTTCTCTCCTATCATCAGTGACTATTACAACAACAGTATTGCTGTCAAAAAGCTTCTTAGTTATTATATGGATTCCTTTGGTTGTTCTCAGAAGTTTTGATTCATCACCAAGCATTCCAATTACTTGATCAGTCCATGGACCAGTAGCATTAATTACAATTTTCGCTTTTATTGTGATTTTCTCATCAGATAAGGTATCGGTTGCAGTCACACCTTTAACTATCTCACCTATCTCAGAATTGGTTTCTTTAATGAATGAATCCACCTTAACATGATTTACAGCAATAGCTCCAAATTCTCGTGCAGAAAGAATAGTCTCGAGTGTAACGCGAGCATCATCCATGATACCATCCCAGTAAAATAATGAACGTTTCAAGGTATTACTTCTAAGATTTGGGATTTTTTCCAAAGTTTTTTCTTTGGAAAGAAAAGCAGATTTATCGGTGTTCTTGAATCTAGATAAAATATCATACAGTGTTCCTGCTAGTAGCATTCTTGCAAAAGTATTTTTCTCTTTTTTAAAAATAGGGATTAGAAATGGAATGGGTTCTGTTATATGAGGAAGAGCTCGAAACATCCACATTCTCTCTTTAGAAGCAAGCTTAACAAGTTTAAATTCTAGATATGCTAAATATCGCATACCTGCATGCACTAGTTTTGAGGAACCACTACTTGTGCCAGCTCCAAAATCTTCTTTGTCAATAATTGCTACTTTCAAACCTCGCATTGCAGCATCCCAGGCAATACCTGCACCTGTTATACCCGCACCAACAATGAGGATATCGAATTCATGTTTAACTAGAAGCTCTAAATCCTTCTTTCTTTTTTCTAAAGCGATTAAAGTCATGTTTAACAAATCAAAACATACTTCACTTTTTTTAAGAGTTTTTCTTTAGAAAATGGAAATAGTTGAAGGATTTCTGTCCATTAATGTTTAAGAAACTAGTAATTTGGGCAAAATAATTTAATACAACCTAAAAATATAGGAATTAGGTTTGGCAAAATAGCTTAATTCTTAAAATTGGGCGGCTCATTGAACTTGACAGGAGACAAGAAAACAACAGAAGGCAAAAAACTCCCAGAGCTTACTGTGACACTAGAACAACAGAAAAAAATTGATGAAATGATCGAGTCCTCAAAAAATAATAATGTTGTTTTCTGGAATCCAAGCATTACAAAGGAATTCTATGTCCCTGTAGAAGGAGGAGAAATCCGAGTACTTCATGTAAATCCAAAACAGCCTCTTAACAAAAGAACAATTGTATTGGTTCCCGGTTGGGGCGTCTTACAAGAAGGATTCAATATTCTCTGTGAAATTCTAAATGATGAATTTGAATTTTATTACATTGAAACTCGAGAGAAAAAAACAAGCAGCCTCAAGCGAAGAAAAGTAGATATGTCCATTCAACGAATGGCAATTGACATTATGCAAGCAATTAACTACTTGAAAATTGACAAAGACAATTATACTATAATTGGTCCGTGTTGGTCCTCTACGATATTTCTCCAAGGAATACTTGAGAACAATTTTGAAGCAAAATCTATCATTGCTTGGGATCCTATGCATAGGTTGTGGTTCAATAAATTCCTTTTAAAACTGGAACCAATAATTCCTGCTTTTGTAGTGGTACTATTAAAACCCATTCTAATGTTCTTCGCTTTCCTTGGTATGAAGGAAAAGGTACAGAAAGAAAGAAGCCAGAGATTTGTGAGAAACTCTGTAATGTGGAAATGGAAAAAAGCCACATACAAAGTCAAAGATTTAGAATTATTTGGAACTCTGAAACCAATAACACAAGAAATCTTAGTGTTCAATGCAACAAAAGACAAAGTGCACGATCAAGAAAATTACACAAAACTGGCAAAAGAAATGCCAAAGGGACGATTCTTTTTCTTAAATACAACTGAAGAAAAAAGAGAACGACTTTTGTGTGTCATCATCAAGGAATTCGCTAAAACGGATCTGAAGACAAACATCCCACCAATTTTAAGAGAGTTTGAGAAAGAATTGAAACGCTAAAAGTTTTTGCTAACAGGAGAAAGAAAATGACAGAAGAAATAACAAATAAAGACATAAAAGAAACAGCTTTGGAGTCAAAGATAACAGATAGAAGAAATTCCTTTTTGTGGTACAGTTACGACTTAGCTGATACCTTCTTTTCACAAGCAGTGATAAGCTTGGCATTTACACCTTTTGCTATGCTCCTTGGTGTAAGTAAATGGTCGTACATCGATACTTTCGTAATTGTTTCCATTGTTATGGCGGGATCAAACCTCCTCGTAGCATTGTTAGGACCCATAATTGGCGCAGTTTCTGATACTCTTGGGAAAAGGAAAATTTTGGTAATAATAATTGCATCTGTAATGGTCACGTCTACAATACTTATTGCTGTCTGGGAAAACTTTTGGTGGGCATGTGGATTATTCATTATTGCGAATTTTATGTATCAAAATGGTCGGATGCTCTATGATTCTCAAATACCCTTTATTGCTCAAACGGAAGATCGAAGTACTACTCAAGCTATAGGCGGAGCAATAGCTGCTTTTGGTTCAATTATTGGTGTTCTTGTCGGGTTAGTTCTTAATGGACTTGGCTCTGCAGAGAAATGGACCCCCATAAACACAAATATTTGGGAACTTGCAAATGAAACAATCCCTCAAGTTAACACAGGTAATCTGCGCTATGTTTTCTTAGCTTCTGGAATAATAATTATACTAATTTCTATACCATATCTATTCCACAAAGAAACAGAAAACCCCAGTGGATTAAAACCAAAGGAAAATTTGAAGAAATCTCTTGGTTCTTTGAAAGATTCACTAAAAACAATTGTTAAGGATAGAAATTCATTACTATTCTTCATTGGATGGTTTTTCTTAGTTGATGCAGCAAATACGACTATTCTATTTATGGTTCCTGTAATTGAAGGTGCAGTTGGAGTTGATAATTCTACCCTGACTTATATTATTATTTTATCTGGAATTTTACTCTCTATAGTGTTCGGATTCATTACGGGCCGAGTATTGAGAGCCAAAGGTCCAAAAAATACTTTCCTTATCAGTGGAATAGCTTGGATGGCTGCGATTGTCTTTACTATGTTAGCTGGACTTCAGTACAAAACTGAATTGGTTTGGAATGGCTGGAGTTACAATACGATTATATACGTAATTCCATGGTGGATTATGTTTTTTGGAGCAATCTGTATTGGTATAGGTTTTGGTAGCATATGGATTGTTGGTCGTCAATTTATTATGGTGCTGGCTCCACCCTCTAAATTGGCGCAATACAATGGTTTCCAAAAGATCGCTGGAAGGGTTAGCGCAATAGCTTCTCCTTTGATATTCTCAGGCATGATGGTTCTGGGGATTAAAATGGCACTGTCAGCTAATCATTCCTTCAGAATAGCCTTAGCAAGCATATTGCTATTCTTCATAATTGGAGAGATTTTGGTGGCACTCATCAAGGATCCTTACAAGCGATACGATAAAGGAGAACGAGCTCCGTATATCGGATTGTATGATAAGCAAAAAAGTGAAGAATAATTCTCCCAATCTTTCTTCACTTTATTTCTTTCTTTTTTTAGGAGAATTTATTATAACTAATTATTAATTGTACTCTATTGTAGGACGTTTCCAATTGAGCAGTCTAAAAGAAATTAAAGAAAAAGTCCATTCAAAAATAGACACTAAATATCTTTTTTCTCTACTAGAGGAAATGATTGAAATAGACTCAGTAATTGGCAAAGAAAAAGAGCACGCTGTTTTTTTGGCAGAAAAAATGCAGGATTTAGGTTTAGCTATTCAATTAGAAGATGTAGAACCTGAACGTCCAAACTTGTATGCTCAGCATTCTTTCAGTAAAACCGGAAAGACACTGACATTCAATGGACATCTTGATACTGTGGAAGTATGCGGAGAGTGGACCCACGATCCTTTCCTTCCTGTTTACTCAGAGGAGAAACTTTTCGGTCTTGGTTCTGCTGATATGAAAGGTGGTATTGCTTGCCAGCTTGCTGCCATCAAAGCCTTGCTAGATTCTGGAGAAGATATTCCGGGAACAATTCATTTTACAGCAGTAGTGGATGAAGAGGGGTACGGAGTTGGAGCGAAAAAAATGTTGGATAATCCTATATTTGGGAAGGGGAGAACAGATGGCATTCTTATTGCAGAACCATTGTTTGGAGATTCAGAAAAGAGCCCTCTACCTTTAGGAATGACTGGGAAAATTTTGTTTAAAATCCTAGTGAAAGGCGTCTCTGCTCATGCTTTTCGTCCAGAGCAAGGAGTAAATGCTGTATCAGATGCTTCTCGAATTGTAAGCCTTATTGATGAAATTTCTAAAACAAATTCTTCTTTTATTGGCAATTACAAAATACCACATGATTTTGATTTTGGGAAAGGTTCTTTCTGTGTGTTAAAGATCGATGGTGGGTACAAAACATATAGTGTTATTGTTCCGGAACACTGTGAGATAATCTTGAATCGTCTTACCTTACCTGGAGAAACAAAGGAGTCAGTAAAAAAGGACTTTGAACAATTAATAACCGATCTAAAACTTAAATCCAAAGTAAGCATAGAAATCATCCCACCCTATTATAATTCCTACAAAATTTCTAAAAACCATCATTTATTCCAGTCATTAGAAGTTTCATTTAAGGAAATATTATCTCAATCTCCAAAAACGGCTTACATGAAAATGATTACAGACGCTAATACTTTCATGGGCGAAGGAGGAATACCTACAGTTCATTTTGGGCCTAAAGGAAATAATTTGCATAGTGCAGATGAACATGTATATATCGATTCCTTGGAAAAAACTGCTAAAGTCTACACTTCATTCTATCTTAATTCTCAGAACTAAAGAAAGCTAATGGAGATTCCTCAAACTCCATTCTTTATATTTGAAAAGGAAGGACAAGTTATGGTTTTAGCTACACCCTTCATAGTGCGTATATCATCCAAAACGAGTTTTCCGATTTGATCTAAGGATTCTCCTCTGAGTTTAATCAATATGTCCCACACGCCAGATATAAGATGAACTTCGAATACGTTCTCCATTTGTGAAATTTGCTCTGCAACTACTTGTTGTGAAACATTATCTTGAGGATTATATGATACAAAAACGAATGCTGTTACAGGCAAACCAATTTTCTTAAAGTCCGTTAAAATAGTAAATTTCTTTATGACTCCTTCCAGCTTCATTTTTTCGATACGAGTGTGAACTGTAACTCTTGGAATATCTAAATTTGCTGCAATTCTCTTTGTAGGTAATCGGGCATCTTTAGCTAATTCTTCTAAGATAAGTTTATCTTTTTCATCAATTTTCATTGTTAATACACCAGCATTATAATTTGAAATAGTGATGAATTAAGAAAAATCTTTTGATAATGTGGACATTTTGATATCTAAATGTTTGAAATCTGTACACTAACACATGAGGTATGAGCAAATTACCCGCTTTCTGTCTGATAAAATAAGTCAAGAATAATTCTTGACCTATAAATCATTCTTCTTTCAGAGTTTCCTTTTGTTCTTCGAGATTATTGCTCTCATTATTGTATTGTGTAATCTGTTCTTCGTAACGTTTTATTTCATCTGAACTTTTATAAGTTATCAATGAGTAAACTGCGAAACCCGATATTACTATGCCAAGACCAAATAAAATCCAACCAAAAGAATATCCACTTCTTCTGAAAATTTCACCGTCAACTGTAACAGTTATATTTCCTCTAATATAGGGAGTACTTAAATCGAAATTAGTGATAATTGATGCAATATATAAATCTGATTTCTCTGTAGCAACAAAATCAATTGATGCTGGCGCATATTCGTTGTAATATGTGTATTCAGTTGTATTATCCAAAAAATCATTTGCCAATAGCTCATAATCATTAATGAATTCATTATATAGTGTGGTATTGAAGTATTGCACGGAATAAATTTCAGCAAAATCATACCAAAGTAATTGCGTATCTTCGAAAAATATATCCCAAGCTTCTTCTGTGCAAATAAATCCAGCAGCCGTATAAGAGGGATGATAAGTGGTTATAGTAAAATCTATTTCAATTTCATCTCCTTTTGTTACAGTGTAAGATAGATAGTTACCATAGCCCATTTCACCCAGTGAGGGTAAAGGAGGTTCAAAACCTTCAAACCATTCAATATCATCATCTATATCAAAGCTAATGAAATTTGTTGATCTTGCTGGTTTTCTAACCCCATTAACAGGACCAACTACCAATCCAAAGGTGACGAATAAAATTCCCATTGTAATCAAGAAACTTCTAATTTCTTTTAGATAGTATTTCCAGCCACCTGGACGTCTGCCAGCTTGATATGGTATCTTGAATTTGTCTCCTTGGAGAAGCGACCATGCTAAAGTAATTGATACGATAACTATGACTGCTAAAACAATTGAAAAATTGATTGTATTTGCAGGATTATTATAAAACCAAAATTGAAACGCTTGATTTTGTGAGATGATTGCAGGTGAGCCTCTTCCAGGATCACTATATGGATCAGCTACTATCAATGATTTAATGTAATATGCGATAGTTAATTTGTTCAGTGTTTGTGAGAAACTTGCAAAGACGAATTCCCAAATAAATACAAAGAACAATCCAAACCAGAGGGGATTCTTGAACAGTAACCCAATAAACATGAAGAATGCTCCATAAACAGCAGAGGCTACGAATGTTATTAGTAGAAACCACAAAGCCATATCAAAGTACTCGAATCCTCCGAATATGGCAAATGATAAGTAATTCAGACCCGTAGCAATAACTGTGAAGATTGGAACTATAGATAAGTAACTAATATATTTCACAATTACAAGTTCGAATCTATTTATTGGTCTTGAAGTTAAGTATGTTATTGATTTATCACTTATCTCATCATTAAACATCATAGAAGATATATACATGGTAAACAAAGGAATAATTATCCCAAAATAACCAAGAAACATGATGTCTGAATATAGTTTGAAATAATCATCAGCATCAATATATTGGGCTGCTAACGCAATTATGGGTCCTGCAATAATCGGTGAAAGAACCAGAATATTAAAAATCCAAGTCTTCTTATCTCGAACTAAAGTTGACCAAAGCTTACTCAAGTATAATTTGTACAATGAGCCGAATCTATTTGACCACTTGTGTTTTTTCTCATATTGAGTTAAGTTAGTATAAATTTCTTCCATTTTGTTTCCTCCTACCAACCTCTTGTAAGATATTCAAAGACAGCTTCCAATCCGGCATCTGGACTGGTCATCTCATAAATTTCAAGTTTCGATTCAATAGCGATTTCTGGTATCAAGCAGTAGAATTTATCTGGATCTGCTGTTCGGATATCGATATAATCATCATTTAGAACATCCATTTCGATGTTCTGAACAAAATCATAATCCAACAATAAAGTTGCTAGTTTTTTCCTATCTTTAGTACGAATGCGAATTGTATGCGGATATTTATCCATTAAATCCCTGATACTACTAATGTCTCCTTGTGCTATTGCTCTACCTGCGAAAATTAAAAGGATATTCGATGTTACTCTCTCAACTTCATGTAGAATATGACTGGAGATTAAGATATCCTTTCCATGATCCCTATTTAGTGATTGTATTAGCTTCACTAAATCTCTTCTTACAATTGGATCTGTTGATTGTAACGGTTCATCCAAAAATAATATATCAGGATCATGAACAATTGCTTGAGCAATTTTAATCCTTTGTCTCATACCTTTTGAATAACCTTTAATTGCACGATCCATACTTCCAGTTAATCCTACAATTTCAATAGCATCTCTCGCTGCTTTCTCAGCTTGTTCTCTTGGTATTCCACTTAATCTTGCTAATTCCCTAACGAATTTGCGTCCAGTCATCCATTCCAAAAGCTTTTCTTGTTCTGGGCAAAAACCAATTTTCTTCAAAATTTCGGGGTTGTTCCAAACTTCATTTCCCTCTACAAAGATTTCCCCTGAGCTTTGTCTTAGTTGAGCTGTAGCAATGTTGAGAAAAGTTGATTTTCCTGCACCATTTGGTCCAAGAAGTCCAACTATACCTCTGTCGATTTTTACAGAGATTTTGTTCAAAGCCATTACTTCTTTGTACCATTTGTTCAGATCATACGTTTCGATGAAGTAACTTTTCATTAATGAATTTCCTCCTTGTATAGTTGATTGATTGTTAAGAGAATAGACACTACTATCATCCCAAGAACAACAACGATTGCTATGCTTCCCCGAATATTACTCTCAAAGAATGCTCCAAATATTGATGCGTCAAAACTCGGAGTACCGAAGATTACATGAATTGATGCCGTCAGCAAAGCTGAAATTGAGAAATAGTTGAGCCAATCAACATCTAGCCCAGGCACACTTGCAATTACACCTGTTATAAGTGATGGTAAAAACAAAATTAATATTGATAGGATTCCAGCCAGCACACTTTGATTACTCATTGCAGAAAACATTAGAACGATTGAACCAAGAAAGAGGATTACTAATAATGCTGAACCAGCTGTTGATAGGTAAACCCAGAGAGTATCTATGAATTGTGCTCCACTAATTCCCATTAGGAGCGTGAATGCTATCAAAAAGACTAACCATGGTATTAATGTAACAAACGCTGATACCATATAAATTGATATTGCTTTTCCTATGATATAATCAATTCTATCAATTGGTTTTGCCATATAAAGTGCTAAACTATTGTGTTTCTTATCATTAGCAATAGTTCCTGCATTTAACGCACAAACAAAAACTATTGGTAAGAAGATTAGCCCTGGATTAAATGTGAAATTAATAACCGTATACATAGCAACATCTACAGTTCCAAACATTTCTAAAATAAACGATGTGACCATTGCTGGGGAAAATATTGCCATAAATGTAATCATTAATGTGAACGATATCACAGGTAAATTGCATAGAATAAGTAAGGAGATGATTTTTTTACCGGAGAATTGAACACGAAAAGTGCTTGTAGCAATGGACCAAATTCTCGCCCATCTTCCTTTTAGCTCTCCACGATATCTTCTATAACTACGATCAAAGACACTCATTTTTCTTTTTCTCCTCGATTTTTCTTTATTTTCTTTTGTAATTTCTTCACAGCTTCGTCAAAATCCTTTTTCCGTACGTATTTGTCTTCAATTTTCACCAGAGGCCCCTGTTCTTCTTCAGGATTTACAAAAGGAATTAGATCTTTTAATTCGGAAGTAGTGATTGTCATATTACTTCCTGCATCCAAAATTGTGCTTTCTTCTCTTATTTCTTGAACATCTTCAATTTTATGAACAAAGACATCCTCTAAAATAGCTTTTCTAGGAGTTATTGATCTTATTTGTACTTTTGTTTTGTAAGCTATTTCTAAAATTTGTTGGGATATATCATCTTCGATGAAAGGTATTTGGATTATTTTTTCAACAACTTGAAATTCCAAGCCATTATCTTTTAATCCGACAAGAAAATCATTCATATTACCTTTAATTCGAACATTCATTATTCTCTGTTCTTGACTTTTCGCTTCTTGTCCTGTAAGCTCCAAAATTCCACCTTGAGCAACTACTTTCCCAAGATTAAGTATTGTTGCGTAATCACAAGTTGCTTCTACATCTGGAAGTAAATGAGAAGAGACAATAATATTGATGGCGTGATCTTGACTTATTTCACGAATTAAAGCGATCATATCTATTCTCCCTTTTGGATCCAAACCATTTGTAGGTTCATCAAGGATTACTAGTTCTGGATCATTAACTATTGATTGAGCCAACTTCAATCTTTGAAGCATCCCAGTTGAAAATTCATCCACTTTTCTATACCTAGCTTCATCAAGACCAACATATTGTAAAGTTTCATGGGCTCTTTGCATAGCTTCGGCTTTAGGTAGTCCAGAAATCCTTCCTAAAAGAGAAACTTGTTTGATTGCATTTACACCAGGTATCAATGTGTGAGTTTCAGGCATGTAGCCAACAATTTCTCTTATTTTTTTTCCTTCCTTAAATATATCATAACCTAATACTTGTGCTGTTCCATTATCTGTTTTAAGAAAACCAAGTAAAATCTTAATTAGGGTACTTTTTCCCGCTCCATTTGGACCAAGAATGGAATTCGCACCAGGAGTAAGTGAGAAAGAAATGTTATCTAATGCAACAACACTATTAGCTGCACCTGCTTTACCGAAAATCTTAGTTATACCTTCTACAAATAGAATCTCCTTATGGTTACCCATCGTTGACACTCCGGTTTTGTTTTTTTCTAGACAAGAAAATAACCTTACAACCTTTATAGTTATACATAGTCTTTCTTTTTTAATATAACTGAATACTTAATTTAATTTGAAAATAGATTCTCAAATCGTTTTCTTTTTTCTGTCATCGTTTGTTTAGCTCAATAATTTTCGATTTTTCTTTTTCTAAACACTATTTACAAATTATTTGTGAGTCATTATAATTAAATATATTAATTGTAAATACAAAGTAGTTTACGGATTTGTACTTCTGATGCGTATTAGTAGAGAACTAGATGAAAAGAAGATTTCTTCCAAATCTAAAAATGTCACCAAATATACAAACATACTAGATGAACATGATGTCGTAATGTGGGCGAGTATGTTTGAAGATTTATTAAACATCAGAATTACTCTTATTGATTTAAATGAAGAATTACTTTATACTACTCAAAATTCTGAGAAGGTTATTGGTTATTCCTTTGATGATTTTCAGCTCCTAACAACATACGGATATGTACATCCTGATGACCGGAAATTGGTTAAAGAAAATTTCTCGAAATTTAAACCAGATGGTTATTCCATACCTATCGTATATCGTATTTTTAAACCATCAGGGGAAATGCGACGGATACGAGGTATTTCTCAAAAGTTTATGG
>JAHLVZ010000078.1 GCA_019058165.1 Candidatus Heimdallarchaeota archaeon
CCTTATTATAAATTTATTCTGAATGATATTACCAGTTCTCTAAACTTCTTGAGGTAAGCAGGATATTACGTTGAACCATTATCTAAGTGGTTTATCTCTTTTAAGAAGCAATTAAAACTGGATCGATTTTCATTATTGCATGGTGATCCCCAACCCAGAAATATCATGGTGCATGGAGCTAAAATTACAGGATTAATTGATTGGGAATACTCGAGGCTTGGAGACCCAGCTCTTGATGCAGGTTGGACTTTGTTCTTCTTTTCACTTTATCCTGAGCTAAATAATTACCGCCACCAATTCTATAATGATTACATTACAAAAGTTAAATTGCCTGAAATTAGTAATAGAATCTTTTTCTATGAGGTGTATGCTGCATCGAGAATGATGGCTTTCGCTGTAAGCGCTCGGGACTATTCTACTGAGAAATTCAAGGAAAGTGGGGTATTTCTAAGCAAAATCCAAGAAGCTTTCTTCAAATACGAAGAGAGAGTAAGAAACATAATTGGCTAATTTTACAGGAATACACATGTTATGTATATATTCCAAAAGTATTTTTGATTAGATAATTTTCCCATCTGTTAGAAGGAAATGAACAATGGTTATGGATAATTGGATTACATTAAATCTTACAACACAAGGACCTTTCAATTTAAAACATACTTTAGAAACAGGGCATAGCTCTTTTCCGATTCCTCGAAGTGACAAATCAAACAGATATTATATGGTTGTCAATATTCCCAAAACAAACAGGAAAATAGTTACAAGATTCTTCCAAAAAGGTTCAAAGCTTGTTGTTGAGCTAGCAGCACATACAATACCATTAAGTGAAAATGATATTAAAGAAATGAGAAATTTAATGCGACGAACTTTTGGTCTTCATATGAACTTGCTCGAATTCTATGAGATTTTTAAGAAAGATCCAATAGCACCATCATTTAGTCATTGTAAAGGAATTAAACTTACATGTGCACATGATTTGTTTGAAAGTTTAATTTCATCAATCTTAACCCAAAATAGTTCTGTTTGGAAATGGATTGGACAAGCAAGAAGAATTAAAGAACTAATGGGGGATAAATTCCCAACAGACCATTTTATGGTATATTCTTTTCCGGATCCAAAGAAACTCTATCGATACAAGCATCTACTAAAAGAAGCAAAACTAGGATATAGAGAAGAATATGTTATTGAGAGTACTGAAGATATTGCCAATTATCAAATACGTCTTGAAAAAATGCGTTCAATGCCAACATTAGCTGCTAAAAAAGAACTGTTGAAACTTAAGGGCATTGGACCAAAAGTTGCTGATATGTTTCTTTTATATGGTTTAGGAAAATTGGATGCCCCTCCAACTGACATTTGGATACAAAGAGGTGTTTCAAAGATTTTCTTCCGTGGCAGAGAGAAATCTCTTGAAGAATGTCGTGAAAAACTTGTAGAGCATTACGGAAAGTGGGCTGGATTAGCTCAACTATACATGTTTGATTGGATGAGAAATATTGTAAAGAAGAAATAAGGCTGTGAAATTTAACACATAATAGTTATATCACAGTATGGTTCATCATCGATCTCGTACGATCGAACATCTAGTCTGAATAATCTCTTTGTAATTGTTGATTCTAGAATTATCTCAGAGTGACTGAAGTTTAGCTTGTCTTCTTTTATTGAATCAGTTTTTTGGTTTTCATATAATAATCCAGAAAGATTCACCAAACTCTTAGCGATTTTGTAAAGAACATTTTTTTCTTCATTACTCATAAGAAGCTGACTGAAAGATTCAATTGCTCGATCCCCGAGATCATAAAATAATTCTTCAACTCTAATTTTACCGTTATATAGAACATGAGGAAAATCAAATCGAGTTGTTTCCGCATCAGAACCTACTGCTAATGACCAACTCGCAGCTAGTGATTGATACTTGGTATCTATCTCGTGAAGCATTTCCTCGATTTCATCAATAACCCTTCTATCCTTAAGAAAGGGAATGTCGGAAACACTGCGACCCTCTTTTACAAGGGTTTCTAACAAATTATTTACAACGGAATCTAGAAAAGCTGATTCAAATTCACTTAGCTGATTTGTTGCTTGATCTGCGAGAAAAATGCTTTGAACACATATGCCATCTTTAAATGCACTATGGATGACGTATCCTTTTTTCTCGTCTTCTTCCTCTTGTGTTGTGTATGGTGGATGGAAACTTAATTTGATAATATTAAGATCTTCGTTGTTGAATTTGATTTGTCCTTTGTTGAAGAATATTTGAATGGCGTATAAACTGCTTGAAAGCAAAATTACTATTTCCGTTGAGAGTAAATGCTCATCATCAGGAACTTGGAAAAGAAACACGCCTTCACTAGAAGCCCAACGAAGTGGTCCACTAAACATTTTTCAACCTCAGATAGTTAATTTCTTTAAATATTCAAACTGATTCTATTTTGTTTCCTTTTAATTATTATTGTTAAGTTCAGTTTGTGTAATAACGTCTTCTTTTGAGTTTAATTTCAAAACTTCAGTTGATTCTCCATTCTCTTCGACAGATGCTAATGTCTTGCTGAATTCTTCTTTTCGACCATTACTGATAGATAAAATGACAATAGAAGCGAGCATTACAAAAATCCCTACTGATTGAACAGCAATTTCCCATCCAACGTAACCACCTGTACCTAGCTGCCATTCTCTAAATACGATAATTCCAGATAATACTGGCACGACAACTTGTATTGCAGTCCAAATTGGTAGAATAATAACTCCATGTCCTTGCTGATAAGCAATATTTAGCATAATAATTCCAATGATACTAACTAATAGAAATAACAAAACAAAACTCCAGGAATACAACCAAGCTTCACCAAAAAAAGCACCTATGAAACCAGCATCACGAACAGCTGTTGCTACAGCTTTATTGAAAATATTTTGAGTTGAAGTCCAGATAGCAGATGAGATAACTAAGAAAATCAAGGAGGTAGTTTTTTTTGTTTTTTCACTAACTATATAGGAAATTAAAGCAATGGACAAAAAAACAGCAAAAAATATGATGCCTCTGAAATGTAAGAACAAATCTAACAAATCAGTATATGAAACAACAGGTAAGGATTTTGCAGTAATACCTATTACAACTATTCCAATAACACCAAATAATACTCCAAAAATATCTAAACGAGTAATTTTTTCTTTTAAGTAAAAGCGAATAAAAATGACTAAAACAATAAGGCCAAATCCATACAATGGTTGAATAATAGTTATTGAAGCTAAGGCAAAAGCACCTGCTGCAAAAAATGTACTTGAAGCATTTAATCCAAGACCAAAAACCCAGGCTTTATTTATTATCAGATTTTTGAGAGACCTACGATACCCAGTTTCTGGACCAATTTTTGGTATTTTGGTTGCTGCTTTTTTCTGGATAGTCATCCCGATGTAATTTACTGAAGTTGAAATTAATTGTAAAAATATAGCCAAGATAAGTATAGAATCAAATTCAGCCATATTTTATTGCTAACTTTTCCTACCTCAAAAAGTTTTGGTGAATTAGGAAAATAAATAAGAAAAAATCTCACTAGAGATTATTTTTATTAAATAGTTTAACCTATTTAAATTGAAAAGTTATGATACAGATAAGACTTCTAGAAGCAAGCGATCGTCAAGGATTATTCGATTTAATTGATCCCGTTGATAAAAAAATGGTTGGGATGTATAGTGAAACTAAGGAACTAGTGGATGATTGGATAGATACGATTGACGAAGGATTATGGGAAGTTTTCGTTGTTATTCTTTCACAAAATGAATATAAGAATGAACAAAAACGCATAATTCGCAAGTTGTTCCCGTGGAAGAGGTTAAAAGATAATCCAAGTGGTATTGTTGGTTTAGTAACACTATATGCAGATTGGCAGGATGATGAAGAATTAGAGCAAGGCGAATTTGATATAGGAATTACAGTAGCAGAACCTTTCCAGAGAAAAGGGATTGGAAAGGAATTATTATCGTACATCATAAAAAGAGGAGAACTATTAGGATATAATAAAGCAACACTCTGGACTCGTATTGATAATTATCCAATGATAAAATTAGCGAAAAATTTCGGATTTAAGAAAGGAAAAAATAGAACAAGACATGGGTATGAATGGATTCAATACTATCAAGAGTTAGAAAAAATAAAAAAAGAGAGGAAAAAAGATCCTACTGTTCTTTAGAAACTCCAAGAATATCGTAGGCTTTTTCTCGATTCTTTTCAGCTTCATCTGCAACATCTTTGAAGAGATTGTTTCCATGTGTATCAATGGCTACAGTTAAAGGACCAAATTCTTCTACTTCGAAAACCCATAAAGCTTCAGGAGTTCCCAAATCTAGCCATTCCACAGCCTTTACTTTCTTTACCGCTTTTGCAGCCAAAACAGCTGCACCTCCAGTAAAAGCACCATAAACAGCACCATATTTCTTCATTGCAGCTGCTGTGCGATCATACATTCCACCTTTTCCAATAACAACACTCACTCTAAATTTCTCAATATATTTATCTTGAAAAATCTCCATTCTCGAAGATGTTGTTGGGCCTGCAGCAACTACGTGCCATTCACCTTTCTCATCTTGTTTAACAATTGGACCACAGTGAAAGAGAGCTAAACCTTTGAAATCTAAAGGTAATTCTTTTCCCTCTTCAGCATATTCTAAAGCTCTTAAATGAGCTTCATCTCTAGAGAGGTACACAATACCGCTAATGTAAATGATATCGCCAGCTTTTAGTTTGCGAATTTCTTCTTCTGGGATAGGAGTTGTTAATTTTACTTCTGCCATTTTCTTTTACTCCTTAATTTTGTGATGTAAATATTTTACTTTCCCATCAGCACTTATTTCCGCTGCTGATTGTCTTGCTGCCCAACATTGTACAGCAATTGCCATTGGTAAAGATGCGGGATGTCTATGAGCATAATCCATGTGGACTGCTAAACAAGTTGTTTGTCCGCCTAAACCCATTGGACCTATTCCAGTAGTATTTATTGCTGCTTTGAGTTTCTTTTCTATTTCAGCAACTTCCTTTTGTGGGTGAGGTTCTCCAATTGGTCTCATTAATTGCTTCTTAGCTATTTTTATTGCTATATCTGCTCCACCACCGACTGCTACACCAACTACTGTTGGTGGGCATGGTTGGCCACCTGCTTGGATCATCCAGTCAAGTACTTCTTTCATAACACCCTTTATCCCAACTCCTGGTTTCAGCATTTTTACTATACTCATATTCTCGCTTCCACCACCCTTTGGGAGGGCTGTTATCTTGATTTTATCACCAGGTACAATTTCCCAATTAATCCATGGGATGTATCTTCCTGTGTTGTCACCAGAGTTACTACCAAATGGATCTACTGCATTAGGTCTCATTGGTACTTCAGTTGTTGCTCTTTTGGAGGCATTTGTTAATGCTTCCTTTATCTTTCCAATGTCTTCAATTGGACTATCAGCGCCAATTTCTACATAATAGATATGTATCCCAGTATCTTGACACATTGGAATGCTGAGCTTTGATCCTGTTTCAAAATTCTTGATGATAGCTTCTAATTGACTTTTACCTACCGGATTGGTTTCATTTTCATATGCTGTTTTTATTGCTTTAATAGCGTTTTCCGGTAAAACAGTTGCAGCATACTTGAGTAAATTAAAAGCCACCTTTTCAATTATGGGTGCTAATTCCATCGTATTTTTTTCCCCGTTTTTTATGAATTTAAGGTTCGACTTAATAAATAATATATCTCTTTAAAATTCTTGTCGCAAGTTAAAAAAATTAAAATGTAATTTTCAAGAAAAAAGGAGATGCTAATTAGAATTTAATCTAATCATTCATCATTTCTATATTTTGGGAGGTTCAATTTGGCTAGAATTGAATAGTGTAGAAAACATACCCAATATACGAGGATTAGTTTTGGTGGAAGCAGCTCGAACTCTGAGAACTGATCAAGGAATCAAATTTATGATGAAACGCCATTGGATTCGTATTTGGTTCATCGTTATTTTCCTAAGTCTTATTGCTCTTATTATGTGGATGATTTAGCGTAGCAAAACCTATGATACTTATAGAGAAATGTGGCGATTTACAACGAAAGATGGTGCTAAAAAGATTCATACTCAATACAATCAAACACTAAAGAAGCTTGGGTGAGTAACAGAAATAAAAAATCCCAATTTACCTTTACTTCTTGTCCGTTTAGAAAAAGATACACTGGTCGATGAGGAGGACTTGAAGTTCACTAAGTCTATGTTCAAAAATGTTCGAGAGGAAATCATTGAAACTGATTCATTACATTTAACAGAAAAATTCGATCATATTACTGTTGAAAAAATCACAAATGAAGCAGAATTCATTGGATTGATTTCTAAGTAAGCAAAATAATATCAAGAAAAGTGATGCTACTCATTAATCTTGTTTATCGTTTTTCTATTATTTTACAATATCAAGTGACAAATCAATTGATTTGTAAGAATGTGTTAATGCGCCAGAAGAAATCACATCAGCACCTAATCTTGCATATTCAGCAAGATTCCCTTTATTTATTCCTCCACTCAATTCAAGAATTACTTTATCTCTTAATTTCTTTTCTTCCAAAATTTCAATTGCTTTCTTAACTTCGTTTGGTGTCATGTTGTCTAACATGACGATGTCAGCTCCCGCATTAACTGCTTCAAGCATCATATCGTAATCTTCTACTTCGACTTCGATTTTCTTTGTAAAACTTAGTTGAGATTTGAGGACTTTGATTGCTTCTGTTATTGACTTGAAGAGAACTCGATGATTATCTTTGATTAAAACCATATCATCTAACCGAAGACGATGAGTGTCTCCACCTCCACATGTAACAGCGTATTTCTCAAGTAACCGTAATCCAGGAGTTGTTTTTCTAGTTGCGGCAATTACAGTTTTGGAATCTATTGGAACAAGTTGAACATATGACCATGTTTTAGTAGCAATACCACTCATTCGAGATAGCAAATTTAGGGTTACTCTTTCTCTTAGCAATATTTTCTTCATTGGACCATAAACAAGCGCTACATCTTGGTTCTTCATTAATTTGTCACCATCTTTTGCTTTGAGAGTAACTTCACAGCCTTCGTGTTCGAAAATTTCAGGAATCAAAACGGATCCTGCAAGTATACATTCTTCTTTCGTAAAAATCCTGGCTTGTGCTTGTTTATCTTCCGGAAAGAGAATTTCAGAAGTTATATCTCCATATCCCTCATCCTCTATCATGAAGTTGATCAGCATTTCTCGAACTTGTGTTTTTGGTAATGGTAATATTTTCTTCATGTGAGTTCAAACATCCTTAAGATTGCTTTTTCTGCTTTATCATTTATTTCTTTTGGAATAATAATCTCATGTTGTTCATGCAATAATGAATCCTTGAGATTTTCAATATTAATTCTCTTCATATTTCTACAAATAGCTGTATCCTTTGCTAGAATAAATTTCTTTTCCGGATTATCCTTGTTTAAACGATCAACTAATCCCTTTTCAGTTGCCACTATGATGACTTTCGCTTTTGTTTCACGTCCGAAACGTCGCAAGCTTGATGTCGAACCTACCAAATCAGCAATGTCTTGTACGTCTTCATTACATTCAGGATGAGCAATTAGCACAGCATCCGGATATTGTTCTTTAATTGCTTCAATTGCTGTTACACTGAATCTTTTATGAACTATACAATGACCATCTTCTGGCACAGGTATTACTTCTACATCTGGCAATTGTTTCTGAACATATAATCCGAGATTACGATCGGGTCCAAAAAGAACTTTCTTCACACCAAGGTTTTTCACAACTATTGGAGCATTTGAGCTAGTACAAGTCACATCAGCAGCAGCTTTAGTTTCTGCTGTTGTATTAACATAAACAACTACTGGCACGTCACTTCCATGTTTCTCTCGAGCAGCTTGAATGATATCAGGTGAGCATTGACTTGCCATGGGACAACCAGCATTAACATTAGGAATAAGAACAGTTTTTGTGGGATTTAGAATTTTAGCGGTTTCCGCCATAAAATGTACTCCAGCAAAAACTATGAAATCAGCATCCTCTACATCTCTAGCTGCTTGACTTAAACCCAATGAGTCACCAACAATATCCCCTACATCCTGTATTTCTAACTCTTGATAATAATGGGCAAGAATAACAGCATTTTTTTCTTCTTTTAATGCTAAAATCTCTTCAGAAAGCTTAGCGATTTCTTCATGAGAGAAATTCTTTTTGAGCGTTCTTACATTCATTTGTAAATTTTCATCCCTTGGTATTATACAACCTACGTTCCATGCTTATAGCAATTAAATTCTTTGCTAAATATACTAAATAAAAATTAGAACAAAAAAAAGGATAATAGGAAGTAATCAAAAAAGGAGTTAAACCTTATCCATACGAGCGATTACTTCATCAACAGCAGCAATTAAGCCATCTGTATTACGAGATTCGAGCTCTTTGATCTTTGCACGATATTCCTTTTCAGTAAATTCTTCTACAGAATAGCGAGCGAATAATTCTTCCTTCAAAGAAGCGATCTCTTCTTTTTCATCAACTAGATTACGTCTAAATTGCTTTAATCTTGCTTCCTCTTCGTCAACTTGTGCTTTCACTGCTTTTTCTTTCTCTTTGTATTCTTTCTTTAAACGATCGTGAGTTGATTCTTGAATGCGTCCTTCCTCAAAAATCTCTTCGAGTTTTTCTTGACGTTCTCGCATCTCAACGACATCATCAACAAGATTCAACAAGGACAGAGATGACATTACTTTGCGTTTCTCTTTGATTTCTTTTTCAAACTTCGCAATATCGCTAGTTAATTTCTTAGAGTCAATATTGTACTCTTTTTCAGTTATTTCTTCTTCAACTCTGAATTTAATTTCAAGAGTATCTTTTTCTTTACTTAATTCCTCAATCTTTTTCTGTAAAGGAATTATATCTGATAAAATTAAAAGTGACTCTTCTTCTTCCTTGGTAAGTTCCACCTTTACTAATGTTGGTTCTGATCTGTAATCCTCCGTTTCCTCCTCCTCTTCCAAAACCACTGGTTTCTTAGCTTTTTCTAACTTGTTACCACAGGATCGACAAAACTTCGCACCAGGTATTGCTCTTGCTCCACATTTTGCACAGTACTTAACCATTTGAATTCCACCGTCAATTAAATTGTATGTTATTTATACTGTAGTGTACTATTATTTATTGTTATTTTAATACTCTTTTTTAAAAAGAATAAACAAATATTTTAATAGTTCGATGATTGTTTTTATTATCGAATAGCTGAATAATTAACTGATGTGCTAATAAATTACTCGTTCATATGAGGAAAACTTGAAATTCACCCTAACAGAATGCTAATATATTTATCTAAGAAGCTAAAATTTACAAGTAAGATTTGCATAAGGTGGGACCCTTAAAGAAAGAGGCAATCATAAGAGAAGTGCAATTATGGCAGAACAGAAAGATAATGATAAATCATCTGCCTCTTTAAATGGAGAAACAGATTTAGAGGGAAAGATGATTATTGATTCTACCGGAGAGGTAATTGGGAAATGCAAAGCTGTTAGCATAGGTGACGATGGACAAATAGGCCTTGCTTTTGAAACAGAAATAAATGGAAAAGCAGTTACTCCTTCTAAGACCATTCCATATAGTGCTATCAGTAAAATAACAGATGTAATTGAATTAAGAGTACCAATTAATATTAAAGTTGCACAATCTATTGAAGAAATTAAAGATATAACAGAGGAAGAGAAGCAAGTAGTTGCAGAGGAACCAGAAGAGTTAGAGGAAATAAAGGAAGAAGAGCAAGCAATTGTAATTGAAGAAGAAGATGTAAAGGAAATAGTTGATGAGAAAGAAAGCACAGAAATCGAACCTGATATGGAAGAAGCTGAAATTCCATTAAATGTGGAACTACCAATCGAAGCCAATAAACTCGTTGGTACGACTACTGTGGAAACAACACAAGCAGATGCAACAGAGCAATTATCCAAAACGCTTGAAGAAGAAGTTGTAATGGATAAGAAAGGAATTATAGCAAAAGAACAAATTGCAAGTACATCGCTAAAAGTACAAGATCTTATGGTTGGTTTAGAAGAATCAATTTCAAAACTAGAGGCATTATTCAAGCTTTTATCAGATGGGAATGCGCACACAAAAATTGAAGCAATAAAAGCTCTAACAGTTTTATCCAAAATTTCTCCAGAACTAGGTTTGAGTCTAATACCAAAAATGATGCAATTAAGTGATGAATCTCAACAAGATGTACGTTTAGTCGTTGCAGAGCAATTTGAAGTTCTAGCGGAAAGCAACCCAGAGTTGTTTAAAGGATACTTTTTAGAAATTTTAGAGAATACATACGAGGAACCTCTTGAGGATATACGAGAGCATTTGGTTAAATCCTTACATGATATAGCCATTCAAACACCTGAGATTTGTTGTGAAAAATTAGAAGAATTCATAGAAGAAGTGATCATAGGAAAGAGAGTACCAGAAGTTCCAGCAAAAGTATTACATGATGCTACCCTAAAGGTTGTTTCTGGAAGCTTCCAATTAACAAGAATTGCAATAAAAGCTAGATTGAAATTCATAACAAAAGGTGGTATACTAGCTGAACGCTGTGCTGAAGAACTAGAAGATTATAATGCAACGCTAATAGGATTAACAATAATTGAATCATTCAGTATTGACGAAGCTGAAAAATTACTGAAGAGTTCAAACTTTAAAAAACTGGGGCCTATTTTTGTAGAAGTAATTCAAGAGATGATAAAAGCATACAAAGAAGGATCATTTGGACTTTTAGAGAAAGTGGTTGATAAAAAAATCGTAATTCCTAATTCAGTGATCGAACGATTTTATGAAATAAAAGTTATAAAAACGTTACAGGGTGTCAAAAACGTTCCAATGGATGTGTTCCTTGAAAATTCATATGTCACACCTGAAGAAGCAGAACAAATTATCTATCGATTAATTGTACAAAAAAGAATTAACGCAGCTATTACCATGAATAATGGTCGAACCTTTATTACTACAGTCGGTCTCGAGGAAACAGTTGCGGCTATGATTGAAAAACCAAAAGCAACAAAACCAAAAACTACACCGAAGAAAACAACAAAAACCAAGAAAACTCCTGCAAAGAAACCAGCAACCACAACTAAGAAAACAACAAAAAAACCAACATCAACTGCAAAGAAGACAACAACCAAGAAGAAGAAACAAAGCACAACAAAGAAAACAGCAGCAACTACAAGATCAACAAAGACATCCACCAAAAGTACTTCTACAAAGAAGAAAGCGTCTTAATTAAGATTAAGAATTGCTTATTATCAAAAGATTAATTTTAATGAATCTCTTGCTTTAACGAGATTAAAATGAAATTGTTAGTTACAGGGGGAACAGGCTTCTTAGGAAGTTACATCCTAAAGGAATTAGAGAAACCCGGGTATAAAGAGAAATTTAAACTTGAAACCATTCGTCTTTTTGTAAGAAATCTTGAGAAAGGTAAGAAAATCACAAGTGACAAGTACAAAATAGAAATAGCTGTTGGGGATATGACAGATGAAGCAGCTATTAAAGAAGCAGTAAAAGGAATAGATGCAGTAATACATGTTGCGAGCAAATATGCAATAAAAGGCAAAAAAAAGGATTTTATGAAAACCAATGTTGATGGAACAAGATACTTGTTAGAGGGATTAGAACCAGAATCAATTTTTATACTTACATCATCAACAGCAGTTTATGGATGGAGTACGAATAAAGGACAGCCATTTGCAGAAAATTATGAACCAAAAAATCCTTTCTGGCATTACCAAGTCAGTAAAAAAATGCAAGAAGACTTAGCAAGAAAAATGTGTCAGAAAAAGGGTATCTTTTTTGTAGCGTTGCGCCCACCAATGATTTCAGGACCAGGTGATGATCCAACTAGAGTTCTTATGGACAATCTGAAGAAGAAAATGATACCTCTGTGCAGAGGTGGTAAAGGAATTGTACCTGTAGTCTATCCAGAGGATGCAGCAAGAGCACACCTACTTGCTCTAGAAAAAGCAAGAGAAAACGATGGAGAAGCATTTCATTTCGCAAGCTTTCATGTGCCGTTCAAGGATTTTGCAAATGAGTTCAACAAGGAGTTGGGATTAAAACCACTAAAAATGAGAGTCCCTTATTGGATGATTTATACCTTTGCAGCCTTTTTGGAGTTTCTACCTTTTAATTTGGATTATACAAGATTTTCAGTGAAAATGTTAGGAGCATCAGATCAATTAATCACAATAAAAATTAGTGAAAAACTAGGATTCAAACCAAAATATCAACTTGAGGAAACAGTGAAAGAATCCGTAGAATGGTACAAAGCAATAAAAGAAGAAGTCTGAGAATAAAAAAATTAACAGAGATAATCAGAATCAAATTATCCCCAAATACCGTTATTGGAAAAACACTTAAATAACATTCAAAATGATTCCAAATTGTTCTAAACAAACGGAGATATAGAAATGCCCGTAGCTGACCCAGAAAAACGAGAACTCGCAAGACGAAAATTGCTTTACGTACAAATCTGTAGAAAATGCTATGCAAGAAATGCTTTACGAGCCACAAAATGTCGCAAGTGTGGATCAAAAAGACTTAGAATGAAGAATCGTGAAAGCAAAGGATAAACAGATTCATTTTTTCCTTATCTTTATCCTTGTATTCACAGTATAATTGTCAAAATATTCTTAAGATTGCTTATGAAAAATAAGAATGAGAAAAGTGCGAGTGGTCTAGCTCGGTATGACGCTAGCCTCACAACTGTGATTCTCCTGAATGCAGTGAGATCGCTGGAGGTCGCCGGTTCAATAGATTCAAGTTTCGACTTGTTTCTGGACAAATCCGGCCTCGCACACCAATTATTATTCTTTGTTACTTTCTAAGAAAGAAATCTATTTAGCTATAGCTTTTTACTGAATTTACTAAAGGTGTATAAAGCAATTTCGAAGAAATTGTAAGACTGTTAAAGATACATATAGGTTATAGAAAGATTAAACATTAGCAATATAGCCACAAGTTTTTGCAAAGAAGAGAAGGATATTTTTGATTCAATAATAATTAATGCGGATTTATTGAAAAACTTAAATTAGTTCCATATAGTACTAATTTATCAGATTTAGTATTGGCGAAAAAGAATGAACAAAACACTGGAAACTTTACATAGTATGAGATCAATAAGAAAATTTTCAGATATGGAAATCGAAGGAAAAAAATTAGAAGAAATACTTGAAACGACTTTA
>JAHLVZ010000249.1 GCA_019058165.1 Candidatus Heimdallarchaeota archaeon
TTTTATACCTTAATATTCTCTGTTGAGGATCTTCATGATTCCAAATTGCCCTACAATAATGGAGAATGTTATCACGAATATGTTGATAAAGTCTATCACGTTTTATCTCAACAAGCTCAATCTCGCGATTAGTTTCGAATTTTCTTTGAAGTGATTCTCGATAATTACTTTGTGCATCTGAGATCATATCTACGCCGGCTAATGATAAGCTCCCCCCTTGTAGTTTTCCAGCAAATCTCTCAAGAAATCCTTCTTCTTCGCCTGTACCAACAATACTTTCTAATTTTGATCCTAATGTGTCAGTAATTTGTGAGTAATCAATAGGTTTCGGAGCTTGACTAATAGATGATAAAGCATCTCGAAAGGAATCATCCAAAAGAACCTTAGCAATTATCCAATCGTTTCGTTTAACCCATTCAAAATTCACTTCATATGGATTTGGGATTCTTTCAGCAACCATAATCACGTTTTGTACTTCTGCAACACTAGTAAAAACCTCATATTGGCGCAAAAATTTGCTATAAACATAAGTTATAGGAATTTCTTCATTAGGATTAACAATTTCAGATGCTGTTTCTGATTCATAAGTAGATTCTGATTCAGTGCTTACTACCATTTTCGTTTCTGTTTTTATTTTACTTGCAGTTTTTTGCATTGCTTCAGTAAGATGATTACTTGCCTCGCTGGATCTTTCTTCATTTTCTTCATGACTACCTCCAGAAACCCCAGCGGAGATTCCAGCAAATCCTACTGAAGCTTCTGCTTCCACGTTCCAACCATATGTTTTTGCAGCCTCATTAACAATTTCAGTTGAATCCTTAGTTGTATCAGTCACTTCAGAAGTTGTCTCAACACTTTTTAGTGTCTCAGCTGTTCTAGTTGTTTTCATACGACGGATAATTTTAGTTGTAACCTTTTCAACCTGTTTCGGACCAAGTGGAATTGTTTTTACAATTTCTCCTCGTTGATTACCTAAAGGTCTCCACTCTTGTCTATACACTACTCTAATTCCTAGATTCCATGTAGTTGGTTTATAAAGTTCAAAGTCATAAGATGTGGGGATTACTATTGGTGCTGCAATATATTGTTGTCTCTGCTCTTCAAGCAGCTCCTCCAAATAACCTGTCCAGCGAGTTTTTGCATTCTCAGCAATTGTCCCCCAACCTGCCATCAATTGTTCATCTGTTAATCTGTTACACCAGTGGGAATCAACAGGTGCGGGGTCTACAGCATAAAATCCATGCCATGGATCAGCACTATCTCCTACGATTGGTAATGCATCAATAAATATTTTTTCAGAAAACCTATTTATAAATCGTGCTTTTGAGTGTAATGTTAATAAATCTTCATAGGCACTACGATTCATAATTAAAGTGGTAATCATACGGTTAATTATTCTCAATCTTCTATCTAAAGGAAAAATATAAGCAACTACTGGGATGTTACCCATAAAGAAACCTTCAAGAATATCAAAAATCCTGTTTTCTAAATCTTGTATAAATAACCTATCGGGAGGTTCAAATTCCTCATTAATCGCTAATCGTGATAGATCTAATGGTGGGGGGTCGTAAACAATTGGATCAATGATATATACGTATTCTGAGAAATCATGAAAAGCTACATTTTCTATATGAGGTGAACTTAAACCCGTAAAATTACCGCCTTTGTTTCCTTGGAAAAGAGCAAGAGCTAAATTCGTTACTAATTCATTATCGATGTTTGTCATTTTTTACGTGATCTCCTCCGAGATTTTATTGTTTTTCTTCTTTTGACTTTCTCTAGTAAAACATCTCTATTTAGGGGATTTTCAACTTTCATGGATTGGGAAATTGATGAAACATGTGATCTTGGAGCGTCAACGATCATTAATCTCTTTTTTTCTTCCTTCTTCTCTTCCTTTATTTCCTTTTGGATTGATATTTTAGCATGTGTAGATATAGGATCTTTTAAATTAACAATGAGTGATGGTCTTTTTGATTTTTCCAAAGTTTTATCTTGTCTTAATCTTTTCTTCACCTCTGGAGAAAAAGATACGGGTATACGAGTTTTAATTCTAAGTTTTTTTGTAGGAATTAACATTTGAGAAGGATCAAACTTTTGTGGCTTGATACCTTTTTCTTGAACCTCCTTTTCAAAATCTGCATTCATTTTAGCAAGGATCTCTTTAGCTTTCTCTTGCAATCTTATATATTTATCATTTTCTATATTTTTTTTAGATTCCATTAGTTCATCATCTTTGTATAATTCTTTTTTAAATTTTAAATAATTGAAAATCTGTATTTATGTATTGAATCTCAATAGAAGATTATATCAAGATAGAATTTAAATATTTCCTAATTTGTCAAAAAAATTGATTTATAAGATTGAGTTGAATAAAATCCAGAAGTTAGATTCAAAATTCATTGAAACTAATTAGAAAGATAACTAAAATCTAGCCTCTGGAAACTTGTTAGCTTAATTCATATAATAGGGAAGAAAATATGTATAATCTAAGCGAATATAGAATTTCAATGCTTAGTGTTTTTCATCACTTCTAAATCAAACGAAAGTATAGAAAAAATTATTCAAAAATTTACTTTGTATCTAATCATACCCTATACAACACTGTAAAATTATAGAAAATTTGATTGGACCTTCTTTACATAGAAAAATTGTAATGAATAAAATTTTTACCAATCAATATTGAAGATTTTATTATTAAGCTATCCATTTTTATTCTTATTGTCATAGGTGGAAAGAATACGAT
>JAHLVZ010000250.1 GCA_019058165.1 Candidatus Heimdallarchaeota archaeon
GTCACAACTTCACCTAAACGAAAACCTTGTTGTGCTAAAATAGCTGGAATGTAGCGATGGCCTTCAGCGAATAACTGAATGTGTTCTATTGCTTCTCTTCTATACACTCGAAGAGTGCAACCAGAATCATGAATAAAGACATTGTTCAATTTTCTATTAAGTAAGTTGTTAAATTTTGAAGGGAGTTTTTTGAAAGCATTATCTTTCCTGTTTTTTCTCCAACCACAAATGACATCAAATTCTTCAGTTAGTGCATCAAGCATTGAAGGTATGTCTTGTGGGTCGTTTTGGAGATCTCCATCCATTGTAACGACTAGTTCACCTTTCATATTAGCTAACCCTGCCAAGAGTGCAGGTGTTTGCCCAAAATTCCTTTGCAGTTCTATAATTCTTAGAATTTCCTTTTCTACTCCGTTATCTAAGACTACTCTTAGATTTTGTAATGTTTTATCTGTTGAGCCATCATCCACAAAGATGACTTCAAAATCCCTTTGTATGTTAGTCATAACATCTCTAATCGAATTAAATAATGGAACTACATTATCTTCTTCATTAAACACTGGAATGACGATTGATATCAAGTTAACATCAACTATTGAATTTCTCAAATTACAGTGTGTTTGCCACACAAGTATCCACTTGAGAATTTTCTATAAATACTACCAAAATAGAGAAGTAGGAGTAGTTTAATCAGAGTTTTTCCAAATCTTCTAGTGATGTCATTGCAACAGATCTAACAATCGGGTGCACATCTGATTCTTTTGCTTTGATTAGAGCTTTCTTAGCTTTTGGGTCATTTATTTCACCGAAATAACGAGCTATTTTTTGTCTAAATCGAAAATCGCTATCATCTTCTAATGCTTTTATCAAATGAGGAAGAACCTTAGACAATTGTGCTTTATCTTGTTTAAGCATTCTTGCAGCATTCATTCGTGTAAGATAAATCAGTCCTTTTTCTAATGCCACGACTAATGTTGGCAGTAATTCATCGAACTTCTCGTAACCTATTTCAGCTAAAGCGATGGCAGTGATTTGATGTAAATCAGTTTCTCCATCTAGAAAAGGAAGCAAGTATGGAATAGCATCTTTAGCTTCATCTTTTCTCCAACCAAGAAG
Organism: Candidatus Heimdallarchaeota archaeon; assembly: GCA_019058165.1. Lineage (GTDB taxonomy): Archaea > Asgardarchaeota > Heimdallarchaeia > JABLTI01 > JABLTI01 > JABLTI01. Next base: position 1,117 of record JAHLVZ010000250.1, read on the forward strand.
TCGAGTAGTTTGTAAACGAATTCTAGGATCAAGTTTCTTATGTTTTACAATTTCAAGTAATGTATGGATGTAAAATTCATCATCAATGTGTGGTAAAACTTGTTGGAAAATAACTGGAAAGAAAAAGAGATTTTGAACAAAAGAATCTTCCTTTACTCGAATAAAAAGAATCTTGCCTACCTCTAATGGGTGCTCGTGAACAAACGAATCTACTAGGAATTTTTTATCACTAATTTCACTTTGCATTAGATTAAACAGTTCTTCTTCTATTTGTTTGAGGTTGTTAGCATTCATTAATCTTCACTGCTCCGAACGTCTTTTCTCCCAATAGTCTGCTGGATCCATGTACATTATCCCCTCTCGAAGATTATAGGGACAAACTACAATACATGTTGAGCATTCGCCCCCGTTATCTACCCAATAGTCATAGCATTTATCAACATTCACGGTCCAACGAAAAATTCCTTTGGTATTTGAAATACTGTGAACTTTGTATGACGGTTCATTATCAAATGAAATAGCTTCGTTTTCGCATGCTTCTGCACATCTTTTACATCTTCTACAAAAATCAGTTAATCCAAAATCCACTTTTTCATCAAATTGTAGTGGTATATCTGTGAACACTTTGCATAATCTCACTCGAGCACCGTGATCCTTGGTTGTTAATAATCCATTACGACCTACTTGTCCTAAACCAGCTTCAACAGCAATCGGAATAGATGGTCCAGTATCATTACCTGTAGGAACTGCAGTATAACCTAATAAACGAATAAACTCAGCAAGAGAAGAAGCGATAAATGCCATCATTGAATAACCCATTCCACTTGCGAATCCCTGAGTCATTGAAGGGGAAGTTGCAATAGCATCTATATCCATGATTGTTCCAATAGCAATAACTGCAGTCATACACTCAGTCATTTCAATTGGGGTGCCCATTCGGTCTTCTGTATAAACCCAATTGGGGTTGTAAGGAGCAATACCAACCAAATCTGCTCCAAAAGATTTTGTTACAGCTTTTATGGTTTTTGTAATTTTCTCGATATTATTCTCATCTACTTTATACTTCTCAGGTTCTGCACGAGGCATCATATTAGCCGGGGATTGCCCAAGTTTGTCCCAGGAAAAAGCATTTCTAAAGTAATCATGAACAGTCCAAGAAGCTATGGCTAATGCATGGTCGATTTGTGAATACCCAATTTGATCTTCATCTAAAATATCAACGACTTTATCATACATGAATTTCTTGTAACTTTTTAAATTCTTATCCCATTTAATTCTACCAAAAATACTATCGTACTCATTAAAAGGTTCAAAGTCATCATTTAAAGTAAAATCTGGGGAAACAGTCATTTTTTTCTTATTAGCCATCTCAATCAAAGACCTGAATATGTTGATAATGAAACAATCATTTTCAGCTAAAAAGAGTTTCTAAAAAACCTTCTTATGATTAGGAACAACAAGCAAAAAAAAGAAAAATAACAAAGAAACAACCTAAACAACGACGAAAAAAACGCGCTTTAGAAACTAAGGACGAAAAGGTAAAATAGGCAGAAAGTTTTTATTGCTTACTTAATTATCTAGAGAAAGACTAGTCAATTCAAATTTTAGAGGCGATACATATTGACA
>JAHLVZ010000008.1 GCA_019058165.1 Candidatus Heimdallarchaeota archaeon
CACCTGGCATTCCACCGGGTTTGGCTTTAGCTGCGATTACATCATCTATTCGCAAGATTAATTCAGATGCTTCAGAAGCAGATCTGATTGCTTGAGATTTGACTCTGAGTGGTTCTAGAATTCCAGCCTTTACCATATCAGCAACTTTTGCTTTGAAAAGATCCAAACCAAATGTATAGTTGGATCCACCAGTATGCTTAGCTCTAATCTCAGTTACTATGTCTATTGCATCAAGACCAGCGTTTTCTGCTAAAGTTTTTGGAATGATTTCAAGTGCATTTGCAAATCGTTCAATTGCTAATTGTTCACGTCCACCAATGCTTTCAGCAAGACTTCGGAGAGCCATAGCGATTTCCACTTCAGAGGCTCCACCACCAGCAATGACTTTTCCATCCTCAATAACGTTTCTAACTACGCTAAGTGAATCTGTAAGAGCTCTTTCTGCTTCATCAGTGATGTATTTACTGCCACCACGAATTAGGATAGTTACAGATCGAGGATTCTTTGCTTCTGAAACGAGAATATTATCATCGTCACCGATTTTAATTTGCTCAACTTTACCAGCAGAACCAAGATCGCTTTTCTTCAAATCATGAAGAGTTGATACAATTTTGCCGCCTGTTGCTCGAGCCATTTTCTCCATATCGCTTTTCTTTACTCGTCGGATTGCTAAAACACCTTTCTTAGCTAAGAAGTGTTGAGCTAGGTCATCAATACCTTTTTGACAAACGAGAACATTAGCACCAGATTTTACAATTGTGTCAACCATTTCTTCGATCATTTGTTCTTCACGATCTAGAAATGCTTGCATCTGACTTGTTTCTTCAATTTTAATTTCAGCACTGAACTCTGTTTTTTGGATTTCAATGTTATCATCAATAAGAGCAATTTTTGCACTAGAGATTGATTTAGGCATACCTGGATGAACTACCTCTTTATCAAGTAAAACTCCTTTAATTAACTCAGTATCTTTTAATGCTTTTCCAGCTTTTTGAACGACTTTAATCCAATCAAGATCTGCAATCTTCTTTCCATTACGATCTTCAGTAATTTGTAAAACTGCATCCACACTGATTTTAGCTATTAAATCTTTCTCTGAAGCAACAACCTTACTGTTTAAGGCAGTAGTAGCAACTTTAGCTAATGACTTCTTATCGTCTATGTCTATGTCAATAGAAATCTTATCTAAAATTTCTCTTGCTTTCTCGGTTGCTTTCTTATAACCAGAAACAATAATGGATGGATGAATACCTAATTCAATTAAAGCATCAGCATTCTTGAGGAGTTCTCCAGCAAGAACGACAGCAGAGGTTGTACCATCTCCGACTTGATCATCCTGTGTTTTAGCAACTTGAGTCATCAATTTTGCTGCGGGATGTTCGACATCTATTTCATCTAATATTGTGGCACCATCGTTAGTTATAACGACATCCCCTAGGGAATCCACGAGCATCTTGTCTGATCCTTTTGGACCGAGAGTTGAGCGTACTGCTTCTGCAATAGCCATAGCTGCTCGCATGTTATTCTTTTGGGCTTCTTTTCCCCTGGTTCTTGAAGTGCCTTCTTTTAGTAATATAACAGGAATGTTTTGTTGAGACATTTTGTGTTCTCACCAAGAATAGTTTTTATTTTCTACTTTTCTGCTGATTTGTACTGATATTTAAAGCTTACGAGTGCTTTTAGAACAAATGACTTTTTGAGTTGGGTTTAGTCACCAGTCTCCCATGGGGAGTTTTTTGCAAAATCCCTAAAAAGCAGAAAAATCATAAGAAATACAGAATGATAGTCTTGCTAGGAGAGTTTATACTTGACTGAAGAAGAACCCATCTTGTTTTTTAGAGAATTAAAAGAACCTGGTATTGTCGATATTTTTGCTACTCTTAAGGATGCTCTGGATTTAGTTGCTAAAAATAAGAAGCCATATTTGCGCTTAGTTTTAGTTGACCCCTATAATAGGGAATTATATGTCCAGATTTGGAGTGATAACGAGATTTATGCCCCAGTCAATATGTTCTTACGAAAAAATCTCTTGCACCTTAACGGTCCTATTCATTTGATTGATCTAAGCTATGATGGCGAGTATGTGGGTTCCTCTATGAAAACTAAGATTGATACGATCCCTACCCAACACCCTGTTTATTCAAAATATATTGCTCTTAACAATTACCGTTTGCTTAAAACCATTCCAGAAGATCCAAAAATTCTCGGTGAGATTCACAAACTCATGAATACAAAACCTCTCATAGAAGCTATTCTTTCTCGTCTCAAAGATGAAGGTTTAGCAATTACTGAGGAGCTTTTCTGGGAAATCACCAAGATTATTTGTGATAAAACATACACTGGAACAGTTCACCTTATAGCTGGTAAACCACAGTTAGCAATTACTCCTCAATATTCTAGCTATGTTTTGAAGCAGTTGGAAATCCTGATGATTGCATTTGCAAAGGATATTACTAATGATCGTGTTGCTCCAATCATCTTGCTGAGAAGATTGCAAAAAGACCTTGTAAGTCTGTATGATTTCACAGAGTTCCAGAATAAATAGTTTTGAATCACATTTCTTGGTACTCACTTTCAGGAATAACTATGTATTTGTATTCAGTTTGTCTGAACGTTTTATCAAATTTCAAAGCTAAACGCTTCTCTTCTTTCTTTGCGATTTTTCTAACTTCATAAAACGCAATTATTGCATAAATTAGTGAGAAAATAATTGTTATTCCATATCCCCATAAAATTAAAGTTATTGGAGCAATTAGCACATAAAATACTATGAATAGGTAGAATTCAGGTGTTTTTGAAACAGTAATATGAAATGGGTTTAGTAAATCTGCAGCATCTGGCAAACCAAAAATAACAAGCGAAAATAAAACATATAGCCAAATCCAATAGAAAACTGTATTATTTATCATTGTATCAAGCCATTGGAATAGAATCATACCAGGAATTATCCAAATTGTGATTACAAGAATATTCATAATTGGAGCCCAGAAAAAAATGATCCCTTGACGCAGGTTCTTTAATCTTCCAGTAAGTTTTATTCCTACTCGGCTCCAACCATAACCAAAACTAACTACGGTTTCAGTTGGAAGATTTAATCTCTTAGCAGCAATAACATGCCAAACATTATGCATAAGTGAACCAGGAATTAGAATGAATTCAAGAATTCTTAAAATCCCTTTAACAAATGGAAAAATCTCAGCTAAAAATATTATTATTAAGTTCATAACAAGCCAAATGACAAAACAAAATAGAAATATCGAACTGATAGACATGCCAGTTAATTTTAGTATATTTTTTAACCAATCTAAGTAATTTTCAAATACTAATGCATTTATACTGCTAATTTTATTAACTCCTATGTCAATCATTCTTCTCATCAAATTTCTTTTGTATGTAATTTCATTTTTAATGAGCGAATTAACTCAATCTTTTCTTCAGAATTTTTCTTTTAAAAGAGCTAAATTATGTTAATTATAGTTTTAAATAAAAAAACAGCAAGTGTTTAGTAAACCGGAAAGTTTAGAGTATGTCTGTTAACAAAGAAAATAATAATCAAAGAAATAAAATCCTCTCTGAAAGGAAGATAGCAGATATACTCACAGTTTATCTCGAGAGATTAGGTTATATCGTTGTGAAAGAATTAGTCCTAAATAATTCATTGTTTGATATTAAAGCTTTAACAAACAGGGATATTTCAAAAGTGAGGATCGATGTAGCAGCATACAAAGATGGAAAAATTATTTTTATTGAAGTAGAAAATGGTCTCTGGGTGACTCACCCATTACTTTACAGAGATTTTGCTCACAGAGTTTTTTTGGCTTGTCCCTTTGATGATGATAATCCGACAGATTCTGAGCAAATTTCTATGGCAAAAGTATATGGTATTGGAATTATCAGAATAACAAATTTCGGATCAATCATACCCGTTCTTAGCCCAATTGATTATGATATTCCCCCAATAATAGCGAACCCAATTATTAGTTTAATCAAAAGTAAGATAGTAGAAGAAACGTGAATTACCTATTGATCCTTCACGTATTGTTTTAAATCCAATACTAAACCACTAGGCATTAGTTTTGGATTTGTTAATAGTTTCTCTAATTTCTTTAGTAGATTTTCAGAAATAACTCCTCCTTTTTCTAAATCCCCATAAAGCTGTTTGAGAATTGTAACGATTTCAGAAATGGTGTACCCATCATCTGTTTTACCACTAAACCGAGATGTTAAAACATGCCAGATGAAATCTTCATCTTCAAGAGATGGAACACCGAGTTTTTTAGCAATTTCAAGCAAGAGTTTTTTCTTTAGTTGATCGAGACTTTTTTTTTGTTTTTTTTGATTTTTAGTTTTCGTTTCCTTGTCCTCAGGTTTAAAGGGATCATAGGTTTCATTTGTTTGTTCTTCTTTTTCAGTTTCAAGTAGATCTTCATCGAAAATATTGCCCTTCTTGGGCGAGAACAATGAACCTTTTGAATCCAAATGCTGTAATCCAGCAGATTTTAAGTCATCAGCTGCTGCTAAAAACAAACTATCATTTTCATCATCTTTGTGTGAAACCTCTACTTGTTCTTCCCAGGGATCAATTTGCTCTGCAACTTCTTGTTCTTTTTTCAAGTCAAAATTAAATTCGAATTCTTCTTCAATAGTTTCACTTTTAGTTTTATCAATTGATTTTTCTTTTTTATTCCGTTTTCTAGTTTTCCTTGATTGTTTTTTCTCAAGTTGAGAAGTTTCCTGTAGTAAACGATGTTTAATTGATTTCAAGGCATTTGCAACGAGTTGAGAAAATTCTTGATGAATTCGTTTTGCTTTGCTAACATTTCCTACTTCTTTTAATGAGGTCAGGTAGGACCATTGATCGAGAAGCTTTGCAGCGATTTTACCATTTATGAAACGATCTTCTTCTGGGAGAGCACCAAGCAACCTTATTGCTACTTCTAGCATGAGATCCATAGCAACAATACTTTCTCCAGCATCAAACATTTTATCGATTTTCTCTAATTTCGCAAACATGTCATTTTGAAAATTCTTTTCAACAGCTAAAGATTTTATAGATATTAGTGGAATTTCCTTCTTTAGATTTAGATAACTCTTGTAGTATTCTTCTCCTCTTTCAGTTAGTTTTAGTAAGTTAATAGCTTCCTCGGAATCATCGGGCGAGTTCACAATGATTTTTATGAAGGATTCATCTCTTGCGATTTCCTTTGCTCGTAAAACATCTGTCTCTGAACTATCAGGAAGCAGTTTTTCAATGCCTTCCTCTGGCAATATTTTCCGGGGTTTTTCTTTAAGAATTCTAATTAAATCAAATATTGTTTTCCGTACTTCGGGTGAGATGCCTTCATTTCGAAGATAATCTTTGGATTGGATTATTCTTACATTACTTTCTTTTATTAGATCATCCACTTCTAATTTCATTTTCGTTTTTGGTTCAAAATCAACCTTAATGTAGTTCGGACTGGAAAATTCAGGCACTAGAGTAAGATATTCTCTCACAGAGAGTTTGTTGATATTTTGTATGTCTTTTTTGGGAATGTTATATTCATTTGTTAGAAGGTGTTTGTCTGCCATTACTTGTAGTCTATTGATAAATTTGGCTTGAGTGTTTTTGAAGAGTTCTTGAATTTTGGAAGGTGATCGAGCACCTATTACTATATGGAAATCTTCTGATAATCCGAGTATTAAATCTGAGAGATTATTATCTTGCCAATTTCTTGTGTTTTGTCCTATAATTTCATCCAAGTTTTCAAGAACTATTATTTTTGGTTCATCGTTTATTATTGCTCTTAGTTTTAGTAATGTGAATAAATAAGCAATCTTTGTTAATTGATCATCATTTTTAGCAAATTGAATTATAGAACCCTTTGTATCCAACAAAGATTCAAAGGATAAGGAACGGCCAATACGAGTAAAGAGTGAAATTTCCTCATAAGTTCCCAAAGGATACAAGACATTCGCAATCGTTACTGATTCATTTCGACTCATTTTTGTTACTTCAGAAGTTAATTCTTGATTTGCAAAATCCTTGAATTGAAAAACTGATCTGGTTTGATTACTTGGATCCCTATATGCTCCTAGTAGGTATGTTTCAATCGTTTTTGAGAGATCAGTTCTTATTCCCGAAACAGTTGCTATTATTTTCGCAAACCAATAAGCATAAACTTGTTCTCTGATCTTCTCGCCCTCTGTGCTTATAATATTCAGCATATAATTTGTCCCTAATAGGTACCCCCGAACCCTTGGATTCGCCATTGCTAATTGTCCGTAGTTCTCCTTTGGATCAAAAACAAGGTATTTAGCATTTGCATTTCTGAGAATATTTAGAATTAGGCTTCTTCTTGCTTCTGGTTCGCCAATAACAATTACAGGGAATCGTTCATTGTTTAGTGGTAGAAAGCTGTTTTTAGTCGATAATACATGAGTTATTGCTTGAGGATCTGTTTTAGAACTGAATAATGGTTGTTGTTCACTGATTTCCTTTCTCATGTTTTTAACTACAGGTACTAGCATAGAGTATTCTTGTTGTTTTGTTGTTGAGCCTAAGCTTTTTTCTTCTAAAAGCTTCTTAAGAATGGGTTCTGGCACTTCTCTAATCTGATGGAAGTCAACCAAGATTTCTTCTCCTTTCAGATAGAGAGGTTTACCAATTGATCGTAATGTTTGATGAATATCATCTTGAATGAAATCATCGAAATGAAGTAATGACTCCTGGATAATCAATGGGTTTTCATCTTCTGAAAAGCTCTGTGGATAATAGAATTTATCACAATAATGTGCTATGAGAAGAATCAAAGGAGGAAAGTACTTTCTTCTTCTTGGGAGTTTTTTCCCAGGATACTTTTCTTTAAGTTTTTCTTCATGCTTTTTCTCAGCAGGATTTTTAACAAAATATCTAATGACAGAAAGGCTACCTCTTTTCTGATTTGCGATAACTTTCAAAGGAGTTCTTTGTTCTCTCTTAGAACGTTTTCTTAAATCGATTACTTGGGTAGAGTAAATTCCTTGCTTTTCATCAACAATCATTATTGCATAAACATGCGCAATGTAAAAACCTTGATCCGGATAATGTTGAATTAGAATGGATTCATGCATTTTTGATTTCTTATTTTTATAGGTCTCAAAATCCATTGCACTATTTACACTACTATTTGTTGATGATGGGTCTATCACGTAGTCCTACCTCAATGAGTTCTCAGTAAAAATTGTTTAAAAGTAGCTAAATGTGAAAAATTGTTCTCTCGAGTTGAAATTTAGCTGTTTTAATACATTAATACGGAGTATTCTATTGTAAGGAAAGACTTTCTTGAGAGGAAATAAGTGACATCAGCAGAAGAGATTATACAACATCCTTATTTGCGAAAAGGTATTGAACCTAGACTTTTCCAACAAACTATTCTTAACACCTGCATTACCAAGAACACCCTTGTTGTTTTACCCACTGGAACTGGAAAAACAATTATTTCAATACTTCATATTGCCTATCTTCTTCAGAAGCAATATTTCATTGGTAAAGGAGAATTTATTCTAATATTGGCCCCTACAAAACCCCTCATTAATCAACACGTTAAATCCTTCAGAACATTTCTCAATATACCTGCTGAAAAAATCGTAGAACTTTCTGGTGCGATATCTCCTCAAAATAGAAAATTGATGATTAAAAATGCTACAGTTATTATTGCTACCCCACAAACTGTGAGAAATGACATAATTCATGGGCATCTTGATCCTGCGAAATGCAAGCTGGTCTATTTCGATGAAGCTCATCGTGCAAGAGGAGAGTATGATTACGTCCACATTGCAGATATTATTCATGATAAGAATCCAGATACTCGGATAATTGCCCTCACTGCATCACCAGGGACAAATAAAGAAGATATCCTTGAAATCTGCCGAAATTTATTCATTGAAGCTATAGAAAGTCGACCCAAAAATGACCCCGAGGTGAGAAAGTACATCCACAATGTTGACATGGAACGAATCGAAATTCCTCTTCCCTTAGAATTTGAAAAGATTCTTTTTACAATAAATATACTTGGTGAAAGAGAAGTCAGTTTCTTACGTTCGAAAGGATTAACGGAGAAGAAATTTCAATTTTTATATAAAGGGGAATTGCTTGGAATAAAGAAGGAACTTTCCAAGAATTTTCGAGCCAATTATCTTGAAATGATGGCTTGTAATCGTCTTGTTTATATTCAAATTCTCCGAGAGACCCTTGAAAGTCAAGGTATTCCAAGTGCTTATTCTCTTATCAATAATTGGCGGGAAAAAAACAGTAAAAGCATCAAAGGGTTATTCAAAGTTTCAGAATTCTGTGAGATGGTTGAGAAAATTGAACTTTTAAAGGAACAAGGAGTTATTCATCCTAAACTTCTCTATTTACTCGAGATACTTGATACAGTTGATTTAATTAATTCACGAGTGCTCATATTTTGCAATTTGAGAGCTACATGTTATGCAATAAGTAAAGCACTAGATGAGCGAGGGATAAAAGCTAAACCTTTTGTGGGGCAGGGTCGAGGACAAAAGGGTGGTTTAAGTCAGAAGAAGCAAATAGCTTTACTTAGTGCTTTTAGACGAGATGAATTTCCAGTTTTAGTTTCAACTAGTGTTTTAGAAGAAGGTTTAGATGTTGAAGAATGCAATCTAGTTATTTTTTACGAGGGAACCGCCAGTGCTATTCGCAAAATCCAAAGATCAGGTAGAACTGGAAGAAAGAAGAAAGGGAAAGTCGTAATTCTAACCACACACCACACAGCTGATACTGCCGCTCACTTTATTTCAAATTCTCGAGAGAGAAACATGAACAAATTACTACAAGACATTGGTTGGTTGAAGGAAGAATTAGGAAAGGAACCAGCTGCTGATTCAAGAGCTTTTGCTCCAATAAAAGAGGAAAAAAATGAGGAAGTTGAAACTCTAACTGAAGATAGCGAGCGAGAGCAAGTGCACCCAACAGAAATGCCTGAGAAATTGACTTCTTTCAAACTTGCTCTTGATGATGTGGAGAGATGGGAAGAACAAGAAAACGAAAAAGAAGAAAGTAAAAACAACTCTAAAGACAGTGTTAGGATTATTGTAGATAGCAGAGAAAAGAATAGTAAGATTTTATTTTATTTGAAGAAGGAAGGTATAGAATTAGAGTTTAAGCAAGTAGATTGTGGAGATTATATCTTAAGTGATCGCGTTGCGCTAGAATACAAAAAAGGTGAGGACCTTCTCTCATCAATAATAGATGGCAGGTTATTCGAGCAGCTCGGTTCATTAACTAATGCCTATCAGATTCCAATTTTACTTATCGAAGGGTTTCCTTCAGGAGGAATTCATCCTGAAGCAATAGCCGGAGCTCTCTCTTCATTTGTGATTGATTTTGGTGTATCGATAATTCAGACACAAAATTCTGAAGAGTCTGCAGCTATCATTAAGAGAATTGCTATGAGAGAACAAAAAACCAAGAAAAGAAAACCACTTATTAGGAAATCCATGAAAATGGGAAGTCCCAATGAAAAGGCCATACAGGTCATTAGTTCCTATCCAGGCATTAATAGAACATTAGCAACTCGTTTACTGGAAAATCTGGGATCCATACGCAAAATCGCTAATGCTTCAGAAGATGAATTGAAAAAAATAGAGGGATTAGGAGTAAAGAAAAGCCAAAAACTCGTGGATATTTCAAATAAAGAATATGAGCAATAACTAGTTTTACTCGAGAACTTGAAATAATTGATCGAATTCTTCGATGCCTAATGCTGTGATAGTAAAGGGTTCCAAAACTTCCAATTCTTCTCCATTTAAATCTTCAAAGGTAATTTCTGTACTTTCATTACTTTTTCGAGTAAGTCTTGTAGTTATGTCGCTATAACTCCTTGTTGATGCAGAAGCTACCGGTCGAAAATCATTTGTGGAATTCATTGTTGATGCTACCTGATTTGTATACATAACAGCAATTTTTCTGTTAATAGTAAGTGATTGTAGAGACGAGAGAGCTTTTCTTAGCATTGTCAAACTTATTGGGTTAGCATGTGGTCGATAAGCTGATGTGAGTGAATCAATAATAAGCACATCCATTTCTAATTCTATGGTAGGCAAATCATGAATAAGTGTTTGAATTAAATCATCAAAAGTAAAGATATCAGACGTTGATATTGTTTCTAATAATTCTCGAGTATATCCACCTTCTGCTTCAATCATCGATTGCATTCTGATTTCGATGGGACGTTCTGTTGAGATAATGCTTACCAATAAGTCATGCTTAGCTAGTTCAAAAGCAATAGTTGCTGAAAGAGTAGATTTTCCACTTTTTGGTGGACCATACAGATGCAATACCTTACCTTTGCTAAGAAATTCTGTACTTGATTCTCTTACAGAAATTAAATGTCCATTATCCATCTAAATCCACTGTTCCACCAATTAATGAAGTACTTTTCTCAGAAGACATTTTATCAGACAATCCTGGAATGAAAAATGTGAGTAGTGTTGTAGTTAATATTCCCGTTAAAACTGCAATAATTACTCCTAAGGAATTTAGGAAAGGAACTAGCACCGAGGCAAGAATAGCACAGAGAACAGTTGCAATTACAAACCAAATTACAATTGATCTTACAGAACAACCACTTAATTCCTTAATGTCTTGAAATGAAGGGACAGAATTAACAGCAATCAAAAAACCAAAGATGTAGAGAAAAGAAGACAATATAACTAGGTTACTTTCTAGCATTAATCCAACAGCACCTACTAGTGATCCCAATAATAAACCAATTCCCATTGGAACAAGTACTAATGAGGTGAACAAAATATCCCATCGATTTGTTTCTTCGTGGGTGAATTTCAATCTAAACGGATCACATTCATGAACTTCAATCTTAAAGATCTTTGACAAAACAAATTTCTTCAGGTAGAAATTAACTGTGTACCCAAGGAAGCCAATGACCCGAGCACCTTTCTCTCCGAAAATAAATGTCAGTACCCACTTAAAGAGTAATCCAAGCAACCAAAATAATAGTATTAGTTCTATTGATTTATACAACACTTCTAGATTAAATATTACAGCCATATTTCAACACCTTCAGTTTTTAATTAAGCCCTAAGAGGCTGTCTTTCCTCCATTGATTCTTCTTGTTTTTCCAGAGTTGAGTTTTTAATATAATCAATCTCATCTTCAGAAATATCTGGAAAAACATCAAATCTCTCTTGTTCCAATCCAATATTCAATATCAAGAGGATTCTTTCTTGACCTTTCACGAGATGTAAATTCAAATTTTCGAAATCTATATCGAATTTCTTTTTCATTAAGAGGATTGTTCTTTCAATTTCCTTAACGAGTTTCGTAGCTTGTTCTTGTAGATCACTTGATTTCTTTGCTTCAATCATTTTTCGAATAACAAAAAAGCACCCTTCACGACAATCTTGTATTTGTATTCCTTCTTCTTGTAAGAAATCCCAAATTGAACTGAGATTGACAAAATTTGTGATCCACTCTACACTTAGGAGAGAAATTCCAATAAGGAGATTTTTCTTCGTGAATAATATTATAGATTGATTATTACTACTAATTAGTGAAGTTTTCTTTTTAGCTTTCCCGAAACCTAAGCCAGTTAACTTCCTGCCTAATCTTTTCTCAAAAATCGGTTGCAACAATAATGAAGCAAGAATATAAGTTCCAAGACTAACACCTATGGTTATTCCAAGGAGCTTTGTTATTGCTAATACAATAACAAATACAATAAATGTAATAACGGAGTTAAATATCGTTGGTTTTAGCAATGCAATTGCTTTTCCCAGTTTTGTTTTTAATTTAATATTTGATAATCTACTGCTAATTTCTGGTGAAGAATTTGGGTTTTCTATTACAGTTGTTTGTTCATTACTCATATCTAATCATCCTCGAAATCAAACGTTTCTTCGATGTCATCATCGTCGTCTCCCGCTGTCATACCTTCTGGATCTAGAATGTTAATATCTTCATCATCAAGAATATTGATATCAACCTCTCCTGGGAGTTTTTTCCATTCACGATATTTCAAAACAGAATAGGGCATTATCCAAAGAAAAAGGATAATTACTCCCACAATAGGAATGGATGGCCATTGGAAGAAAGGAATTTCTAAATCACTAAAACCAAAACCATTTTGTGATTCAGCAAAATCAATGATACAACTGGTTATTGTTACGTTGAAATCTGAGCCCCACAAATTGTTACTATAAATTACGAATTCTATCGAATAAAAATTCGAACCAATTGTAGGAGTGAATTGAGTTTCAGCATCAAGGGTATTTTCAGATGTTTCGTTTTTTACGAATGGATGGGTTGTATCACTAGAATCGAAAAAGGTAAGTGAAATACTTATTTCTCCTATTATTTGCAAAGTAATTTCAAGATCGCAGGTACTTTTTTCGAGTAAAGCATTATTTTCAATTGTTATTGGTATATAGCTTCGTAATTTTAAACCGCTTAAAGAAGACAGTCCGTTTTGTTTTTCCGGATAAACTTGCGCTGTATAATGACCATAAGTATCTAACAGGAGAGCATTTCCAATTAACATTCGCGAAGTCTCTTTTATTGTTAAAGTACCGGAATCACTACTAGACAATTCATTTGTGCAGCTTACATTAATGATTAGATTATTACTGTAGATTCGACCATCGGATTGTAATGGAATAGCAATTTGTCTAATTTCTTCATCATCTATAGGAATTATTGAACGACTTAGTGTTGACTCAAAAGGTTGGAGATTAAATTCTCCAGCAAAAGTATATCCTGGGCTTTCAGGCCGATCACCTTCTGAAGTAAACTCTATAATTAGGAATGCTGGACCAATGTTATTAAGATTAAATGTTTTATTCATTGATAATTCAAATATCCCTATACCATCCCAAACCAATGAATTCGTAAAAATTCCAATGTCATTAAAACTATACTCTTGTAAAGTACTATTCTTTAGCAAATTTCTTTGTTCTGCTTGGTTTGAAAATGCAGAGATGTTAATTACAAAGAATAAATTAAATGTAACAATCAATAAGATTGCAATTCCAAATGATTTCCTAAGAAAGCGAAAAGCCAAGTTTTTTTCTTCTTTCCTTTTATATGGAATCTTTTAACATCCACCTTTCTGTTTAAATGTTTGATCAATTTCCTCTGCGATTTCTTTAAGACTAATTACTGTTGATATTAGCGATTCAGATTCCTCTTCTACAGCTAAAATCTTCATTTGTTCTTCTTTTGGCAATACTCTAATGTCAATTTCTGGAGATAGACTTGACAAATCATCTATAGTCTTCTTCATTTCACCATTTTCATCCGGAAGCAAACCATCATTTTTTACTTTCGCAATATACTCTTTGACTTCTTCTAGCTGAGGAGTGGATTCAATTTCAACGGGTTCTAAAGTTTCATTTAGGAAATCTTCTGCTAAATCATCTGCTACAGTAGCTATCGGAGGAATTACTGCATTCTTTCGTTTGTTTTGCGATTTGGATTTCTTAGGTTGATTAGTCGATTCATCTGGTAATTGTGGTTCATCATCGAATGTTTCCAATAATTCATCGCTAATATCCGGTAGTTCCAATTCAGATAAGGAATCATTAGTTTGAGCTCGGTTTTTGCGTTGCTGTGACAAATATAATGCTCCTGCAATTAAACCAATAATAACAAGCACTGATACTACAAGAGAGATGGTTAATACTGAAGAACCAGATACTCCACCTAACATAATTTCGTCTGTAAGAATTCTTCCCATTATGTCAGTTACTTTGATTGTTAAAACATGACTTTTTTTGTGACTGACGTATCCATAGAAACTGTAAACACCATCAGTAATCATTGTTACTGTGAATTTTTGTCCATCAATCCAAACCTCAATGAGATCTATTGGATAATATGAATCAATTGTGATGTTCCCAGAGATGAAATCCTCACTTTTCCCAGTATCAATTTGCCAAATATAATCTAATAGCTGAGGAGTTATTGGAATAACTAATAGTCTTTCTGAGATAGTTTTAATATAGACATTATCCGATTCTTCGACTAGTTTTATCCTAATTTCAAAATTCCCAATATCTAAAGAATCAATACTAATCAACCAAACACTTCTATGAGCATCTATTTGGTAACTTAAGGTCATTTGATGCTCAGTAGAATTAATTATGAAATATACTTCGCTTAGAGGATTTTCAGCATATATTAAGGCTTCAAAATTCAATTCTTGTCCAAGTTCTAATACAAAATTGCTGAAATGGTATTTCAAAACTTGTGTTTTTTTATCGAAAACGGTCAACGGATCAAGATCATATATGGCAATGTATCCTTGCATATCTTCAGCAACTAAACTAATATTGTATGCTCCTTGTCTTAGCATATAGATTGTTGTAGTATAAATTGATCCAATTTTAACCAAATCATATTGAGTTCCATTTGCAATAAACCAGACTGATTTTATTCCAGATGCATCATAGAAATTTGTTTCTATTACAAATGGTTCTCCTTCACAAATGTAATCATCATAATAAAAACCAATTAATTCGGGGGGAATGTTTTGCTCTACTTGTATTGTTATTTCTTGAGATGAAATCAAGTAGACAGTGTCCTCTACTGAAAGGAATGTGAGATTAAACTGCCCGAGTTTCGTTGGCTGCCAGGAAAAGTAACCGTAACCATTGATGACAGTAACTGTATCATTGTATATGTTGTTTATAAAAACATAAATCGTTACAGCTGCCCCGCTTACTGCATTCGTCACAGTAATTTCTATGATAACTTCTTGATGATCAGCAACAATTAGATCATCTGAGCTAAGTATAATATCTGGCAATATCTTTGGAGGAGCTTCGATTACATTCATTTCTAATCCAAGAAAACCACTGTTGTAGAAATCGTTCCCTTGGGATTCTACTTTAAGAGTATGAACTCCTAAAGAGAAGGGAATAACAATCGAAATATCAACATACCCTAATTGATTTGTGGTAAATATTCCTAAAAGTACCCAACTATTTCCATACCAGATAAACAGATAAATTTCTGCTTGTTGAATGGGAACACCATACATGTCATATAGTCTTATTCTAAAAGTTGCAGTTGAATTTACAATTACATCAAAATCGGATCCAATTATTACTACTTGTGCTTTCTGAATCACAAATAATGTGAATTGTTCCGATGGTCCGAAGTCAACGGCTCCAGAATACATAACTCCGATTTCATAAGAACCTGGAACATGAATTATTGTTGTTCTGAAAGTAACGAGACCATATACATTGGTAATATTTTGTCCAAGTTCTATTATTGTACCATCATCTAATAAAATGATGAATTTAACAATTCTATTATCAAGAGGTAAACCTTGTAAGGATTCAAGCTTAGCTTGTATGTAAATTTCTTCTCCATAAGTAATTGTAATATCTGTTGCTAGTAACTCCAAATTTGATTCTTGTTCGTAGATCAATACATTCCCAGTAGTTGTTACATCAAACCAATCATCGTTCCTCTCAAAAGTTAGTACTGAGAGATAACTTCCAATATCGAATCCTAAAACAGAAAAAGTATACTCTATAAGCCCATCTGCATTTGTTGTAAGTAATTCACTCCAACCGTAAAATGTTATCCTGACAGTGAGGTTAGCAATGGGTCTTCCTAATGAATCAAATACTTGAGCTCTAATTGTTAAGAAGCCATCTAGTATTGCAGCAGCATCTAATAGGATGAAATATGGCAATCCTTTTGATAGATAAAAGTTCGCGCTCTTTTGGACAGAATTGTATCTTTCGTCTGCAATAGTTATACAGTTTATTACATACATTCCAGTAGGCAATACAGGGGCAATAAACACTCGAATAAAACCGTAACAATTACTTATTCCTTCATATATTATCCCATTAATTATGAACTGAACATGAACATAGCTCAATGGTCTTCCTTCTGAATTCTTAACCATAGCAATTAGTTCTGTGTAAGTGCCTTTTTCCCCTTGTTGATTTTCAAAATAAATAACTGGCGTACATTTGATGAGATTTATTTTGAAGTGTAACTGATAGCCTTCATATCTGCTTGTTTGGGCAACTTCTGCTACACACTGGTATTGCTTACCAACTAAGGTTAAGTTATGATAATCATTGAATAATGCATAACCAGAAGCATTAGTTGTTGTAAAACCAATATTTCCGTAATACGTGTCACCAAATTGTCTTCCTAGAATTTCGACTAGAATATCGGAAGCAGGTGTTCCATCTTCAAACTCAACATAAAAGACCAAATTAATAGTACTTGTATATTCTAAATCGATTTCTTCACCACTACCAATGAGTTCTCCCTCATAGAGAATAGAGATGACAAGGTTTCTTCTAGTAACATCTAAATTAACTGTTTTTTCCACAGAATTGAATTGAGGACTTTCCAAAGCTTCTGCTTTAAGGAGATAACTACCAATAGTTACTGGCATTTGATTCCAATTGAATTGAGCGTATCCAGTGGTATTTGAATTGGATTCTCCTATTTGTATCCATTGAGAATTATCATAGTATGAAAATCTAACTGTGATTCCATTCCATCCTTCATCCAAAGAAGTGATTCTGGCAATAAGAGGCACATCATCATTCCAATTCACAGAATAATCTAGTAATTCTATTTCCAGAATCCCTTTCTCAACTATAGAATCACCATAAGCTGAATTACCTATGTATCCATTTTCATAATCTGCTGGTGTAAAGTAATGGGTATCAACATGATATCCAGCTAACAAATCCTCTATTCCTTGGTCTAGAACTCCAAACCCAGTTCCATTTGTTGTAAAATAATGAGGAATTCTTTCATAAATGCCATCAAATTTGTACCATAAATCAAAATCCATATTGGACACTGGATCATCATCATTATCTCTAACTTGAATTACTGCACTTAATTTTGTATATGTTGGTGCTCCAAGATTATTTCTATATTGACCAAGAAAATCAATATTGTACCAACTAATACTCTCTACTTGAATTTCTAGTGTTGTATCTGCCAGTGAAAACTCGTTTACTTTTGCTCGTAAGATATAACTATCTGGTTCCAGAACAAATTGATGCATTAATATTGCTTGCCCAAATAGGTTCGTTACAGCAGAACCAATAGTTGTCCAACTCAGAGCATCTAGGCTTGCAAGGAAAGTCACAGTTTTTCCTTCAGCAGGAGTTACTGCGTCTTCCTTGACAGTTGCTAGTAATATTGTTGGGTCATTATATTCAGTTACTACCGAATCAATAGAAACTAATAGTAATTCCATCGAAGGAATAATGGTTCGTAAAACTGAACCAAAACTTTCAGCATTGAATGCTGAACCCTTATACCATGCGATAAATGAATGACTGCCTTGATCTACTGTTGTCCAAATTGCAGATGCAAATCCACCAGAGTCAACAGAATTATCTTCTGAGATTGTTTTAACATCGGTAATTAAATAAAAATTAGCATCAATCATTATCTCAGCATAATTCGTCCCCCACCATTCATAGATTTTCATATCATCAGGCACATCAGAGGATTCTCTTAACTCAAAGAAAGTATCAGAAGTTGATATAGTTGGTTCCAATAAGAAATAGTAATCTGTGTTTGCAATTAGTGTTAAGGGTGTACTTCCTCCACAATATTCGAAAGGAATATGCAACAATTGATTTGATACATGAGCACTATTAGCAATGTATCCTGTAATAACTCCATTTCGTATGTCAGAGCCTGTTAAAGTATTTCTTATGTAAAAATTAATGTCTTCTCTGACTGTTGGAGTTACATCTGTGAGGAATCCATAGATTGTCGTCGTTTGGGGGAGATTAATTCTAAGAGCAAATTTGTTTGAGTAAACAGTGGTTGTGGATGTGTCATTGTCAACTGCCAGCAATTTTAAATCTTTGAAATCAACTTCGCCAGAAGAGACTCCATGACCTGATGATGTAGTCAAACTAGTGAGTGTTATCTCTGTTCCTTCTATAATTGGTTCTCCTTCAGATAAGGATAGATTTGTGTAAGATGGAGTAATTAAATCTAGAGGTTGTATAACTGGATTAATTGGTTGGGTTCCTTTTGTTTGTGAGATAGTATTAATTACTTCAATGCTTTGTTCGAAATTACCATCTTGGAATACTACTCGTATTTCTTCAGTACTTTCTTCTGTAGTACTGTTGAAGTTTATCAAATGTATGAACATTAAGGAAAAATATAATGTAATTACTACTAATGCTTTCTTTTTCATTGTACAACCTCAAATAATCTATTTCGCTTTCAATTGATTCTCAAAGAATTTTGTTTTAAAAGCTCTAAATAGTTAAAAATCTCAACGAGGAAAAATGATTAAGATAGGTTGTGTTCTTTAAAGAAAAAGTTCAAGCGATCAATCATTTTTGCAGAATTCTTACACTCTATTGCTCTTGGGAAGACATTCATATAGGGAATTCGATTGTCTAGAATAATCCATGCTCCTACATCATTTTCTGAGCGAATCATTCTCCCTAAACATTGTCTCATTGTTACAACGGCTTGTAAGTAATTCATATAATTTGCAGCTTGTTCTCCTCCCCAGAATTTACTATATTCTTTTATGATTTCCTTCAATGATCTCGATGGAGGAGGATACGGTAACCCAGCAATTATTACTGCAGAAATAAGGGATTTTTCATTTTGCACGATCTCAATTCCCTCAGAAATTTTCCCGCGAGCTGGAGCGATAATTGCCGCCTTTGTTTTACTGTTTTTCACTTCATTTATTAGTTTAGTAATTGGTTGGTTAGGACGCTCTTCATACTTTGTCTTCAGTAGATTCGCAAAAACAGAAGCTAATTCATAGTTTGGTGTAAAGACTAGAGTGTGTCCTGGAATAACTTTCAATAATTGTGATATGGTATCGCAATAATATAGGAATCGTTCTCTTGATCGTTCAGAATATCTCGTTGTTAATTGAGAATCATTTGTAGTCAGAATTATCCTGTTTTTTCCGATTTTTTCGGATAATACAGAGATCTTCTTTGCATTTGGTACTCCGAGAAAACTCGCAAAATGTTTCAGTGGTCTGAATGTCCCAGATAATAGTATGAGATGTTTTGCTAGCTTCATAGGATTAAGAATTGTTCGTGGGTCTTTTAGATATAAAGTATATTTCTTGTCAGATGTTAAATAGCATAAATCGTGATTACGTAGAAATTCACTTACTTTAATTGTATTACTTATTTCTTTGCTGCCTTGATTGAATCGTTTTAGTAAATATTGTCTTCCACAATTATTGAGATCTTGAATGTCTTTATCTTCTAAATCCAAAGAATGTAATCCTTCTTGACCTCGCAGGTTTTGCAGGAGATTTAACACTTTATGTGAACCAATCTCATTGATAGCACGATACAGAGTTTTGTAAGATAAGTTCCCAATGTTTCCTTTTGCGAGATTATGAGCTTCATCAATAATTATCGTTGTATTTGCCAAGTCAATATTCATGTTTTCAAACAAAATTTCTCTTAGCTTTGTATTCAAAAGAAATGGATAAGTGGTAATGACCATATCTGCATCTTTAAGAGCTGTTTTTAGTGCTAAATAGGGACAACCTAGGTTCTCAAGTTTATTTTCTAACATCCAAAGAATTTCTGCAAGTCCAACGCCTTTTTTGATGTTTTCTGCAATACTGGATCTAACTCGTCTTGATAGCGCGTAAAAATTACCGGATTCATTTTGCATAAAATGAAATTTCTTGATGTGAGTACAATCAAATAAGCTACATCCAATTTGTGAAAATTGTTTTTTATTGAATTTCGTAACCAATGGACATATATTCGTTTTCCCAACCATTGGTACTAAAGAGTAAATATTCTGCCCAACTTTTCGATTATAATCATTAATTAATCCTAGTTCTCTAAACCAGGCATCCATTTGTCCTAGCATTTTAGTGAAAATAAGAATCCGTTCATCCTTTTCTTTCCTACTCAGAATTGCTGATAGAACCGCTGCAGTTTTCCCACTCCCTGTTTCAGCATCAATTAGTAGTGTTTTATGAGATGCTTTTTGGATTGCTGTAATAATTGAAAATTGTTCTTTTCGATAATTTAGATAGGGAAAAATATCATTTAACTTAGACCAGAAATTAACAAAATCATCTTGACCCTGATTACTTTCCGAATTCAATGTAGCAGCAATTCCTTTTGATATTTTTTTAAACATCAATAGGTAATGCTAATTTTTCTTTTAAAATAGCTAATTAGTCATTTAGGTTATAGCTTAACCGAACTGCATCTGTTCTTGCTTCATCGTGTTTTTTTGATTTTAGAATAAATAATATACAAAATCGAAAAGGAAATGTTAAAACGTAAAAAAATCTATAGAGAGTTTTACTTATAACCTCTTTGAAAGAAATCCTATGATTCAATATTATTCCCTATTAAACATTAGATGAACAAGTATTTTAACTTATTTTATTAAAAGAAATCCTCAAGGGAAACTTGTTTCTTATCTTTCTCTTCGGGTTTTTCTTTAGCTTCTTTTTTAGTTTCTTTTGCTGCTTTTTTATCCGCTGTTTTTTTCGCTTTTCTCTCAGCAGCTTTACGTTTTTTCGCTTCCTCTTTCAATCGTTTTTCTTCTGCTAATTGTTCTTCTTTTTTCTTTTCAAATTCCAATAAAATCTCTGACCAATCATCACCCATATCGTCAAAACTTGAGAATTGTAATTTATCCATAGATGTTTGATGTTTAATTTTCTCCTCATCAAAAGCTTTCATTATTTTCTTTATTTTTCGAATGTTTTCCGGATTCTCTACAAGAGATTTTAGTTGATTTTCGTCTAGTTCCAACCAATAAGCCATTTGAGCAGCATCGCCAATTTTTCCGTTAAGAACTTGTTTTACTAAATACATTGAATCAGTTCTTGCAGATCCTTTTGAGACATGTGTTTTTTCAGCCATGCTAGAAGCAATTGAATCTCTTAAAGCTCGTGAAAATCTTGTTTGAGCATACATTCCTATCTTTGATGGGAAAGTATATTGTTTGATTTGTCTATGAGGTTTATCTACTTCTACAGCAACGCCACCGGAAACCAAATCGAAGAAGTATGAAAGTAATTTCCAATTTTGCCTTCGCCTGATTCTCCCTAGAAAACGATCTGCTGATGCTAAAGTTTCATAGGTACTAGCAAGTTGCTCATCACTAGTATGCAAATAGGCATTTTCAAAAATCCAGAGAAGCAGCTCATCATATTTCATTTTCACCCCATCAATCGCTCGTTTTCCCTCATTGAAATTCTGTGAATTGAATAAATCTACTAAGGCTTTTTGGATATCTTTTGTTTGATCCCTATAAGTATGAAGTAATTCTATGTCTGTTGTTTTTCCAGCTTTGATTTGTAAAGCTGTTCCCTCGAGATCATTAATTGCACTTCGTAAATCTCCTTGTGCATTTTCTGCTAAGAAGTTTAGATTTTCTGCTCCGAGTTCAAATTTTTGTTCCCTACTTATTTTCTTTAAGACTTTCAAGATCGATTCTTTGTGAACAGGATAATAGGCTATTACTTTGGATACTTTTCTTAATGCTTTTAATTTTTGATTGTAAGCATCATTCGCAGTGCAAATTATTGGCACGGCAGCTTCAGCAATCACATCAATAAGTGATTTTACTCCACCTCTATCTTCCCTTCCAGTTATACCATCAACTTCATCAATTAACAGAATTCTCTTGCCTTTAGCTCCCCCTGTTAATGTTCCTTCTCTTGCAGAGCTTCCAGCAATTCTTAGGATTGCATCTTTGTTTCGAGTATCACTTGCATTCATCTCTACAAGTTCATAACCGCGTTCCTTTGCCAAAGCAATTACACTACTCGTTTTCCCTGTACCCGCTGGTCCATGTAGTAAAGCTACTTTTCGTTGAGCTTTTTGTGACCATGAATCAAACCAATCTCTTAATGCATCTACCGCATTTTCATTACCTACAATTTGTCCTAGATTTGTTGGACGATATAATTCAGTCCATGGTAGATTTTTTTCAGACAAGCTGGTAATTCCTCGTTTGTAAAGTTACTCTCAAATAATCTCTCATTAATTCTCTTGCATTCTAAGAATAAAAGCTTCACTATTACCTTTGAGATTAAAAAGAAGGAAGGATTGAATCAGCAAATAGGCTTTTCTCATAGCCTTTGAGCTGTTTCAATTTGTAAACCATCTTCTTCCAGATTTACTGGATAGAGTCTGGTGTCATAAATAGCTTTTCGCATTTTTCTTACTCTGAAAGTTCTTTGAAGTTGATCTGATCTTTCACGTAAATAGAAATCTATAACTCCATCAGCAATATGACTGAACAAAATCTCAGTTTTAACATCATGCATGCCTTTAACCATTAATAAGATATGAACTCCACCTACTTTTCGAATTACATTGGATGCAAAGTTTTGAACGAGTTCTCTTACTTGTTCTTCATCATAATCAAGTAGTAGATGTGAAATAGAGTTAATAATTGTAAAGGGTTGGGCGGATTTCGCTACGACATTTACAAATTTTGTTCTTAAAAGATTCAATAGTCCTTTATCCCAAGCAATTACTGGGGAACTTTCATCACTAGCATATTTTGCCCCATATGCATCAATATAAGTCCAAGAACCAAGTGATTTGTAAGTATCGATATTCCAGCCAAAAGTCATCATTTCTAATTCAACCTCTGATGGTGGTTTATCTACTGAAACATAAAATATTTTTTTACCTGCCTTTGCCTGACTCTGAAGCATTTGTAAAGCAAATATCTCATGTCCTGAACCTGGTTCACCTAATAACAAAATAAGAGAACCATCAGGTATACCTTTACCCCCTATAGCTGTATCAAATCCTGCAATTCCACTTTTTAAATAAACTCCTTTTACAACTTCGCTTCCGGGTGCTTTAGATGGTATTCTTTGAAAATCCATTTTTTTTATTCTCCAATTTAGCAATCTTTCTGGTATATTAACGTAAACCTATTTGAAAACTTTTGTTATATGGCAATTAGTAATCATCTACTTCTTTTGCTCGATCCATCATATGCTTGACCATATAAAACGGTCCATAGGAGACATAAAAAATCGTTAAAGTAAACATAAATGCAGCAGGATAAATTACATAGGCAAATGGTGTTGCAACACAAGCTACAATTGTGACTGCGGTTAATCCTAGAAGAAATATCTCTAGGAAATTCTTTGGTAGTTTTGTTGTAGGATACTTAATTTGAACTATCATCATTGTCCCTGTTAATATCATTAGTAACAAACCAATGATTGGTGTTACAATGGAATCCGATCCAATTTGGTCTTCAATATATAATTTAATTAGTATATAGCAAGCAGCAGCGCATCCCGCGCCTGGTGAAGGGATCCCTTTAAACCATTTCTTACTTGGA
Source organism: Candidatus Heimdallarchaeota archaeon (assembly GCA_019058165.1). Classification (GTDB taxonomy): domain Archaea; phylum Asgardarchaeota; class Heimdallarchaeia; order JABLTI01; family JABLTI01; genus JABLTI01. Next base: position 23,351 of record JAHLVZ010000008.1, read on the forward strand.
GTTTTCGTGAATCTTACCAACCTGAACAAAGTACAAAATCCAAAGTATACACCGACTAGAACTGAAAACACTCCTAGTATTTGGTGTGCAGGACTAATTGTATTTCTTAAGGGAAGACTTAATGCGATCATTACCGCTGGTGCTAAACCAAATGAGACAGTATCTGCAGCAGAGTCTACGAACGTACCAAAAAATCCAGGTTTCTTTTGAGCTAATCTTGCGGGTATTCCATCAGTGAAATCAAAAATTATTGCCAAAAGTACAAGCCTACCTGCCCATAGAACGAACTTATAATTATCAAGCTCAATACCCAAGTAAAAATTTCTCGCATTTATTGAAACCAAAACAATAGCAGCAACTCCACTTGCAAAATTTAGAAACGTTATTGTATTTGCAATAATCGCCAGTATAATGCGTAGAAAACGAGGAAGTTGTGGTGGTTCCCATTTTGATTCCTTGGTTTCTTTTGCTGCTTGTGAAATTGTATCTTGATTCATGTTGTTTGGTTTTTCAGACATAAAGCTTCTCTCAATTCAATTATAACTTCATTTGACTTGATAAATTGAAGTTTAAAGAATATTTCCATTTCTAAAAATAATTTTCCATTGAAAATTTACTTATTCATTATTTAGCTCATCAATTATTTTGAGAGCTTCATCCACATGCTTCTTTGGGTTGAATTGTGATACAAATATGTGTCGGATTATTCCTTTCCTGTCAATGATATATGTGACTCTACCAGGTATAATTCCAAAAGTTGACTTCACCCCATAACTAGTTCTTACACTATTATCTACATCACTGAGTAGTATAAATGGGAGTTTATATTTGGAGGAGAAGTTTGTATGTGATTCTATTGAATCACCACTGATTCCAATTACCTCTGCTTCTGCTTTCTTGAACAATTCATATCTATCTCTAAAGGTGCATGCTTCGGTTGTGCAACCAGCTGTTTCATCCTTTGGATAAAAATAGACCACAAGTATTTTTTTGCCAATGTAATCCTTGAGATGAATTGTTTTTCCGTTTATATCCGGTAAAGAAAATATTGGAGCTTTATCCCCAACACCCATTTTACTCCTAGATTTTCTAGCACTAATTTATAACAACTCCTAGTCAATAGAATTAATCAACAAAAGAGATTTCAAATTCACAGAATTTATCCCCTAAACCATGGCATTTGGTTTCGGTGACAATGCAATCTTTACTCGTTAAAATCTGGATTCGTCCAGCTATATATCCAGCCATGAAATCACAGAAGGTGGTTTCTGAGTCTTTTGCTCCAGAGGACATTGCGCATTCATATATGCGTATTTTAAGCTGATCATCTTCTTCGATTATCTTAACATCAGATCGTTCTTTTGCAGCTTGAATCATACCGAAATGAAAGAATTTGTTCAAAACATGTAATGATTGGTCTAAAGTTAGTGGCCAAGAATAATTTTCATCTTCTAAGTAACGTTGTAATATATCTCTTCCTGGACCAAAAATCCCTAGTTGTCTCCCTGCTGCGTAAAGAAGAGCACCAGAGAAGGGGTCAGCCATTCTTAGGTTTACGATAGCTTGTTGCAGTTTTGTGAAATGAACTTCATTCCCTATATTTCCCCTCTCGAAGACATCCTTAGGACTAATGAATGATTCATGTAATCTTGTTGAGATGTCATGGAGAATTCCTTGGAAATGCTGACTACGATCTTCTACTATATACTCATCTTGGTATTCTTCTTGAGTTCTTGTAATCTTGTCATCAGAAACCATTATTTCAAATTCACAATAGGTGTGACCCGTACCAATACATTTGCTTTCATGAACAACCGCATGTTTACCTGTCAATGCTTCTGTTATACCAGCCATTTCCCCTGCGCTAAAATGACACAAAGGTTCACCAACAAAAGGAGCACCACAAGCACTTGCTAATCCATTAATTCTCAGAACTGCCATATCTTCATTCAATTTTACGACTTTTGCGGATTCAGCAAGTTTCATTGGAATATTGATTGTTTCATTATCTGAGAAATATTTGACTAAACCTGTCATTACTTCTTCAAATCGTTCTTTCGCACGAAACTCAGTTCCAATACTTGGATTTAATGTAATCATCAAATAGGTACCGACACCATATAAACCGACGTCACGCCCAGCTTGATATAACAAGTGTGGTACTAATTTATCTAACGCCACGAGTGATACCATCATTTGTTGCATTACTCCGACGTGTAGGTAGTCCCCGATATTTGGACGTATGAATTCCTCATTCATTATCGAATCAAAACTATTTTTACTTATGGTCAACAGAGTTTCTTTTCTCGCATCAAAAGATTCTTCTCTTTCCATGATTGAACCAGTCACTCTTTGCCATAACAAGTCTTGAATATCACTTTCAGTAACTAATCCTTGGAGAACAATTTCGTCATCGATCATTACTGTGGGTAAACTTCTAACATTATATTTCTCAGCTACTTTGGGATATTCAATGACATCTATTGTGCTAATATGACACAAGTCAGAATAATATGTACCTACGTGTTTGTGTACAATTCTCTCAACGTCAGGGCACGCATAACATTCAGGAGAAGTGAATACAAGCATCCGTATTGGAACATTAATATTATCTGCCATGGTCCGGCTTCCTATTCTTATTAATCAATTCTCAGTACTTTAAATTAAGTATTAGGGTCTTTCTTTAAGCTTTTTGTTTGACGAAAAGCTCGGAGAAATCATAACTCAAATGTCTTATTAAACTTAATTTTTCTTTCGAAAAAACCGTTTTTGAAAACTAAGTACAAAATATCTCTAATTTGTCTAAAATAAATTAGATTGTGGAACTTGATCCTTAGAGGTGAGAAAAAAATCTCTAGGGTTCTAAGCTCCTTCTGCTGTAACTTGTTCGAGTAAAGCTATTGCATCCATTAATTCACGTTGAAGATTAATTCCTAACAAACCTGCTAGGGCGAGAGAACTCATTACTGTTTCAAGCAACTCTTCTTTTATGTCTTCTTTCTGTTCAGCCAACATTGAATCTGATATCATTTGTCCCGCAAACATGTTTAGCATTCTTTCACCAAGCATTCGCATAGGACTTTCGACACCAGGAGTCGATAATTGTCTTATTGATAATCTTGAATTTATGAGATCCAAAAGTTTGTCTTGGGTTTCTTGTATGGTTATCATTTTGTTTTTTCCACCAGATTTACTTTGTTGGTTATGTATATAATGAAGTTCTTATTTAAAAGTATATACTATCAGTGTATTATTTAGATGTTACCTTATTTGTATAGATGAACCGTAAAACTTTTAGACAAGTAGTTGTATATTATATTTGGCAATATAAAGCGTAGTTGTCCCCATAGATGACATACCGTTAATTTCGAGTTCCACTGGAAATTAAGGGGAGGGGGGCATGTGCGAATATTGCTTATGGTAGCAGGTGAAAATGCATGACAACCATAGTCGAAATGCCCTTGCGGTTCGATAGCGCAATAAAGAAAATTATAGATAGTCGGGATGAATTTAGTAAGAAAATAAAGAAAAGCCAGATTATTACCTATTCCATAGAGTTTTTCCATAGTTGTTTTCTTGATGATCCAAGACATATGAAAGGAATTCATGTTCGATTATACAACCTACAGCAAGATCAACATCCTGAAATTAATAATTACATGATTTCATGGGAGGACGTTCCCAGAAATGATGAAGAAGATTGGATTGCTTTTCAGTCAAGGATTAATGATCAACTAGAAGATTTTCTTAGCGAACTCAATGAACACGCTAATGTTGTTAAAGGGTCTCTTTGAGCATAGCTTTTTTCCAAAGAATAGCTCTATCCAAGAATCGTTCAATGGGTAATTACAAATCTCATATTGTTTTAGGCATACAATGAATTATTCTAAAAAAGAAGATTACAGCAAGTGAGATAACTTGAAGTATTGTTTGAAACACTACTATTGATTTGTATATGATGTTTGAAATTATTCAATTACTTTCAAAAGCAATATTTTCTTTTCAAATCCCCCTCGTTCTCTCTTTTTAGTTAGTCGCTTCTTTTCAAATTCTGAAAAAGCTATTCACTCAAGATTCAATATTGAAGAGATTATTTCCATAAGATCTATTAATTCTTCAAGCTGTTTAGATTCACAGTATTCCTTTGATTCCTCAACTAATTTTTTCCCTAAATATTCCAAATACTCTTCATCATTTCTAATTTTTTCAGTGATTGGTTTTTTTCCTTGTTCTTCAATTATTGTAGGGATATTGTCTCTTACTAATTTATTATAATGCTTTTCAGACAAATTAAATCACGAGTTTAAATATAATACAGTGAATTAAAACTTAGTTGCATGTTAATAAGCAAAATAATTCGAGTGAAGTATTGGAAAAATTAATAGTTAATACTTGAAAGTTTACTTGTGGAGGATAAAAACGAATGGGTGTTACAAAACTCGGTGACTTATTTGCGGAACGTCAAGAAGTTAGCTTTGAGTTTTTCAAAGACAGAGCAATTGCTTTTGATGGCAATAATATTCTTTATCAATTCTTAACTCGAATCAGACAATCTGATGGTAGTCTTTTAACCGATGAACATGGCAATGTGACGAGTCATCTCTCCGGATTATTATATCGAATCATTAGATCCATAGACAGTGGAATAAAAGTTGTGTTTATCTTTGATGGCAAACCTCCTGAAGAAAAACAAAAGGAAATTCTAAGAAGAAAGACTGTAAAAAAGGAAGCTGAGGTTGCATATGAAGAGGCTTTAGAAAGAGGCGACATGGAATTAGCCCAAAGATATGCGCAAAGAACAGCTCGTTTAACTTCACCTATGATAGAGGATGCAAAGAGATTATTGAGTTTAATGGGTGTTCCTGTTATACAGGCCCTCTCAGAGGGTGAAGGTCAAGCAGCAATTATGGCGAAAAACGGTGATGTTTGGGCTAGTTGCTCACAAGATTATGACAGCTTACTTTTCGGAACACCAAGACTAGTAAGGAATCTCACAATCTCAGGAAAAAGAAAATTGCCACGGAAAAATGTGTATGTTGAAGTGAAACCTGAGCTAATTGAACTAGAACCAGCATTAGAAGTAATTGAATTAACACAAGAAGAACTTATTGATACAGCAATATTACTCGGAACAGACTTCAATCCTAATGGTATTGGAGTATCAGGAATTGGTCCAAAAACTGCTTTGAAGTTAGTGAAAGAACATAAGACACTCGAGAGAATTCTCGAACTCCCAAAAATGTCTGAAGCAAAAATTGATTTTGATATAAAAACAATAAGAGATCTCTTTTTGAAACCTGCAATAATAACAGATTTTACTTTACAATGGTCTTCTCCAGATATTGGAAAAATTGTGGATTTCCTAGCAGGAGAAAGAGGGTTTTCTGAGACGAGAGTAAGAAACGCTCTTGAGAGAACAATAAAGAAAGCTGAAGAAAAGAAAAAGCAACCCACACTTGATTCATTTTTTAGTGGATAACAGAAAGAAAAAGAGAAGAAGATGAGTGAATATATTTCACTCAAATTAAAACATTGGATGTTTTCCAGTTAGTAGTGTTATAATTTTCAACATTGTTAGTCCCAAACGAGTTTTCAAATCAAATTTCTTTGCAGTTGTGGGAACACTTGAAAACCGGATATATGGGCAATTTCCTAGTAGCATTGATTTGGGTTCTTTGGAAATCATATCTATCTTCTTGATTAATTCAGGTAACATACCAGAGATAGAAATACCCTGAACGGGATATTTGACCTCACCATTCTTAATGTACCAACCAAATCCTGTTACAGAAAAACGACCTGAACTTCGATCAGACATATGTAAACCCATTAGTGAGCGAATCATGAAGCCTTCTTGTGTTTCAGCAATCATTTCTTCTTTAGTTGAATCTCCACCAAGAATTTCCATTGTAGTATTACCTATTGATGGGGCAGTTTTTACGGGATCACCAAATCCTAGCATACCTGTTCGTGTGCTTTTACCATTTGATTCCAAACCAAGTTTACCGCCATAGTAAGTATCTAGTAGAAATGTTTGAAGGATACCTTTATCGACCAAAACCGTTTTTTCTCTTGGCATACCCTCTCCATCATAAGTTGAGCTGGAGAGTTTTTCTGGATTTATTCCATTATCAATTAATGTGAAATCTTCAACTGATATCAGATTTCCTACTTGATCAGAATAAGGTGTAGCACCAGATGCAACATTATCACCACTCAATTGATTGAGAAGAAGAAGAAATAAACCACCCATAATACCTGTTGAAGCTTCTGGTTCAAGTATTATTGGCACTTCTTTTTCAAAATTCATTGTCTTTGGTGCTGCTGCTCTTTGTATTTCATAAATTGCCTCTTTTGCTAAGTCATTTATATTAAATGATTCGACGGAATTACCACCTTGAATTTCAAAAGCATAGTTTGGTATTAATCCCTTTGTTGTTATAGCTGCAGCCATACCTCCATAGCCAGCACTTTTGCTGGAGATATCTATACCGTTGGAATTGACTAATCGATCTTCAGATAATGCAAGAAATAATTGGCTTTGTAAGAATTTCAAATGCTTAACATCAGTTATGGTTTCCTTTAGAATAGTTTGATCCTCAGCAATCATATCTGAAGTAATTTTCTCAAGTTCCTTATCATAAGGAATTTTGTTAATAGTTTTCTTAGAAGGTAATGGTAGAGATTTAAAGTCTGGATCTTTACCTTTAGATTTTGCATTTGATAAAGCTGCAGAAATAGTTGATTCCAATCGTTCCTTTGTTAGAGTTTTTGTAAATCCAAAACCGAGATTTCCTTTACTAACTACTCTAAAGGATACCCCTGTTGAGATTCCAGCAGTTAATTTTGGCAAATTCTTTTCTACTGATAAGTTTATTTCACGAGAATTACTGCTAAATCCCTCTACTTGTTCAGCTCCTTTTTTCTCAGCGAATTTGAGTCCATACTCGAGTGCTTTTTCTATTGAATAATATTCAGCCATCTTTTTTAACCTCCAATAGTCATCACTTTCACAGCACACCAACCTCCACCAGTTCCTGTTGGTGCACGTTGTCCATCCTTTCCGCAAAAACCAGTGTTTGCTGAAGGATCCGTCATTTTATTAGAAATACCAAGTAACTTTCCAAGTGTCTCGAGTGTATTACCCGTTAGTGTTGTAGCTCGGCGCATATCACTAATTTCTCCGTTTTTGACTTCATAAACTTCTGCAACACCAAAATTGAAGGTACCTCGGATAGGGTCTACTTGTCCTCCACCAGCTCGTTTCAATAAAGCTCCATTTTTCACAAGTTCTAAAATTTCATCTTCAGATAAATCTTGACCTTTTGAAGCTTCTAAGTAAGTATTTCGCATTCGCACTATTGGGAAACTTGAATAATATTCAGCTCGACAATTGCCTGTAGGTCTAAGATTGAAATGTGTTGCATTTGATCTATCTGTTAGATAGGTTTCCAAAATGCCATCTTTTATAATTTCAGTTCTTTCTACAGCAACACCTTCATCATCATATCTCATAAATCCAAAGGTTCTGGATTTGTATCCGGGAACATACTCAAGAGTTCCATCGTCTATAAGATTTACGAAACTAGGAGCAAGTCTCTTGTTTAATTTACCTCTAAGAACACCCGCTGTTCTTATAAAATCAGCTTCAGCACTATGTCCTGCTGCTTCATGAGCAAAAACAAAGTTTAACGAACCATCTAAAACCACAGGATATTTTCCTGGCTTAATTGGTTTCGCTTCTAAACCTCTTATTGTTCTCATTTTAGTTTCTTCAGCTCGTTTCACAACATCAACGTTATCAAAAAGCTCGTATCCACCCACATGTCCTGCACGTCCCATTCCTTGATTTGTTTCGGTACCTTTTCGTGCAGTTGGCATCATATAGAAGTTAGTATATGGTCTTTCTTCGTAAATTAAAGTACCTTCGGATGTTGCTAATGTTTGTCTTCTTAAAACATCAGTATAAAATAATCTTGTTGATTTTATTTTATTTTCATCATCACGAAGCTGCTTATCTGTATCCAATACTAATTTCATTTTTTCTTCAAAAGAAACATCTTGTGCTGGTTTTTTCTGTTTTATAACAACTTTATCTTTAACGACATCAACCGAAGCAAGTTCAACCTTATCATCCGATAATTTCTTTGATGTCTTTTGAGCACTTAATGCCATTAGAAATACGTCTTTGTAATGTTCTTTAGAACCATAAGCAAAACCCAGGACACCATCTTTTAGTAAACGTATTCCAATACCAGCTTCAGAACCTGCGGAGGATGTTTGCACTTTTCCATCAATAACTTCTATTGAAGTATAAAGTGAATCTTCATCCCTTATGTCCACATAAGTTGCATTTTCTTTTGAAGCCATTTCGAAAATTTTCTCATATAAGCTTTCATCCAAATTTCAAAACCGCCTAACATATACTGTTTTTACTTTTAAGAAATAAAGTGAAATCAGTTTAAAAATAAAACTCACAATTTGTAAATAGAAAATTCTAAGGTTCAGGAGGTTTTATCGAACAGATTTTGCTCATTTGTCCAGTTAATACTCTGATTTCGTGTTTATCAGATAGGACACCAGTTATTTCTTCTTTAAATGATCCTTTTTTGTCTGTCTTTTTAGTATAAACTGGTTGATTTGTTTCTGGATTCAAACCAAAGAACAATGAAATTTTTGGGGAGGCTTCAAGACGTAGTATTTCATTTTTTAATTTTGATACTTTTTTAATTGTAACAGCTGCTTTCTTTGTTTGATGAGATATAGAAATTTCTTGGCCTTTATCACTCTCTGTGAAAATGTTACCATTTAAAGACCCTATGAATTGTAATACCTTGTGTGTTTTGGAATCAATAACTTCTAAGAGGTTGTTACCAGGATGACCGATTGTTTCGAAAGTCATTGCTCCAGATTTAGAGAATGTTTTATCTTGAGGGGGGAATGCAGTAAATCTTATTTTTGCGCCCTTATATTTACTAAATCCATTTATTGATACTTTTAGACCAAGTTCTTTTCTTGTTAGATCATATTTTTGAGTCACGGTAAATGTTATTGTATAAGCCAATTGATTTCAACTCTTTTTTTATATAGACTAGTATGACATTATCCACACTATAATAAATAAATTGCCTTGAACTCTAGACCAATGGTAAACAGAAAATAGCTCAACCTTCTACAGGTAATCCTTCTGCAATTTGATAATAATGGATTGCCAAATCTTCTTGATCCATTAATGCATATAATGCACTGATTCTAATCCAGATGATCTTATTTGTTGGATCTTTAGAAGCTGCTTCATGCCAACATTGTAATGAGCTCTCAAACTGAGCCTGATAAAACAGTGATTCAGCTAAACAGCTCCAATAATTTGGATCTATACTGTTTTCTTCAATAATTGCATTCGAAAAAATTTCTGTTGCAGTTGCGAAATCCCGATTCTGCAAAGCAATTCTTCCTAATTCAATCATGTTTCTTACTATTACACATGCCATTTTAGTGTGACCCTTTCTCTTTTCAGGAGATCCGACTCCTAATAGTAATTAGGCATTTATCTTTAAAAAGGAGCAACTAGAGATGGAGATAACCGAAAGTATTCTAGAATCAAATGATAAAAAGAACTGAAGGTAGTAACTTGGAGCTTTAACCCAAGGATACTACTATGATAGTTTTAACTTTCATCTTCGTCCATAGCCATATGAATAACCAGGCGAATAATAATACGATTCTTTCTTCTTTGAAACAAGTGCGATTATTATTGTAAATAGTAAGATCAATGCACTAAGTGGTATCGGAATATATCTATCAGTTACTGGTCCTGTGGCTTTCATTCCAAGAAACCAGATTATTGGTTGCATTCCATCAGCAATAAATGCTAAGATAAAGAAGAGGCTAGAAAGTTTCAATTTGAAAAAGGCAACTATAATGCCTATAACTATCATACCCATGCCTATATACCATAAAATCATCATAAATGTACCCGTTGGTAAACCTAAAAATGGGGCAGACGTAAAAGCAGTATTCCATGAATCGGGATTAAAGAAACTTGTACCCGAAGTCAAGAATTTGAAGAAACCAAAACCGGATTCACCGCCAACTTTTGCATCATAAAATCTACCTTGAAATTCAATGGTAAACACTGCAGGATCAACACTTGTATCACTTACAATTAGAAGGCTCACAGGGACTAATACGAGAGTAACGGCTGCGAAGATAATGACTAATGCTTTACCCAATTTCATTCACCATAATATATTATATAACCTAATGATAAATTAGGTATTCTTATATTAAATCCTTTGTTTTTGGACATAGATTGCATACCTTTGCGATTTTTTCTGCTTTAATTTCGTGAGGCCTCACTTTGAGCTTGTTTTAATGCTCGGGTATACAGGACATGTTTCTGAGTTCATTCATTTGCTGAGATCTGTGATTGGGTGCAGGTGATCTATTCAAGGGAATGATTGATGAGTAGCAACAAGGGAATTTTGTCTTTTTTTGATTTCATCAACTATGCTTTTATCGGTTAATTTTTCTACTTCTACAACAACTATGGTAAAATCGCAACTTGGACAGTTTAACACAGCAATTTCTTCGCTCTTTATATGATATAAATGGACTTTTGGTTTACGGGTGCAGTCACATTCTAAACATCTTTCACCCCAGACATCATGAATCAATCGTTCTTGGTGTCCATGTATTTGTGACATCATTTTTCATCACTCACTAGGTATTTCGACAAAATTCCTTTTAAAGGAATGAACTAGAGAAATGAACGCACAAAAAACAGATTATCTGTGGAAAAAATAAGAGAAGAAATTATCTAAAAGGGTCTGAAATGCCTTTCCTTGATAACTTCTTTGTTAGCTGAATAATTTGGACCGGGACTTTGCTTATTCTTGAGATCCTTTATCCATTCAATTAGTTTCCTATCTTCATCGGGATCTAAACCTTTCACCTCAAAGATAAGAATATTGAAATTTAAGCCAGCTTTTTGCCATAATTCATACATAGCAGTTGTTCTAGGTCCGATGTGCTCTGCAAGTTGTTCTCGAGGATTAATTGTAAATTTGTGTAATTGCTTCATAACATCTTCCGAAAAAGCGAATTTTGATAAGAAAAAGATATTATTTGAAAAATCACTATCCGACCACAAAGCATCAACGTTTATACCCCCGACATCAGCAATCACTTTCTCCACTTTATCATAAACGATTTCCTTTGAATAAACATGTAGTTTATCAAGTTCTTTCCAATCGATATTTTCAGATGAAATCCACATTAATTCTTCGATTTTTCTTCCTAATCTCTGATGGGTAACAGAACGCCACCTAAGCTTTATTGGTAAATCTCCTTTTGTAGCTAAATATTGTATTACAATATGTCCAAGTGCTTCACGATCATCATATGATGCTTTGGGTTGCTCAATTTCGAATAAACTTGGTCTAAATGGAACTGCCTCAGATAAAACTCTAGAGATTCTCTCGAAGTCACCTGGGGATTTCTTGTCATAGAGCCTTTTACCTTCAATCTCCTTGACTTCTCGTAGTTTCTTTACAGGACCAACTTCTCTAATCAACTCTCTATTTAGAATACTATCTAAAGCTGATAACCAATTCTTGCGTCCATCCAAATCATGTTCTGAACGTTTAATCGTAAGAAATTCTGAATTAAAAGCTTCACTAAATATTTTCATTAGTTGATCAGCTGTTGGATAATAAGGAGCATTTGATGGCAAAGAGCAATCCAGAATAAGTATTTTACCTTCGGGTTTTACTTCCTCCAGGCTTTTCCCAAGATATGATTGGCGTTCTTCATTTGTTAAACTACCAATTATCTTTTCTGTGACGTTTTGAAAAATAATTCTATTTTCTTTCAAAAATTTTTCATTTTCTCTTGTAGCTTCTAGTGAAAACAAAGGAGCTAAATTTTCTTGGGACCAGAAAAGACTGCCAACCATTGCACCCCTTTTTCTGAAAGATTTATAGATTTTTGATAAAAAACTATCAATAATTTCTTTGAGTTCCTGGTATTCTTGAAAAGGAATGTTTTTTGCTTTCTCTCGCCAATCAGCTAATCCGACAATTGCTAGATACCATCGTCTTGGTACTTGAATTTTCATCATACAAATTACACCACAAACAGATTGTTACTTTCTAATAACAAATAACATTTTCAGATATTAAGATTGTTTTACGGGAACACGAAACAACATAAGAATTACGTGAAGGTTACTATCGTAATTCCTGTACCACCTGCAATCAGCGATATTCCTATCAAAACTATCCCCTTTACTACTGTTTTTTTCCCACCCTTATCATCCCAACCAGTTGCCCATTTTATAGCTCCAACAATTGCTAGGATAACACCAAGGGCAAAACAGATAGCAATGAGAAAAGCTACTGCATTTGAAAAAATTCTTGTGAAATTATCAGGAAGCTCTTTGATTTTATCTAAGAAATTATTCAAATCTAGTATCATTAATTGATAGCTAATACATTGCATAGCATCGCCTAAAATTGATATTCGAAAATCAACATAAAAAGACCACAAATATACATCATTTTCCCAACAAACGTTAACATTAAATGTAATAGAGAAAATGATTACTTAACATGAATGATGATGAACAACAAATCTCTGAAGAAGAGGGAGAAACCTCAATTGATTTAACAAAATTACCGCAGGTGAAGAATCTTTCAGCTAGCAAAATAGCAGATCAATTTTGGTGTGAAATGCAGCTCCATTTACGTTTACATCTTGGAATGGAACCCACAGAGGAAATGATTGTAGGATCACAAATCCATCGTTTATTAGAAGAAGAATTAGGGCCAATTGTTGAGGTAACTGTTACAACCTTAAATGATGGCATTATTGCTTACATTTTACAGATTTATACTAAATTACAGACTCTACTGAAGATGGGAGTTACTCGAGAGCTTCCAGTAATCGGAAAAATTCAAGATATGTTTTGCCTAGGAATTATTGATCAATTAGCATTTGAAGTTTCACCCGAAGATCAAAAACAAATGGTAATTACCGATTACAAAACAAGAAAGTCCAAAAGAGCGCCAACATATGAACAAAAAAAAAGAAATCGCATTCAATTACAAGTGTATTGGCATTTACTAAACAACTTAACAAATGGAAAATTTACAATTGATATGTTTAAAGATTATTTTGAAATGCCAGATGTATTAATACCTTCAGAGGAGTTACTGGACCAGCTACCAGAAGAACATAAAAAATTGCTGACTGATATAGAACCAACAGAGCTATTAACTAAAACCTTTGACATATTCCGAGAATTGCCAACGCTTTCTGAAGAGCTAAATGCGATCTATTTATATCAAGTAGATCAACAAACCGTTCATACAGATAGAACATTTTTCCATGAAGAAAGTTTTGAGGTGGATATGGATTGGGCTGTAGGGTATTGGAGAAGTAAAAGAACTCCAGGTGAATGTCCACAACAATGGATGTGCAAGTTTTGTCAATTCACTGATGATTGCTCACACTATCAAAGAAAAAATATGAATAAAAAAGAGAACAAAAAGAAAAAAAACTAAGACAAAAGAATTATTTGTCCTGTAAGTATTTTTGTCGTTTCTTTAAAGTTTTCAGTAACTCAACTTTGATTGAGGATCGAATCATATCTGCATCTATTAAACCTACAACAATCAAAGAATCTTCTTTTTCGACTACTGCTAATCGATTGACATTGGTTTGCTCCATTAAATCATCAGCTTTAGCTAAAGTAGCTGATTTATGTATTGTAACCACGGGTTTAATCATAAAATCTTTAGCTTCTGTATCAGGTGAAAGCATCCCACCTTCTCTTAGAATTAAACGTAAGACATCACTTTCAGTGATTATCCCGATAACTTCACCAATACTGGTAACAAAAACACAGCCCTTATTTGATTGTAAGAGAACTTTGGCAACGATTGTTACACTATCATTTTCATCCACCATAGCAGGTGAAATCATTGCAGCTTCAACTAGAGATTTTGTTGTAAGAGACATATTCTTCACTTTTGAATTTTATTTTACTATACGATTCATTGTTCTTAAAGATAATTAATGCTAATACCTTTTAATTGTTAAGATCTAATATGTAAATAATTTATTAATTGATACTTTATATTATTTCTAAGTATTCACCTAGTAAGGATTTAATCAATAATAAATTGTGTGGAAAAAGTATGAATCTAAAAAAAGCAAGCATTAAGACTAATTTTCTTTTCCTGACACTTCTCTTTGCAACAAGTCTTCTCTTAGTAACCAGCTCGAGTTTTGAAGACATTACACCAGAAGAAGCAAAAAGGAGAATCGATTTAGATCCAACGATTTTCATACTGGATGTACGCTCTTCTACAGAGTTTCTAGACGGTCATATAAACAGAGCAGTTAATATCAATTATAGATACATAAACAGTTATGCCTATTTATTACCTGAAGAAAATGAAACGGGAATCATTGTGTATTGCGATAATGGTATTAGATCAGAAATAGGAGCCGAAAAAGTCGAGGATTTAGGGTACACAAATGTATCAAATATGTTAGAAGGTTATTTTGAATGGTTAGAATTAGGGTATCCATATGTAATTGGAACTGAAACTTCCCTAATAACTCCAACAACGAATATTGGACTTGTGAGTATTATCTGTATCTCAGTTATTGTGTTAATTATTTGGAATGCTAAGTTATCAATAAAAAGCAAACGTGTTTAAGAAATTAGCTGCTTACACGAATTGCGATTCAAAGATTTAATCAATTTGCTATTTTTAAACAAAATTTCAAAGTAGTTATTTGAAACTATAATAGGAGTATACACATTTCGATGTATTAATTCCCAATTATTGTAAGTTGATCATTGTATCAACAAACAGGTGAATAAACAGATGTTAATTATGGGACACAAGGGATTACTGAAATTAAAAATAAGAATTCATAGAATGAAAAATCACACTTTATTATCTGAATGGCAATCAATCCGATTAGTGAATAGTAATTGTCTGCCGAATGATATTGAAAGTTGCAGCTCATGCAATCTTGCTAAATGTCTTTGTTATTTAACATATGAAGAAGTTATTACTACAGAATTGCTTAATCGTGGTTTATTTGATTTTGCCATAAATAATTGCTTGAGATACAAAGTGACTCACATCTATGAATGTTGAATTGTCAAAAAGTTTTACCTAAAAGGGAAGCTGGGAAATTAAAAATTGCCTGATGGAGAAAAGAAAAAATGGTTGTTGACGATTTATCCAGAAAAAACACCATTCAAATCCTAAAACATATTCAGGCTGAAAAAGGTTTCAAAAAACTGACTGAGATTCAAAAGAAAGCTTATCCGCAAATTTTCTCAAACAGGAACTTAGTTGTAGTGGCTCCAAGTGGAGCAGGTAAGACTTTAATCGCTGAATTAATCGCACTAAAAGATTTAATTGGCGATAATAATGTAATCACTCCAAAAATAACAAAAAATTATTCCATACAAAACGAGAACGAAATTGAAATTTGTAGTTCGAAAACAATTTTTTTAGTACCTTTGCGAGCTTTAGCTGAAGAAAAAGCAAGTAGTTTAGTAAGGGATTATCGACATTTTAATTTGAAAATTCATATGTCAATGTCTGAAATAGATTTTAATGAAGAGGAAATCAGTAAATGTAATATTTTAATTTCAACTTATGAAAGATTTCGTACAATAATTGGTAGAATGCCAAATCTAATTGCTCATGTAAAGAATGTTATAATTGATGAATTTCATTTACTAGGAAATCAAAATCGAGGTCCAGTTCTAGAAGCTATTTTGACTACTCTCCTTGGTAAAGTTCGTTTAGTACTTCTTTCTGCTACTATAGCAAATCCAGAGGATGTAGCAAAATGGCTTAATGCAATTCTGTTAATCAGTGAAGAAAGACAAATTCCGCTCGATTTTGATATATTACCTTCATTGGATCCAGATAAAGAAGTTACTCGTATAATCTCAAATAATATTAAGAATAGTTCACAAGTACTAATTTTTAGTGGAACGAGGACTAAAGCAGAGGAATACGCGGATTACTACTCAGATTTTATTCACAAAAAGGGTAATCTTACAAGTAAAGGTGACACTCAAAAAATTGAAACATTCTTGCAAAGTCTTTCTTTACCAAAGGACACACTTGGAAATAGACAACTATATGAATTAGCGAAAAAGGGAACAGGATTCCATCACGCTGGGCTAGGAAGATTAGCGAGAAAAGCTGTTGAGGAACTTTTTCGTCAAAATCTCATAAAAGTCTTGTTTTGTACTGAAACATTGGGAGCTGGTGTTAACCTTCCTGCTCGAGAGGTTATAATTTTTGATTCAAAAAGATGGAATAATGAATGGCTCAATAGAAATGTTTTCCATCAAATAGCTGGAAGAGCTGGGAGACCAGGTTATGATATATATGGTAAATGTACTGTTTTGGTCAGTGATTCTCGAGAAAGAAAAAAGATCCGTCAGAGATTTTGGCAAACTAATGAAGAATTTTCCAGAGTAGATTCTATACACTTTTCTGCTAAACCAAGATTTGATGAAATCAATAGTATGTTAATATGTAGAGATGAGCTAGAGAAATTAGTTTTATCACTTATTTACAATAATCAACCTACATTTCCAGATTTACTAAATCTTCTGAATAAGACATTTTTTGATTTCAATAGGTGGAAAGAATCAAAGAAAAAGAACTTAACATTTGAGGAATGGCAACAAGAAAGTAAGGAATCATTCAAAATTCTACTCAAACAAAGTGAGAATTTCGATAAAGACAAATTATTATGTTTGGAAAGATTATTCCTTGAAAGTGAACTTGAAATCACTAAAACAATCGATGGTGATGAAAGTCAAGTTATATACATTAAGGATGATGAAACACAAATTACTATTTTACTGGAAAAAGATCACATATTTTGCTCATGTCCAAATCAAAGTTTCTTATGCAAGCATAGAATCTTTGTGTTTAAGCATCTACCCTTGAATACAGTGAGAGGAATTCTAGATTCTGAATTCTCTATTGTAGATAAGCTCATTGTTAATGGTTATGTTATTGAGAATACTAAAGGGGAATTTCGAACTACAACAAAGGGAAGTATTTGTGCTGAAATGGGTGTAACAAGAAAGAAATTTGAACAACTAAAGAATTGGTTGATGTTTGATGTCGTATCAATGAAACCAAATCTAACTGAACTGCTATATTTCTGTATTAAAATAATCCCAGAAATAGACGACAGTGATTATTTCATAGATAATTTTAGTTATAAACGTCCAATATATGAGCATGTCATTCTTGGCAGAGAGATTTTAGAAGTAGTTAGGAAACACCAACTCTATGAAGGAGATCTATTACGTGTTGAAGTAAGTCTTAAATCACTCATTGCAGCATTGACTCCTCTTACAGAGTATTTAGGTCTGACTAAATTATGTCAGCAATTCAAAGATTTAGATAAAGTCCTTTCAGATGCATTAAGACATTCTTTTTAAAACGGAAACCGATTTTTATGGTCCAGCAGTTAATTTCTTATCAAGTGATTTAAAATTAAGTAATTTAAGGCTTGATAATGATATGAATGGAATTGAGATTAAAAGAAAGATAGCTCCTACCAGGTAGGAATATTGGTAACCGTTTTGTAAGAATTGAGCAAGAACTCCTCCGATAATAACTCCTGGGATTTGTGCGAGTGTTTTCACTAAATATAATAATCCAATAAATTGCCCTCTTTTTCCTGTCGGGGCAAGACTATGCATAAGTGCTCCCCTTGAGATGATATCTGCAGTATTTGCAATGCTAAATGGTATTATAAACAAGATTCCAATCAATAGAGGATTACTGTTTCTAAAGATGGGTGTTAGAGCAAAAAGCCCAGTTGTTACCGCAAAGAGTGCTCGAGAGATAATTAGGAAATTGTGTTTGTTTGTTTTATCAATCACTAAACCGAAAGGTATTGAAAAGAGCAGAGAGATGATTGTCATTACTGTAAAGATAATCAAAACTTCACCGTTATGTAGTGATAAACCTAAACCAATCAATTCACCACTTGAGGGATTATTTTCTTGTGTTAAAAATATAAGAAGAAATGGAATATAGCAACTTATACCAACATGAAGAAAGAAGTGACTAATAAGGAATTTAAAGAAATTCTTCTCAGATTTCAAATTGCTTAACGTAAAAGTTTGTTTTATTTCAGCTTGCCATTTCTTTGGTTTGGTATCAATTTTTGATTCCTGAAAGAATAAACCAACAATGAGAAAACCTAACGAACAAATTGCCCCGGCAGCAAAAAACACATTAGAAGAGGACTTTAAGAGCATTATCGCAAATCCTGCTACTGTACCAAGCGAAGTGCCAAATAGAGCTATAGCATTTGTTTTACCAAGTTTTTGATCAGATGTCACATCAGGAATTAAAGAATTATTGCAAACAAAAGCTGCAGTGTTCATAATACTCATTACAACGTTCAAGCCAACAATAATAGCTATGGATTTACCCAATGGTAGAAGGAATAAAAGAAGGGTTGAAGAAGTCCCCCCAATAAGGATGAAGATCTTTCTTCTCCCAAAATCTAGTCTTAAATTGTCACTAATCGAACCAGCAATTATACTAGCAATTGCTCCCGTAATTGCTACTAAACTAACCATTAATGAGATTATCAATGGAGTATATTTTGTTAAATCAGCTATATAATCATTCAAAAATTGCCCTTGAATTGCAAAAAATATTGACCAAATAAAAGCACCCAAAGAAATGAGAGCAATATTTCTGTTAGTAGTAGTCGACATTGAAAACCTCTTATCTTTTCTACTAAATTGTGTATATTTTTGATCAAGAGAATGCTTTATTGAAACTGGTCCGTATTTTAGGTCCCGATTCAAGCGGGAACTTTTGATTTTTTTCCGGAAGATTTCGATTTAGGTTTTTCTTCTTTGGTGATTTCTGTTTGAGCTTCTTCTATTGCAACGAGATCAACTTCTAAATCCATGATAGTACTTTCATCAATTTCCTTCTTCTCTTTCTCAGATGTTTTTACAGTTTTCTTTTTTGATTTTTTGGTTGTAGGTTTCTTCACTGGTTTTTCTTTCGTTTCTTTTTCTTCTTTGCGATTAGATATTTCGTTTATTCCTGCCAGCAATGGACTAGATACTGGCTCTTCAATCTCTTCCTCTTTTGATTCCTGAATAGACTTGCTTTCTTTTTCAGGGATAACTTCTTCGTCATATATTCCCATACTAGTAATAAAGAAGTCAGCAGTTTCATTTGGTAACCAAGCACAATCATCTATTTTTGCTCGTCGCATATTTCTTTTTAACTTCTTCATGAAAATCCTGATATCAGAAGCATGAGCAACAACATGACCTCCGGCAGCAATTACTGGAACATATTGAACTGAAGGACCAATATTAGCCATAACTTGGTTTGTGAAGATTATGGAGGTATTAAATGCAATTGCTATGCGTTTTAACAAACTAATTAATTTCCCGATTTTTTTCTGTCGGACAGGAAGTAAATTTAATTCATGAAATTCAGCACGAAATGGGGCCATTAATGAATCAATAACTATAAGTCCCGGATCCAAAGCCTGAACATATCCTGGTAAGCGGTCAATTGCTTGATTTAGATACCTTAGTTGTTCTGCTTGAACAACGAAGAAATTATTTAGAAGATTTTCAGGTTCTATATCGTACCGTTTGCCAATTTCTTGAATGTGTTCTGCTTGAAATGAATTTTCTGTGTCGATATAGATAACTGGTCTTCCCAAACCTCCTTGCTCTTCTGGGAGTTGAGCTGTTACAGCACAAGTTAAACAGGTTTGAGTTTTTCCAGTTCGATATTCTCCATTAATTTCTATAATCGCACTAGTAGGCATTCCTCCACCAAGCAAATCATCCAAATTTTTTGATCCCGTTGTAAAGTATTTTCTTTTCTTCAACAACCTTTCTGACTGATCAGCTGCTTTTTGGAACAACGGTCCTCTGAAATTGTCATCTGCAGCTCTAACTAAAGCTACCGCTGTCTTCTCGCTTATATTTGGTATAGCAGTTATTTCCCCTTCTGTTAGAACACTCAAAACCCTCGCATCAAAAATGCCAAAATCTTTGAGTGCTTTCAAAGTGATTTTTGGTATACCATATTTTTTTGTGTTTTTCTCAATAAATTTCTCAATAGCTGTATCTTGATTCTTTTTTACTGCCATAAAGTCACACTCTTTTATGCTCTCAAATAAACCCAAAGGTTATTTTCTATATAAATATACAAAAAGAATAGAGTCATCGACTTAAAGACACATATTTATTTTGGTTAAAGAGAAAGTTTATTTGATAGTGTAAAACGACTGTAAACCATTAGAATAAACTATTCCTGGGTGAAGGATTTGGAAGAAGAACAACACACAATAGAAACACCGGTAGAAGAAACAATAAAAGAAACATTAGAAAAAACAATTGCAGAAAATATGGAAGAGCAAGATACAGAAATTATTACAGAATCTGTCGAAATCGTAAAGGATGAGACACCGTGGTTGTTTTTTGACTATTCGGGAACATTAGTAGATACTGTAAATGCTTTATCGCGAACATATACTAGATTTCTTGGCAAAGAATTTCCTCCAGAAAAAGTGAGGAGTTTGTATAAAGATTATCCTAAATTAGGTAAAATAGCTTTGATGAGGAAGTACAAATTCAAACCCTTGAAACATATATTTGGTGGTAAGAATAAAATCGATGAAATACGCAAGGAAGAGTTTTGGAATGGTGTTCGAGCTTTTCCAGGAATACCAGAAGTCTTATCACGATTACAGAAAATCGTTAAAGCAAAATTAGCTATTGTTACTCATGAAACAGAATTAGAAGATGAAGAAGAAAGGGAGAAGATTTTTCAGAAATTTGACATTCCAATAGTATTCGATGCAATAATTACAGACTACTCAAATAAAAAAGAAAAATTTGATCAATTTGTCGAGGAACGAGGAATAATTTATGGAATATGTATTGGCGATACACAATTTGACCTTGACTTGGCCAAAACACATAACTTCAGTACTATAGGAGTTACCTGGGGATTTTCATCTCGAGATGAATTTTTAGGGGATTTTGTTATTGATGACCCTCGAGAATTACTTCAAATAGTTATGAGTCTTTTACATCAAATTGAACAGAAAAAATTACACGGAGATCCCATTTAGAAAAGAATACCACAGATGATTTATATGGATATCAAGAAAATTAGAACTGAATTAAAATCCAGAAATAAAGAGTCTCGAGAAGCAGCGGTAGATCAATTGGCTCTTGCTCAAGATCCAGAAACAATCCCAGACTTGATAAGAATTTTAGAGAAAGATCGCGAAGGAAGTGTTAGACGAAGAGCTGCTCTTGCACTTGCTAGAATTGGTAGTGAAAAATGTGTAGATGCGCTTTATGAGGTGGCAAAAAAGGATTCTGATGATGAAACTAGAAGGAATGCGGCTATTGCTTTGGGTAATCTTGGTGATGAAAGAGCAATATTACCACTTTATGAATTCTCTATATCGCCTAGAAAAAACACTTTTTCGGATAATTTGGATCGAGCTAGGGTGCACAAAGTTCTAATTGAACTCTCTGAAAAGAAAGCTCAAAGATCAATAGAGGAATTAGTGGAATGGCGAAAAGAAAGAATAAAAAGAAATGATTAGAAAAATTACTTTGTAGACTTGACTCCGAAAACTTCAAAATCATTTAATACTCGCAGAATTTCTTCAAATTTTTCTTCTGGAATAATATTGATTATATTCTTAATTTTTCTTTTTGTTATAATTAGACAAATTACAATAATAAGAATCGGAACTAAGAATACGAAAATAAAATACCACCAATTTATAACCAAAGTTAAAATTTCTGTTTTCAAGATAAATGCATATACCCCTAATCCTGTTATGATTACTAGCTCAATAATTACAGCAGCATTTAGAGCATATTGCCATGCTTTATGACTTCTTAATAGCTTTCGAAAAACAATTGGATCAAAATCATTTGTTGTTTCTGCTGAAATTTCATGTTTAACACCAAACACTTTTCTTGTATATATTAACAAATATTTGATATCAACTAATGTCATATTTTCTATTCCACCCTGTTTTCGTGCCCGATTTATGAACCATTTTTTGATTCTATCCCAAGTGGAGATTACAGAATGTAAAAACAGGAAATAAATTAAAACAATAAAATCAGCAATTAGAAACATATAACCAAAATCGTTTTCTCGCAATCCAAACATAACAATAGCCCAAATTAAGAAGTACAAAAGTGGAAGAAATTCCAAAGAAAGAATTCTACTATTCCAACCAGTTACAAAACCAAGAAAATATAGGATGCGATGAGAGACGAACTTTTCGAGGTCGCTCTCGCCGCTCAAGATGATCGATTTTAATGATTCCTTCACTACTTTCGTAGAGACGGGTATTTTGGCCGATTGTGATTGTTCACTGTTCAGAGCTATTATGCCTCCCCGACTTGACAATATTCAATAATGAAGTCGAGGACTTTTTGTTTTTCTTTCTCATCTAGTTCTCTAATCATGTCCAGTATTTCCCGGAATGATAATGACATTAAATTCCCAAATACTCCTCTACTCTCAATTTCACTCTTCAATTCTTTTGGTAAAGCCTCTTCCTTCACTTTACTTATTTCTTCTTTTCCAATAATATTAACTTTTAGAGTATAAAATTTGGATGGACCAAATGGTGCGGGAATATGGTCGACAATTTTATATTTGATCAGAATTTTCATGATTTTTGAGATAAATTGTGGTGTTTTGTGAGTTAGTTTGGCAAGTTGAGCTCCTGTTCTTGGATTATCAATCAGTAATTCAACCATCTCTTTTTGTACCAAAGTTAATATTTTAATAGATTGTAAACCCACCACTGCAACAGTATCCTCATCTATCTTTAATAGATTAATAGAGGATTTTTTTCGTGCTTCTGTGATGTTCTTTAGAAAATTATTTATCTCATTTTCAAAGGATTGCAATTAACGCTACTCCTAATGTACGTAAGTAGATACTACTAAACTTACGGGGTTGATATTATTTATAAGTTTTGGGTCGATTGTTAAAACCTTAAATTTATAAAAAAATACTCCAATGAGCTATAAATTATTGATATCTTGGTCTTTTAACGTAAACAACAGCAATAGTCATGATTATTCCTATAAGGAATCCTACAATTACAACTTGATTAATGGGATTACTAAATATTGGTTCAAGAATTGCAGGAAGAACATTCAAAACTAAAGCTGAGATCTGCTGAGGTGTTTCGATAGCAAAAGCATTTGTAACTGGTGAAATATCTTCTCGATAATTATAAGGAATACAGCTAGTAAAGAAGCCAGTTTTATCATTCAAATCTATTGAATCTTCATAGAGATTTTCGCTAAAGAATGTTTTAACTATTGCATCTTGGCCTTCGCAAATAGCAGAGAGTTGGTATTGGTTATCTTCAAGAAAATCAGCTTGAAATATTAACATGGATTGAATCAAGGGATCAAGTAAGTCTTTATCTTTAGTAAATTGGAAAAGATCATTTAACAGAATTAGATAATCCCATTGATAAATCTTTGAACGTCCTAAACAAGTATAAACATCATAATGATACAACCAATCAGGGATTTCATCAGGTAACATAAAACTATGAGTCATATCAACTGTGACAGAAACATCACATATTACATAAAAGTGACTTCCACCTGTATCTTTCAAATTATTACCTATAAGTGAATTCTTTGCAATCCCATAAGTGGAGGGATCTATATTTTCAAACAATAAATTAGCTAATGAATCCAAAGCACCATCAACACGATCCTTTAAGAGATTCATTTCATTACTTTGAGTATAAATAGTAAGATCCCTTTTCACTTGTAAAAGAAACTCCATAATAAACATTGAACCTTTGAATCTTCTCAAGCCTTCTGGCAAGATTTCTGGTAAAACAAGATCAGCATTATTAATTAAAGGATCAGCAATAAGTGCTTCGTCTAACGCGGTTCCAAAATATGGACTGAATACAAATCCATTATCCTCTCTTTGGCTATTTAAGATTTCATTGACAAGACTGAAGGCATTTCGCTCTTCAATTTGAAGCGTTGAATCTCTCACAAATGAATGAGAGAGTACTTTATATACATCCATAAGACCAGGGATATCTCCTGCACCTTGAAAAGTTCTCATATTAGTAATTTTTAGAGGAGCTGTTTCCGTTTGATATTGAATTAAATCATTTTCCGAATCTTGCTTATCGATAAAATACTTCTGCCACATATAGGTATAACCAGAATATCTCTGGTCCAATGGAGTCCAAGAAACGCCGGCATATGGATCAAAAACATAAACAACCGAATCAAAGATCATACCAATATGCGAAGCATAATTATTAGTAATTTTCTGTGTTATTTCGGACAAGCTTGGATCAGTAACTTGAAATAAGTTGTAACTGCTTGGATTCCAAGCAAAGGAGTTTGGTGAAGAGAATTTCTTGATGTACATTAAGTATTCTGAAGCTATTTGAGGAGAAGTATAAAGGTAATTTTGGAAGTCAAGATAATCATCTGTGAAAATATCTGTAATAACAAAACTCTCATTATTGGACATTTGGTTGAAAGAATACCAACCTATCCATTTGTCGTAATTAGCATCAATAAGCGAATCACCTATTCCTGCGACAGCGAATTTTGGCTCATGAAGAGCATATCTATTAATGGCACTCCACCAATTATTCACAGCTTCTGATATAAGAGAAATTGATGCGGATTCAAAATAGGTGAAATAGGGCATAAATTCAACTGCTTTTAATATCTTAGAGCCCAGAACCATTGTATCACATAATAAGGAAATACGGTCATTGACAAAATCGTTATCCAATGTTCTTACAAATTTATTCCAAAATGCACTGAAACCATTTTCAGCAGGAGTCATTGAATTAAGAATATGAATTATTTGATCATTAGTTGCTACATTGTAATATAACCAATTCACAATTTTTTCAGTCATAAAAATCCATTGTCTATTGAACAGATATTCTTCTTGTTGACTTCCTACAAATTCTAGCGCAATGTTTACATTATTTTTGAGAATTAAATACTGTATTTCAATGTCATGAGATAGACCCTCTAACCAAATTTGAAAATCCAATTCCTGTAAACCCTCGTCTCCATTTGTTATGTCGCCAAGATCTCCATAACGAGAGAGATTGAATGGGTTTTGGTAATTCCAGAGAAAGATTCCTTCTTTTTCATTAAAGAGTGATGCAATACTTGATGTTGCACTTTTTATTTGATCAATTATTTCCTCATTTGAGGAATCATCAAAAGAATATGAGAATGAATAACTTTGAGGGAGAGAGGCACCTAATAATTGAGCTACAAAAATAACTGCTATAAGAAAGAAATTACCCATCATTCTTTTTCTTGAAATGATAAGCTTCGCCATAGTCAGGTACCTCTTCTAGACTAGTCCATATAACTAGCAATATTCTCAGATCAGATATTTTTACGTTAACGTATTGTGTAAATATATAAAAACTACTTAATAACTTATTTGTCTACTATTTTAAACATTAAAAAAAGATTAAATCATAAAACATTCACAAATTATATAGAAAAAGTAATTCAAATTAAAAATAGCAAAAAAAGAGTATCCAGAAAAATAACCCCTGGATACATCCACTATAAGAATTACTAAATCTATTTCTTCTTTGAAACTAAAGGATTGCTATCTCGACCTTCACCATGGATTTCAACGAGACCAGCACGTTCAAGTTCTTCAAGCCATTTCTTTGCTTGGGCAGGAGAAACTCCAGCTTTCATTGAAACTTGATTTAAACGCATTTCACCAAATTCTGTTAGATCTTTAAGGATTACAAATCGAGGTTCATTCTCTGCAATCTTTTGGAAGGCGCGCATTTCTTCTTCTAATTTCTTGTATTCTTTCTGTAAATCTTCAATTTTCTTCTTAGCGATACTTAAATCTTCAACAGAACCTTCAAGTCTAGTAATTTCAAGCTCTCTCTGAGATAAACGATGTTCAAGGTCTTTTATTGCTTCTTTGTTCTTTGAATCTGTAGATCTAAGTTCAGTAAGTTCTTCTTCAAATTTACCGATTTTCTCATCGCGATTTGCAACATCGGTTTCTAATTTCATGATTTTATCATTTAATGAATCCATTTCTACTAGATTTTTCTTAGCGGATTCTAATTCCTTTTTTAAATCAACGATATTTGTTTCAGGTTCTTCTATTTCTACATCAGGTGTTTTTGGTGGTTCATCTTCGGACATAAGTCTGAGACCTCCATGTCATTCAACAATTGCTGAATCTAATTCAAAACAATTGAGAATTGGATTTTCAATTATCTGTTATTACTACTTTAGATTTGATTTAAAATTATTTGGATATCGTCACAAGCGAAGTAATTCACAAAAAATTATCTTTCAGTGTAAAATTGAAAAGAGAACAGAATAAATTCTTCTTACTAACCCGAGAAAGAACTAATTACATTATCCACTACATAATCTATCATATCAAGGTTCGCGGAGTCATGTGTTAGAATATTTCCTAATCCAATTGTAAGAGTATCACCCAATTCTTCCAATAAATCATAGATTGCTGATTTCTCTGTATATTTACTTCTTGCTATCAAATACCAGTTATTGTCAGGGTTAGTGTACATCACGATTATCGAGGCTTGATTTTTACTTTGGATAATGAAAACATTATCATTATAAATAGAAGAAAACATTTGATTTAAGGCCACCATCAAACCAGCAAAAAGTACATCAGCTTCCCATTTCTCTTGTTGCCCTCTGTTTGGAGACCATAATAACTCACCAGAATCTAACACTAATACTGTAGTATCAAAAATAGTATTTGTTAAATCATTATGATCATTATCACTCAAATGCTAAACCTTCTAACACTTCCAATAAAACCTAGAATATATATTCTTTGGTTCAAAAGAGATATTGGTTGTGTAAAAAAAATCAGCAAAATAAAAGAAAAAAGGAAAGAGAAATGCTTCTCTTTGATTTAACCTGGAACGAAGATAACTATTGGATCTCCTATTGCGTCGGAAATAAAGTATATGCCATAAGCTATTGCAAGGATTAGGAATAAGGAAATCAATGTAATCCAAATTGACCATTGCCAGTATTTGTCTCCTGTAGCAGCATGTGGTAATACAGCAGGAACTGTGAGTAGGTATCTAATAACTAATATGAACCCAACTGTCAGGAAAACATAGAACATTGAGGATAGTACAAATAAGCTTGTAAGTTCTGCCAATACTTGTGCTACTGCTTCAACTGCAACGACGAGTAAAAGGGACACTAAGAATAACCGTAAGAAATAGCTACCATCCAGTTTTTTCCTTCCACAAATTATTCTCACACTAAGATATAACACTAATGTGAGGAGCAGAAGGGTGATAACCATTATTAGCCACCATCGCCAATCACTAAAAGATTCAAATGCCAAAGTTTTTCACCGATTGGAAGAGGGATTTATGCTTTTTGTATTTTGTGTTTGAGGGTAAGGATAAATCGATAACAGCTCATTTGTAAGTTTTTAAGAAAAACCAGCAAGTGTAGAAAAGAGCAAGATTGCTCTAAAGATTAGAAAGTGAATTATTTTGCTGGAATTCAAAACAAAGGATATTGACAAAAAGAAGCCTAATTCACTTTTCTCAAGAAAATTGCTAAGATTATATCTGACAACAAGTGTTTTCAGTTTTGGATATAACTTTGTAACTACTGCTGAATACGTTAATTTTAGACAAATTATGGGACAAGCTGGATTAGCTAGTTCCACTAAAATATCCGTTCTACTTATGTGTTCTCTCTTTGCATTGTGCTTAGGAACAATTATTGGAGGTACAATTAGTGATTCACTTAGAACTAGATTCGGGCAAAGAGCACCTTTAATACTAATCGGAGGATTAGTTTGTTCTTTATTATTCTTGTTAATTCCATTGGTGACACAATTAGGAAATAACTGGAACATAAAATATGCATTTTTACTTCTAATTTTTATTCTAGCACATATTTTTATTGGAATTGCTTTTGCACCATGGCTAGCGCTAGTTTCCGATCTTTTCAAAAAAGAAGAAAGAATAGGTGCCGGAGTCTCAATTAATATCCTCAGTGCTGCTGGTGCAGCTATTGCAGTTATTATTTTTTCAAGATTAATTGAATCAGGGTTATCGTGGGTTATTTGGATAATAACAGGATTAATTTTTGGCAGCTCAGTTCTAATTACAGTTTTACTTATGCCAAAGAATAATCCTGATTATGAACCAATTGGAAAAACTAAAGATGTTTTGAAAATACCAGCAGTAATTTGGAAATATGGGGGAAAACCCTGGAGCCTATTATTATTAACTAGTACTTTCTGGGCTTTTAGCTCACATCTTGTTGAGACGGGGATAGTTGATTCATTAATTGAGCGTTTCAGCATTTCTGATACGAAAGCATCTCTAACTAGTAATATTTTGATGGGAGTCTACATTGTTTTATTATTAGTTCCAGTTATTATATTGATAAATAGAATCGGAAAAATTCGAGCCAGTATTCTAGCGAGTATTTTTTATGGAATCTTCTGCATGCTTCTTTCAACTATGACTCAATTCCAATCCATTTATTACATTGTATTAATTGGTGGGTTGGGAAATATTATGTTAAGTACTCTGCAAATTGCTTTACCAGCAGATATAGCGCCAAGGGGACGTGAAGCTAGTTTCATGGGAATTTTCTTTGTTTTTGGATCAATTGTTAAGCCTTTTGCTACTTTAATACAAGGAGTAGTTCTTGAAGGAAATGAAAACAATATTTCATTAAGTCAATTTGGCGGATATCCTTGGGTATTTCTAATTGCTGGCATATGCAGTTTTTGTTCAATATTTCTACTATTACTTATTCTGAACATAAGAAAATCTGACATAAAGGGAAATATTACAGTTACTACAAGCATATGATATGAAATTAAAAATAAAGAAGAGTATGAGGTAAATGTCCTCATGTGCTTTTATTTGGTTGTTACATGGTGACACTCAACAAAGTGAGAGGGAGAGATTTGTATTCTTGGTGGCTCTTCCTGTGTGCAAATAGATGTAGCAATTGGACATCTTGGATGGAAATTACATCCAGGAGGTGGTGCTACTGGTGAAGGTGGATCCCCTTCAAGGAAGATTCTTTCTGGTTTAACTGTAGGATCAGGAATTGGAATAGCTGAAATAAGTGCACGGGTGTACGGATGTCGCATGTCTTCAAAGACTTCCTCTACAGAACCAACCTCTACAAGTCTACCAAGATACATCACACAGACAATATCAGAAATCATACGAATAACTGACAAGTCATGAGCAATGAAAATATAAGCTAAATTAAATTCACGTTGTAAATCTCTAAGTAACATTAAAACTGCTGCTCTTACAGACACATCGAGAGCTGACACTGGTTCGTCTAGAATAACAAATCGTGGGTTTAAGGCTAATGCTCGTGCAATGCCTACACGTTGTTTCTGACCACCAGAGAATTCGTGTGGGAACCTAAAAGCGTGGTGAATCATTAAACCTACTTTTTCCATTAATTCAATTGTCCGGATTTTTAATTCATCGCCAGAGGCAACATCATGAATTAATAATGGTTCGGAAATAATGTCAAAAGCAGTCATTCTAGGATTCAAAGAAGCAGAGGGATCCTGAAAAACAATTTGCATTTGTCTTCTCATTTCTCGTAATTCTTTTTTGTCCAAAGAAATTAGGTCAATCATTTCTTCATTTTCATTTCTGAAGAAAACATGTCCTGATGTTGGTTCTAATAGTAGAAGAATTGCTCTAGCTGCTGTTGATTTTCCACAACCAGATTCACCTACAATACCAACAGTTTCACCTTTTCTTACATTAAATGAAATGCCATCTACTGCTTTTAAGAAAATAGGAGTACGATTAAAAACAATTCCTCCACCAGCTACAAGAAAGTGTTTCTTCAAATTTCTTATCGCTACTAGCAGATCGGGATCATCAGGTATTTCATATATTTCGTCTTCCAAATCTACTTTTGGAGCTCGATAAATACCCATTCTTTGCTTTACACGGTCCCAGAATGAAAATTCACTCATTTTGATCACTCTTTACTTTTGCTACTGAACTAAAGCTACATTAGCTAACTTCTATATATAGTTTAACATTATGAAGCAATATATGTTCTCATAGTCGATTTTTATTGTTAAACAACACTCATTCACAAAAATAGTTTATAACATTTCTGTTCATTGTGTTTTTTCCTTTTTATGTAAAGAAAAGATTATATTTGGGATTTTTGAAAATAAAAAGTATTAAAATACCATCTATCCTTAGTATCCTTAGAAAAATTTTTGCTTTCAGTAAACGTATAGTCGTTTATTAAGGTTTAAATTGTTGTTTGGATTAAGTTACTAGTAGAGGAGAAATCGAATACTTTGTCGCGAAATAAAATAAATGACTTGGCATTAGCCAGAGAAACACAATTAATGTTTACTTACACAGAAGGATTCAGTCCAATAGGAAGTGAACTTAATCGGTGGAAAGGTGAAATTCTCGTCAAAATACCTCAAGGAGAACGAGCAATACCAGTAGAAGTATTGGTTCCCTTAAAGTATCCTGAATATCCACCAAAGGTTATTGTCATAGAGAAGAATATTCAGCATCCAAATATTGAAAAGAATGGAAATGTGTTGCTGAAGATTACTCACGAGTGGAAACCTGATGTACATGTTTATCAAGTAATTCATGCGTTACAAAATCTATTCAAAAAAGTTCCACCACAATTTACTGATACTGCTGGTGCAAAAATCATCAGTAGAAAAGCAACAGTACAAACAATCGATTCTGCAAAAAGTGCAAATCAACAAAAAGTGGACACTGTAAATCAAACAATCACATCTTTGCAAGACAAAATAAGAGATAAAGATGATGAATTACGAAAACTGCGAGCGGAATTAGTAAAAGGATCAAATGAAAAAATTGCGAAAATAGACGACATTGTGCTACCAAAAGATAAAGCTAAAAGTGAGAAATTAATGGTACAAGCAAAAAGCATAGCAATAGCAGATCTTCTTTCCACTCTCGATGAGAAATTCAAAGATGGAGAAATCAGTCCAGTTGATTTTTCAAAACTTTACAGAAAATACACAAAAGAATTGTATTTAATTCATAAGGAATTATAAACGAAATAAAAAGAGGAAATAAAAATGTCATATTCGTCTAAAAACAAATCACAAGTTGAATTGGAAGCAGAATTATTCTCATGCATTGCAACCATTGATAATTTAAGTCAAAGCTTTGCAGATGGAATTTTGGATCCAGGAATGTATCGTCGACAACTAAGAGCACTAATTAGAGATGCATTTAAGGCTCGCTTTCAGCTACAAAAGAAAGGTTTTGATTTGGAAGGTTTTCTTGCTCGAGAAAATATTGTAAAGAAATATCCGTATGGAGCAGAAAAACTCCGATTTGCTGAAGGAGTAGCACCAATTCCAATTGATGAGTCTGTGGAAACCGTAGCTATGCCGTTTGCTTCAATGAAAAATCTACCAGCAAAAAGCGCTGATTTTGTTGCAGGTGCTATAGAACTAATTGATTTGTTAAGACTTGGTTCCGTCGCCAGGGTTGAGCTAATAGTTCCAAATCTTGATGAAATGGAAGCAATTCTAATTGATTTTCCAGGATACGGTAAAGATTCTGATGTTGTCGAAGAAATAAACAATTGGAAAGAAATGCTTGCAGCAAAACCACCCGACGAAGTCCTAGAAGAGGGCTTAATAAAACGATTGGAATTTGAAGCTGTAAGATGGTTAAATGGATTCAGAAGATCATTAAGAAATTCCTAAACCAGTTTGATTTCATTCTTTTACTACAAAGTATTTGAAAAATCTAACAGCTATCAAGAGGTAAAGCACATGCGTGGAAATCCTGTAGCATACAGAAACTTATTCCGACATTTACGTGAAATACTAAATTATCTCGAGATAGCATTAGATGCAGATTTCGTATTAGAAGAATTAAATTCCGCAATATTTGAATGTGAGAAAACATTCGGTAAAAGACATCAATGTACCATTCAACTTCGAAATCAAATGAAAGATTTGTATAAAAAATACATAGATAGAAAAGCTTTACCACTTAAAGAAAAAGATGAGAAAAAACTGAAAAATAAAATCAACGAGTTATTGAAGAAGTATTATCGAAAACCACCGACATAGATGGTTAGATAATTCGAAACGTTATAATTATCATTCGTCCCTAAAAATCCTAGTGAGGTAAGAAGAATCATGGGTTTAAGAGATATAGAAAAGAAAATCAGAATAAAATCGGCATACAAAACAAAAGAAGCTGAATTAATGATTAATGATCTTGAACGTATGCTGGAAAATATACGTGAGCTTCATAGTCAATTAAAGAAATTCGAAAAGAAATGGAAGAAAGATATAGAGAAAAATAAAGACTCCTATATGAAATTAGTGGAACTTAGACAAGAACTAGGATTACCAAATGAATTAGGAATATATGAATGGAAAGAAAGTGCAACATTTTGGGATAAAGTAGGTGGTGGAGATTTCTTCGAACGACTTGGCGTTGAGATTTTAGAAAAAGCCAAAGAAATTCAAGAATATACAGGAGGCTTAATGACACTTGGCGAAGTTGTTTTACTTGTCAATAAAGGTCGTCCTGGCAAAATTATTTCATCAAAAGATGTTGTAGAAGCAATTGAAAAACTTTCCAATGCTAAACTCATACCTAAACCAAAAGAATTGAAGAGTGGAGTAGTCCTTGTGGAGTTCATTCCAGCAAATCTATCTGATGATCAAGAAGAAGTTCTTGCTCTCTCTACCAGAAAAGGATGGATTTCTATAGAAGAATTATTGTTAAAAACCAGATGGACACAAGAGAGATGTGAGCGTATACTTGAATCTATGAGAGATGCAGGTATTGCTCGAGTAGATGCAAGTTATGCAGAAGGTAAGAAATATTACTTCCCAGGTTTAGGCGGAAGATAAGAGTTATACTTGAAAAATGAAAATATTATCAGCTTGATTGCTGATAATCCTTTATTTTTATTCATTATTTTTGTCATAAGTAAATTCGATAGTCTTAGGTTTTTTCTTCTTCTTTTTCTCTGATTTTTTCGTGGTCTCTTCTTCAAATGAAATTTCTTTCGATTCTTCCACTTTGTCTATATCTTGCTCTTTCCTAAATTGGATTCCCTCCATAACATAGGCGTACACTAAGAATCCAGATATGGCAACAAGAATTAACACACCAACACCAATTTTCCAAGGCATCAAATAATTAGGGAGTCGCCCCATTGCACGCATTTCTTCTATCCACGTGTAGTAAGAAACTTTGGAGTCTCCTGAGTGCGTGCACAATCCAGCAGTACTATGAGGTTCCAATAAAGGAGAATAAACCAAGCTAAGATAACCAGAAGGA
>JAHLVZ010000251.1 GCA_019058165.1 Candidatus Heimdallarchaeota archaeon
GAAATCCGGTTCGGGAAGGACACGCTGAAGGGGGAAGTACCAACTGGCTGAGTATCAGATTTTTATTGATATTATTTCTCAATTTTTTTCTAGATAAATCTTCAGAAGCTTAATCGATTTAGGGAATAGGTAGTGATTAATTGAGTTTAGAAGAGTTGGAAATAATAGATAAATTATGTTTTAGGAAATCTAGAATGAATAGATAAGAAATAGAAAAAAAAAAGAAGATTAGGTGCCGATAAACTCAATAAAAACCTTTAGGATAATTAGTAAAAGAATCCAAACTAATTGAACCAAAGCACCTGCAGAATTCATAGCTATACTGATAATACCAATTATGATATGACTACGAACAGAGATAATTGATATGATCAAACCAACAACAGCAATCCCTAAATACAAATAAGGCATCCAGAGATAAGAAAATATTGTAACCCAAGAAAGGATTAACAAAGAAATAATACCAAATATTAATGCTATAATGCTTAAAGCAGAAACGCGGGAAGGGAGTTTTGGTTGTGCGTGAACTTCAGTTACCCTTGGAGATTGAGGAGTTACAGAAGGAGAAGAGGAAACTATTGGTTCAGTCATTGTAGTTTCAGTTGGTTCTGTTGTTAAAACTGCAGCACATGAAGAACAAAATTTACTGTTTGCTTCATTAGCAGCTCCACATTTTGAGCATAAAACTGTTTCATTCATTTTTCATCCCTCTAAAATGTATTAGTAATAACAAGTAATTATGACTTTATAGAATTTTCGAGAAGAAAAACAACAGATAATACAATTTAATATTATAAAATAAAAAGACAAAAGAAACATTCTAAGAGAAGTCAAAGATAAAGAGGTAAAACGGGAAAAACCATTAGAACTCCCAACCCAATTTTTCAAAGGGATAAAAAATTAATACTCAGGACTCACACTTCTTCTTGAAGGTCTAGAAATTTCAATATCTTAATATCTCAAGAATTACAGAAAAACCATAACAGCAAGAGCTGAATTATGAAAAAAGAAAACTTCTTTAGAGCTCATTTTGAATCCTTATAACCACATACAATACAAAACATAGCAGATGAAGTATTTACGCTGCCACAAGTACTATATCTCTTTAGTGAAGAAGGTGATTGATCATCGGGATTTAAGAAAACTTTGAGATTTCTCTCACAGGAATTACAGAAAAAATTAATCGGTTTCTTATCAAAATAATCTTGTAAAAGATTTTTAGTCCCACAGAAAGGGCAAAATATAAAGTCAAAATCATTTAGAATACTTGGTTGCAAACGTTCCATAGTAGAAAACTTAGTTTTTAATCCGGATTTAGTTTGCATACCATATGGATATTTTCGATATCTTATAAATCGGATAATATTGAAAAGTAAACAACTAAAACAAAAGAGAGTTAGAACAACAATAACTAGAACAGCAAGCCATGGAGGAACATAACCAAAACCAATTTGATTAACACTGAAATATGGAAGTACTTCAAACAATTACCTATTGACCCTCCTAATAGTACTTCTCCAAATATAGTCAAAAATATTATGTAAAAAATTATGCTCAGGACCCACACTTCTTCTTGAAGGGCTAGAAGTCCGCGAAATTTTGTTAATGAACATTTAAAAACGGTTATTCCGTATAGATAGCGAAATCAAATTAATAGGAGATAGTAAAAATATGAGTTTTGCAACAACTGGTTGGGCATGGCCTTGGTGGGGAGTTATGGTGAGTATTGGCATCGTAAACCTAGTGGTTTGTGCTGTTGTTTTCATACTATCCTTACCTCCAAAGAATGGAGAGGACACCAAATATAGGAGATGGATGCTAATTATGGGAGTAATCTTTACTGTAGTTGGAGCATATAGAGCAGTTTTTGTGGCAAGTTATGGTCCTCAAAGAGCTTGGTTTGATAGCGTTGCAAATAGCTCTCTCTTGATTCGATTATTCGCCATATTTGCTGAGCTTTCATTTAGTGGGTTAATTGCATTTTCGATGTTACAATTTAATACCTATTTACCTGCTACCGAAGACGAAAAACCCAGCAAATTTAAGAAATTCATTACAACCAAGAGTCCCTTTATCTTGATCGCAAGTATATTTCTTGCACAATTTCCAGCCACAGCTGCGGTGATCACTAAGCTTGAATTATTGGGGGCTATTGAAGAGACATTATGGTTGATTGGATTCCTGTCTATACTCCCGCTTGCTATTATACAAGTGCGACGTGTTTTTTCGATAAAAGATAAGGATACAATAGAACGATTTCGAGTGTTGAGGAAATCAACGATAATTGTTCTAGCTTGGTGTGTAGTATATTGCTGTTACGGGTTGTTCTTTCATATGTATGAAATGTGGGTCAGTGTGGTTCATCAATTACAGACAGGCACCCCTATTATAAGAACTGGTCTGAGCGCGATAATTGATGCCTTTTCTAATGTTAATCCATCCAGAGTGTACAGTGATTGGGGCTGGGGTTTTCTACTATGGCATTCTGCCTACTTCAGCATCTGTGTTTGGATTTCGATATTCTTAATGCAAGCACCACGACCCTTAGATACTCCCAGAAAGTATAACAAAAAACTAATGATAGTAACACTCACACTAATAGCTCTGGTACTAATAACTCTAATAATCATATTTAGCATACCAGCGTTCACTTAAGGACTCACACTTCTTCTTTAAGGGCTAGCAGTCCGATGAGGGAAGGATACGCTTAAGATC
>JAHLVZ010000252.1 GCA_019058165.1 Candidatus Heimdallarchaeota archaeon
TCATAGAACAAATGGTAAAACGAAATATGGTTTTAGACGTCTTTTCAGAGGTTTCATTGATCTCTTTACTTTGAATGCTATAAACAAATGGGGGAAAAAACCCATTCATCTCTTCAGTCGTTGGTCTATTTTATTCATGATAGCAAGTTTTCTTACTTTTTTCTGGACTATCCTAGAACGAGTAGTATTTCACAGATTCTGGAGTGCTGCTTATACAGAAGCAATGAGTATTAGATCAAATCCAATATTCACAATTAGTTTTTTGTTGTTCTTATTCGGAATTTTGCTATTATCCATTGGATACATTGCAGAATTGCTGTTGCGAAACAACTACAACAGTCATAATTCATATGAAATAAAAAAAGAATGGAATTAGAAGTCAACCAAGAACTCGCACTTAGAACCTCCTCTTAGGACAGATTCCTTGAGTTCAACATCAACATCTTTGTTGAATAAAATTTCTAAGTTCTTTTTTAACCAACCAATGGAACAATCGCATTGAACTTCAGATTTATGCAATCCAAATCCTACGATTGGACAGAAGCAGCGATCATAAATAACTTTCAATTTACCTTCATCAATAACTTCCCAGGTTGTTCCTTTTAATTTTTCATTTAGCATTACCATTAATTCTTTAGGATCATGTGTCTTCAGCTTGATTTCTTTGAATAGCTTAGTAGCATGTGCTTTCGCACAGAAAGTTCCTGTTTCTTTGAAAATCTTCAATCTTTTTTCTTCATCAAGATTTTTGTTTAGACTTTCCATCAGTGTTTTGAGCCAACCTGCAAGAAATCCTTTTGAGAAATCTTCTAAGTCTGTCATGTTCTAATCTCCGATAGAAAATATAATGTGTGTTAAAATAAAAAAATTGCTAAAAATAGGAAAAAGAGGGATTTGTAGTTAAATTAACCAACAAATACTTCTTCAATGATTTTTAATGCCCAATCAATTTGCTCTTTAGTTATAACAAGAGGTGGTGCAAATCGAATAGTTGTGGAGTGTGTTTCTTTCGCGAGAATACCCTTATCTTTCATGCCTTCAGTGAAAGGTCGTGCCTTACCATCAAGTTCAATAGCGATAAGCAATCCTTTCCCACGAACATCTATGATAGGTATTTTAGTTTTCTTAGCAGCGATTTTCCTTAAACCAACCATGAAGTACTCACCCATTTCAGCAGATCGATCAGCTAGTTTCTCACCCACAATTAGGTTAAGAGCTTTCATTGCAACAGCTGAACCGAGAGGATTACCACCAAAAGTTGAACCATGAACACCAGGAACTATAACGTCTGGACCTATGATTTCAGTTGTTGTTACAACTGCAGACACTGGATAAACTCCACCACCAAGTGCTTTTCCAAGTAAGTACATATCCGGTTGGACATTCTCATGATCACAAGCAAAAAGTTTGCCAGTTCGTCCTAAACCAGTTTGGATTTCATCGGCAATCATTAAGACATTGTACTTTGAACAAATTTCACGAGCTTTCTTAAGAAATCCTTTATGGGGAATAAGAACACCAGCTTCACCTTGCATCGGTTCAAAAAGGAACCCAGCAACGTTCTCAGGACCCAACTCTAAAATTCTATTCTCGAGTTCTTCTGCATCTCCATAAGTTATTATTACAAATCCAGGAGTATAAGGTCCAAAATTACCAAAATAACGCCCATGACTAATATCAGTACTGAAACCAACAATGGTAATAGTTCTTCCATGGAAGTTGTCCTTACAGACAATAATTTTTGCTTGGTCTTTTGGAATCTTCTTCTTTATATAACCCCAAGCACGAGCTACTTTCAAACCAGTTTCGACAGCTTCTGCTCCGGTATTCATAGGAAGAGCCATAACGCCAGTTTTCTTTGGGTCATTCACATGTGGTTTCATTACATCACATAGTTGCTTTAAGAAAGGACCCATTTTGTCATTGTAAAATGCTCGAGATGTTAGTGTAACTAGATCTGCTTGATCTTTAAGAGCTTTAATTATTTCAGGATGACGATGCCCTGTATTGTGACTTGAATACGCTGACAAGCAATCCAAGTATTTCTTCCCTTCAAGATCATAGACCCACACACCCTCAGCTTTTGAAATTACTACTGCAATTGGGTGGTAATTATGAGCACCATAGGTGGTATCCATTTCCATAAGTTCTTTTGAAGTAGGCATAATAATCTAAACCTCAATTTTAAGAAAATTTATTTGTTTTTTCTCGCATAAATACAAAATCCTCTTCTTAATAAAATTGTTGGAGAAACTGAATTTGAAAGTCAATAAACAAATAAAGGTAATAAAATACTAGGTTATAGTCAGTGATTGATTGATTCATAGTTCCGGTGTGTTGAATGAAGAAGGCAGTTATTAAAAAGTATGAATATATTGTTGTTGGAACTGGTCCAGGAGGAGCTACCATTGCTCGCGAACTATCTCGAGCAAATAAGAGTGTAGCAATTTTAGAATATGGACCTCATTATAAAAAGAAAGGTCAAATTAATGCATTTTCCAATGTTTATCTTGATGAAAATTATGGATTAAAATATACCAGTGGAGGTATTTCAATTGGTCATTCA
>JAHLVZ010000079.1 GCA_019058165.1 Candidatus Heimdallarchaeota archaeon
ATATAGCTAACCCTGCTTCTATCACCTTAGTAACACAATTTCTTCATCCTTCCCAACCAGAAAATGCATATGATGTTCAAGTAAGCAATGATTTGATATATGTATCAAATGGTTATCATTTCTACATTTTGGATGTAGATTCCTTAGAGGGATCTTTTACTGATGGCGAATATGGTTTTTCATCCGTAGAAGGTGATTTTGCCTATTTTATTTTACAAAGTGAAGGATGTCAGATACTTAACATTAGCGATCCAACAGATATTGAAATAGTCAATGAAATCTATTTCGGTGGAGCTCATAGGGGCATTTACATTGAAGGTAATTATGCTTATGTTGGATTATCTAGTTATGGTTTAGGTATTTATGATATTAGTAATCCTCAAAATCCCACAAAAGTAAGCGATTTACGTTATGAGTTACCCAATAATGCTTATCCAAATAATCTAGTTGTACAAGATGATTACGCTTATTTAGCAGA
The DNA here is from genome assembly GCA_019058165.1 of Candidatus Heimdallarchaeota archaeon. Classification (GTDB taxonomy): domain Archaea; phylum Asgardarchaeota; class Heimdallarchaeia; order JABLTI01; family JABLTI01; genus JABLTI01. Next base: position 479 of record JAHLVZ010000079.1, read on the forward strand.
TGGATCTAACGGTTTAGTTGTTGTTGATGTCCACGATAAAAACAATCCAATAAATGTAAGTTTATATTATGCATATTTTACTCGAGATGTAGCTATACAAAATGACTACGCGTTTATTATTGGTGATTTTGATCGTTTACAGATTTTAGATATTTCAGATCCTTTGAATCTTGTTGAAGTATCAAATCTTACTATTGAAAATGAAATGTGTGTTTCTATTGTTGTTGATGGCAATTATGCCTATATCTCTAATCAAGATGCCAATGATTTAATGATTGTAGACATCAAAAATATTCTATATCCTATGCTCGTAAGCAGCACTCCTATAATTAGTGGAACACCCCGTCCATTGGCAGTTTCTGGCAATTATGTTTTCATTTCTAATTCATATAGCTTAATAATATTTGATTCTGTAGACAAAGCCAATCCAGTAGAAGTAAGTCGAACAGATTTCAATTTCATTGAATTTATTCATACTAATGGAACAGTTACTTGTGCAAGTGGTGATGATACAATAAGGGTCTATGATACATCTGATAAAACGAATCCTACTCTTATCGCTGAATACTATGATGATACCGATTTTGGAGATCTTTATCTCACTAATAATCTCATTTATGCTGCTAATATGATTTGGGGACTTACTATAATTGGTTTTGTTGAACATACACCAACTACCACTAATGGATTTGGTTTCAATTTCTTAAAAGCATTTATCTTAGCATCAATAGTCTTAGGATATGGTTTATTGAAAAGAAAGAAGAGAAAATAGTTCTCTTTCTATTTTTTTAATTATTTATTTAATAATATTTGGTAGTAATTTCCACGCATAACATTTTTAAAATTTCAAACTAAAAATAATTAATCAAAGAGGAGGGTGAGAAAAATTAAAGTTAAATTGAGTCACCAACCGCATTTAACAGAAGAAAAAGCAGTTGAAATAATCAGTAGTCGAACAGGATATGAGAAAGGTAGTTACAATCCAGAATGGCTCCTAATTAGGAAAAATGCTATGATTGCTGCTACGATTAAAGTTTTACAAGCCGAAAATTACACCGAAATTGATGTTGTTGGGAATTATCCAACATTGGCACTAAGTTGTGTAATGATGTTTCTTTGTATTACTGGTATTGGTTTAATTGTCTACATTATATACATCTTTATCCATTTTAATTTCCAAGATGAGATTATTGATTCCATCAAAAACAGTCCTGAGTTTTATCCCGATAAAACACCACAATAGAAATCAGTAAAATAGAATTTTTTTGTTGATTTCTATTCTCCAACTTTTTCTATTAATTTGGAGTTTTTTCTCATCATAATTTAACAAGTTTTAAATAAACTAGAATCGCACACAAAACTATGAGAGAGTTAATCGTTTTTATCACAGGTGTATCAGGTGTCGGTAAATCATCTGTTGTTCCAAAATTAAGAGAATTAATGCCTTCTATTGCTATTCATGACTTCGATGAAGTAGTTGTTCCTGAGGATGTGGATGTAGCATGGCGTCTAAAAACAACTGATCATTGGTTGAAACAAGCGAAAGAAAATTTGTTGAAAGGAAAATCTTCTATTATTTGTGGTGTGTCTAGACCCGAAGAAGTAATCAGTTCCTCTGAATATAACCAAACTATGAATCTTCGTTTTGGTTTAATTAAGATAAGCAACAGTCTCATTCAAGAGAGATTGACAGAAAGAGGGAATGACTCAGAATTAATTCTAGCCAATATTAATTGGGCAGAGGTTCTCGAAAAAGAAGTAAAAGCAACAAAAAATCATTCTATAATAAATGGTGAACAAGAACTCAGTGCAATTGCTAATGATATAATACAATGGATAGAAGATTATTAGACTATTTTTATTCTTTATTTGTAAGAATAATGAAATATAATTTAAAATAAAAACAAAATATAGTATATTTATGAAATGTCCAAAGTGTAGTTCTAGACTTCTTGAAATAATTGTTGTAAACCAAAAACCTGTTTTAAATTATACTTGTAGTGGCATGCATACTAGACTCAACAAAATCGTTGTTCACAAAGAAAATCAGTGTAAAGATTGTCATCATACATGGAAAAAATAATTGGGAAATTATCTATCGTATACTTTCTTCCCAATATTTTTTATTGAATTTTAGTCCTTTGAAACATTTGCAGAGAAAGCATTGCAATCCAGCCATCCTTCTCGTTCAAGGACTTCATCAGACATCTTAAGAATCTTCAATTTTTTAGGAAGACATGTGAATTTGATTGGTAGCTCACCAACATACTCGCCCATCGCGTGTCCATATATTTTCTTCTTTGATTTATTAGTTAAGGTGACTGTTTTTCCTCGATAAACGTTTACTTTAGGATTCGATAAGTGAGTTCCTTTACCCAATTTAGCAGAGGTTATTAATGTGTCAACAAAACCTGTGTTTCCAACCACCATGATATCTAGTAATCCATCATCAATGATTGCATCGGGAGTGACCAACATTCCAGCACCAATCATTTGACCGTTGCCAACCATTGCTGTGAGTACTTTACCCTCTTTAACAATTGTACCGTTATCAACATCAATCTCCATCATTCGAGGTCGATACCTGAAAATTGATCTGACTAGGGCTAAATAATAGACGAATCTAGTACCACCTTTATTATAAACTTGCTCAGAGACATCTGCATCTAATCCTGCACCAGCAACACCCATACAATACCTTTGCCCATCGTTGATTTCAATGCAGTCAATTAGCCGCACCTCTTTATTATGGAGCATTTCAATTAGGTCATCAAGATTCTTTGTCATCCGAATATTGAAAGCATTATCGTTACCTCTTCCAACCGGAAGAATGGAAAGAGTACTCTTAAATCCTGATTGACCGATTCCTGTAATGACTTCATTAACAGTTCCATCTCCACCATATGTAGCAATAAGCTTATGACTTTCACTTGCTTCTTTAGCAATTTCTATAGCATGACCGGGCTTCTCAGTCCATACTATATCAGCATCAAAACCAGCATTTTCCAATGCTTCCTTATAATCGGGCCATCTCTTTTTTGCTCTACCACTAGATGAGGTAGGGTTTCCAATAATCTTCAATAGTCTAATCTCCTGTCAGTTTGACTACTAAAATAACAATATTTTACACTATTTTATCTTGTACTTTATTAGTTCTTTCGGTAAAAAATGCTGTTAAAATATGAAAAGAGTAGAAGAATGTTGCTTTCCTACTCTCTATTCTTCTTTTTTAGCCATTAATGAATAGACCAAAGGTAATTGTATAGTTGGATGGTCATACCGCCAATAACCATCTTCTGATTGCTTTAGAAAAGGGAAGCGAGGAAAGGGTGATTTAGCATACTCATTTAGAAATTGAATTCGTAACCTAGCCTGAATTAAGGAATTAATAACATCTGCCAAACTGTGAGCCCATTCATACCCATCTAATTCTTCGAATTTCTTTTCTGAGTCTGCATATGACCCATCCACTTTATACTTGATTGGGTCTGGGTTGTGAAAATAGTCATTCTTTACAACAAAATCCTCTTCTGCATCCCAATCAAACACCCAGATAAAGCGATGAAAATCAGCTATGTAGAATATCCCTCCTGGTTTTAAATAGTGAGCGATAATCTCAGCCCATCGATTTAAATCATTCAACCAGCAAAGAACCCCATATGAAGTGAATACAATATCAAACTTCTCATCAAGAACATCTGGTAAATCATAGATATTTGATTCCACAAAAGTTGCATCTAGTTTTGTTTTCTCAGCCAACTGACGAGCTAATTTAATGGCTACCCCTGAAATGTCTACTCCAGTTACTTTTGCTCCTACTCGTGCCCAAGATAAAGAGTCAAGTCCAAAATGACATTGAAGATGCAATAATGATTTGCCTTTCACAAACCCACCAAGCTCTTCAAGCTCAATTGAATTTAGCATATTTTTTCCTTTAAGAAATTCATTAGTTTTATAGAGATCTGATTGATAATTTATTTCAGCGTTTTTGTCCCACATTTTTTGGATGGCTTCGTAGTATTGTTTTAGTTCCTTCATATAAAATGTAAGGAATAAAACTGCATAAATTACTTTTTATGAAACTATATTTTCTTAGCTATACAATCAATATAACTTGCTTCATAATCCTTCCAAATAGTTGGTAAACGTATGTGTCGATTTTCTAAAAGAATTATTTCAAACCCTTCAAAAAACTTTGCTGCTTCGAGATGATCCTTAAGAAAAACTCGATATCTTTCTGAACCATCATCATTTAGTAATACAAATTCTCCTTTGCCGAGTTTCTTTCCTTCACCATAATATCCATCTTCAACTGTCATGAAATTTACGTAGAACAATCCATCTTTTTTTAGAACTCTTTTTAATTCAGCGATTGCTATCCTCATATCTTTCTTCAATAAATGGAAAATGGTATTATAAGAGAAAACAAAACCAAAAGATTCGTCATCATAAGGTAACTGCTGCATATCACCTTGTATAAGATTCAAATTCATTCCATTTACTCTAGAGAATTCTTCTGCAAGTTTTATTTGCTCTAAAGAGATTTCAATCCCATGAGTTTCAAACCCGTGATCAAAAAACAATCCTAATGGTGGTGTTTTTCCACCAGCTCCACAATCAAGAACTTTCTTTTCCACATCTTTGGCAAAATTGTTGATATAAAAGAAAAACTTGTGAATTGGTGCTGGATAGAGTATGACTTCCATATCTTTGTCTCCGAAAGGATTTCAATTATAAGATATTTTATTTCCATTCTGAATAATAATTGTTTGAATTTTTAAATTTAAACATTACCTAGAAATACTATGCATCTAGTTTTCTAGGCTCACTGTTTTAAAATTAAATCTTTTTTTCCTCAATCAGATCTAATGTATATAGTAGTGTTGATTGCTTATCAAAGTAATACTTGAACGCTAGATCATAAGTTAGCTCAAAATCAGGTTTCAAGGTAAGATGAGTTATAGGTTGATCAGGAAATGCAATAAATAATCTTGTTGCAACTTGCCCCTTGATTTTCGAATGTTGTAATTCATATTGTCTTATATTACCAAAGCAGTTACCAGATTGTCCTGAAGGAACTCCAACTGTAACAGCACCAATATGTTTTAGATTTAGCATCAAGTCAAAACCCGAGCTGTGTGTAATATCTGAACTCAAAACAATGATCTTCTTTGGAGTGTAATATGATTCAAATTCTCGTTTTGAAAATTCTTTGTGGAAAGATGGCATTTGCTTCATGCTATTACTGTACCCATCTTTTTGCTTTGTGTCATCTTTACAAAGTGAAAATGTCTTATCATTTCCAAAATAGTAATCACCAATAATCAAAGGTACTTGTTTGTAATAATCTATCTTTTCAAGATCTAACCCATCTTTTACCGAATCAGCCAAAGTTCTTGATAATTTTAAAACATCTGATCTTCCTTGTATAAGTTTCACTGCTTTCTCAAAACCAATTATGAAATAAAGTAAAAACAGTATGATATAATCTTGCCCTCCACGACAATTACTAACATCGACTATAAAATACTCTGTAGATGATTTCTTCATATCTTTGAATAATGAAGTGAATATTTCTGTTGCTGCTGGAAGTCCCTTTATTAATTCGGGTAATTCTTCTGGGAGTTCACCTTCATTATATTTTTTGTAAACTTTACGCAATACCTCATGGAATTCAGTTAAACCTATTTCAAGAAAGAGTTCATGAGCTTCACGAAAAGTAATCATGTCATCAATTTTTAGGCAAGCGATTTTCTTTGTAGTATCTAAGAAATTGTAGGTAAGACTTTTATCGGAATTTGGTAGACTTGTCGCATTTGCATTTGTTAATAGTGGGTATTGAATTCCCGCTATTGGCTTCATCTGTAGTTCTTTTTCGCTCCCATCTGAAAGAGCTAAAGTAATAGTAATGTTGGAATCATTACTCCATTCAGGAATCAATTTTCGCAAGCTATTTTGATAATAGAGCATACCAAATCTTCCGAGATGACCAAGTAAGTTACTAAGGTTGTCGAACCCTCGAAGATTTTTCATACGGTCAATTAAAGCTATAAAAGCAATTCCTTCGACAGCGACTAGTTTAGCACCAATTAATTGCAAATCTTCTTTTTGAACTACAGCACTTACTATTAGTATCTCTTCAATAGGAATGAAATAAAGGGGAATACCTCCTGGATTTTCTTTGTCTTGGAGTTCCTTGTCAATCAATAGTCTAGTATGAGCATCCTCTAACTTAGCAATAAATGGATTAATATGAAAGAAGAATTCTTCCTTGGTTAAACCTCCAACCGGTAGCTGTTGGATTAACTCTTGGAGTCTACGATGATAGGCTATTTTTCCTCCACCATTGATATAAGGATCAGGATGAGCGTCTTCCAAAATATCATTTAGCTGTCTTATATCTTGAATTAATTTTTCACGGGAAATTTTTGTCATGGTATCTCAATTCCTTTAACGTCTTTCATGTCCTCTTCTTTATAATCTGAACATCGTAAACTCTCTTTTGAAAAATAAATAATGAAACTCACAAAGAAAAGCAGAGCACATAGAATACCCCCACCAAATACAATGTACATTGGGGGAACTATATTTGAAATTAACATAATTATCAATGAACTAACTAGATTTGCTATACTAATAAATAATAATACACTTGAGAATAACCTACCTAATTTTTCATGTGGGATTTTTTCTTGTCGTAAGGTTTGAGTAGGGATATTAGCGATACCACTAACAAGCCCAAAGGGTATTACTATTACAAATAACATTATCCAAACATTTCTGTTAAACGCAAAGAGGATCATCCCTATTGCATCTAAAGCTACGACTAGGTTGACTAGTAGCAGTTTTCGTTTAATTTTACCAATTTTCATAATTACAATTGAAGCTATAACAGAAATTGCTCCTGTAACGGCAGTTATAATTCCAATCCAGTTTGCTGATAAGTTCAATTCACCTTGTAAAATAACATTGTACATACTGTATTTTGCTGAGGTTACAAAATTGAAGAAAACGTAAACAATTGTTATGTATAGTATTTTAGGTTCAGATCTAATCGCAATCATTCCTACACGAATATCTTTGAATACTTTCTTCATATGATTTTTGAAACCAGATAACTTTTCCGTTTTTACTTGAGGTGTTTTCATTCCTTTCATGACAACTAATGAGCAGAAGATCACGGCAAGAGTGATAATACAAACACCAACTAAGAAGCTATAAAAATAACTAATCGTTATAATTGCTCCAGCTAAAATAGGTGACACTACTAGTGATATCTGAGAAGTTGTTGAATTTAATGAATTAACAACCAAATAGTCCTTTTTCTCAATGATATATTTTGTATATGTGCCTGCTGATACACTGTACATAGTAAACCCTAGATTACTTATGAATAATGCTGCATATAATGGCCAAATAAAATGAGTATAATCAATAGAATGTATGATGATTGTATCACCATGTACTGTTGTTGTTGGTATAAAATAATCTTGGATTAAGTAGTTTCTGAATATAAAACATAATAAGAAAGTAATGAAAACTAACATTCTTAGAATCATAGAAAACAGCATTATTTTTCTTTGATCAAAACGATCTATAACTACTCCTGCAAATAAAACAAGTAATATAGTAGGTAAGGCTCCTACAATTCCCATGAGTGCCATGAGTGCAGCGTTTTTAGTCACATCGAAAATTAGATATGAAAATGTCATGCTAACAAGTACACTTGCAAGCATGTTTGTCAATTGTCCACCAAGAACAAGCATAAACGATTTGTTTCTCAGGATATTTTTAAGAGAAGGTTTCTCATCTGATGATAATTGTATTTTATCACTTTGTTTTTTTGTAGCAGTTACTCCACTCAATAAGAACTTCTCCAAGGTCAAATTCTAATTTAAACAATCTAATTTTTATTTAAAAGGCAAATTCACACTTTGAAGTCTCATTAAGAGGACACATAATGTTACTAAGAATTGCTTGGAATAATCCCAATGGAGGAGTTTTTCCTTCTGATCCACAATCAAGAACGTTCTTTTCTACGTCTTTCGTAAAAGGCTTGATATAGAATAAAAGATTCAAAAGTGGTGCGTGATAAATTATGGCTTCCATAAGTATGTCAACTGAAAGAATCAATTAAACAAGAAATAATGATGATAGTTTGAATAAAAGCTGCTATAAATTTTAGAATTTTGACGAGAACAGGGAATAACAATTTGCTTGTTTACAAAACTCATCGCTTATAATTAGAATATATTTAAATAAATCAAAATGGATATCCTTTTGAGGGTGTTATATATTAATTTGAAGAGTTCCTTGTTATGATTATTCATCATATTGAAACATGAGATAGGACTTTTACCCTTCTTAGAACTTGCATAGATCTTTGATCTAGTAAATATTAGAGCAAAAAAAAAACAGGAAAACTTAAGGAGGAAAACATGTGAAATCTTTTACAAGATTTTTCAAAAATATCTATAGTGAATTAATATTTATCTCGTTACTTTTTCTAGTCTTTTTCCAAACACTGAATACTTTTATCACAAATGTTTTTGCTTTGAATTTCATTTTATTCGGGATAGGACCATACACAATTTTAGTAATATTCTTCCTATCACCACCAATTTTGTTATTCTTCAAAAGGAAATTTCATATCAGTGGGATATACGTAACAATTTCATTATTACTTATTGCTAGGGTTCTAATGGTTTTCATAACCGACTTAGTTGCATTATCACTCATCACCGGTGTTGGTGTCTCTGCTTTCTTAGTCTTTCTACCAGCATATTTAGTAAGACGAAAAGAGACTAATGGAACACCAAGCTTCCTTACTATAACACAAGGATTAACCATTGCAATTGGATTATCAATTGCACTTAAAGCATTAGGACATTCATTTGATATCTCAATTTTTGGTCTTGGGAGAATAATCTCTGCAGTAATTGTAGCCATTGTTATTCTTATATTACCAGGGCTGTATTTTAGAGAAGTAGAGCAAGACGATAGTGAAATTACAGAAGACGAAGCACTCGAGATAGATGAAGAAGAAATAGAGAAAGAAGCACCGTTACCCGGGAAGAAAGCAAGATTCGGAAAAGTATTCCTACTATCATTAGGAATCTTCGGAGTGTTTTTGATTGAATGGTTTGCGTTAGCATTTCCAAACGCTCTTGCGAGATGGTCGGATTCATCTTATCAAATCGTAACGATCATAATACTTGCTTCCAATGCTTTATTCTTGACTTTAATAACTGTAAGGCCTAAAATTCTAAACGAATTGAAAATATGGTTGGTTGTAATTTTAAATGTCCTACTAATTACATCAATAATTTTAGTATCTGCTTTACCAGGAACAATAGTAGTCCAACAAATTTTCACATATGTTACTGCTGTTCTCTCACCAATTGCACTGCTTGACTTCATGTTACTAACCAAACAACTGAACAAAATGCAACCAAGCACAAGAAAGCTTGGTGGTGCTTTCGGATTATCATCATTGATATTATTGATAGTCACTTTTCTAAACATATCAGCATTTAATTATGAATGGGTTCCATTAATGGGTTTCCTCAAAGGTAGATATTACATAATAATTATCTTAGTTGCACTAATGATTCTGATTCCAATTATCTTTGTAAAGGGTATTAAGGGATTCAAGTTTCAAGCATTTAAGAAGCTACCAAAGAAAACACACACGAAAAACCAAGTTGTGGCATATGTCTTGATAGGTTTGGTTCTAGCTGTATCAAGTATAGGTTTGGGAATCAATATAATAAACCCACAAACGCCAGCTTCACCTACGACACTAAAAGTCATGACTTACAATGTGCACATAGGCGAGGATAAAAACGGCACAAGTAACTTACTGCGTCTCGTGGAATCCATAAGAAGAGCGGATCCAGATATAATAGGATTACAAGAAACGGACATGGCTCGCATTGCTTTCAGTAATATGGATTTAGTGCGTTTTCTAGCGGAAAATCTGAATATGTATTCTTACTACGGACCGAAAACGGTATCTGGAGTTTATGGTATTGCTACGCTCTCGAAGTACCCAATCGAATTTGCAGAAACATACTTCATGCCTAGTGGAACTCATTCTCATAGAGTAATAACTAGAACTGATATAAGGATAGGATCAGAATTAATTCCATTCTACAACACACATTTTGGACTCAATCTTACCACAGAAAGAATACAACAAGCTCAATATGTAAGAGAATTAGTTTCAGGAGCAACTAGGACATTTATGATGGGAGATTTCAATACAGAAGACAACGAAACAGCATATCCAATTTTTATGGATGGTTTCCTTGATAGCTGGTTAGAAATAAACCCTACAGCAATCAATGGAACGGGATTTAACGGAGATACTAATCGCTTTCCAAGACGAAGAATAGATTACATCTTATTCACCAACGACTTTACAATTTTAGATGTTGAAGTTCTCACTTGGGCTGCAGAATCTGATCACTGGCCAGTATTCGCAATATTCACACTTTAGAGAAAAATTTGATTTAAGAGGTATACACACCTCATCTTTCTTTTTTTTTATTAAAAAAATACAAAATCTCTCATAGTTTCGTCTCAAGTAAGTGACTTGTATCAGTCAAATGAATATCTGAGAGTTCTGCTTTGTGTTTGAAATTTGCCCACTGCATTTTGTTTATAATTAAATCAACATCTAATCGAGAGGAATAACTCTTCGTACTAAGACTCTGCAAACGAACAACAAACCATTCAAAACCAAATTTGAAATTAACTTGAGACCACAAATAAACCAGTAATTCAAACGATATTATGACAATAAATGCAACTGTAAGAGCTTTGCTTTCTTCTCCAAATCCAAATAGAGAAGAACCCAAGAGATTTGCATCTGAAGAATAGACTAAATTGTAAATAGAGCCTAAACCCCATCTGGGTAAAAGCTCAAAAATAGCAATACAGTAAATTGAAAGTGATGCTATACCCCATAATCGAAAGTGTTTTACAAAACGTCTATTTGCAAATTCTTGTCCTTTTCCACGAAATTCGACTAATCGTAATAATAGAAATACCATGCCAAGTTGCCCACCTAGCATCACGAGGAAGTTTCCAAGAGCAGGACGATTATTACCCAATGTCATAAATCCCAGTAAGAAGAACATTCCACCTAAAGCCATTAAAAGAAGTGAAATAATTCCTCCAACTAAAGGTATTCTTCTATTTGGTTTTGGTTTTGCCAGTGAAAGACCAACCATTGACCCTGCAAAAGAAGTGGCTAAGTATGGAAAGAGTGGTTCCATGTCCCCTGCTATTAGCGTGAAAAACCAAGACTTAAACGAAGCATTATTTGTTTGGAAATGAATGCTTGGCCATTTCAGATGATCCCCTAACCCTACTTCTGGTGGGACATAAGAAGGAAGTTTCCACGGCATATTATCAACCCAATTATGAATGAAGGGACTCATTATAATCACAAAAAGTGCTAAAAGCAAATAAATAAGCATATTTCTTGCATATCTCTCATGTCCTTCATTTCTCATTAGGAGAAAATGTACCAAGCTATTGATAACAATGCACCAGCCAATGATTTGGAGAGTATACATAGCAAAAAAACCACTCCTAATTGGATAAGTGTTTGTCCAATCACCTGAACGTATGGCTGTTCCAAAATAACCTACATACCCAAAACAAGTGTCTAGGTATCCAATGATAATTATACTGAAACCTGTGATTAATTGCTTTTTTAATATTTTTTTTGTATCTTGACCAGTCATCGCTTTCTTAGTCATTGATAATGAATTTACTGTGGATGAGATGAGTAAGAAGTAAGCATTCCAGCTTGCAAAAAATCCTACTATGAGTCCTATGAGGAGTACAATTTTCGGTAGACCGAGGATTACTTTTGGGTCATTTTTCACCCAATTATAATCATAAACATGTTCAAACGCATGAAGAAAAGTCATTAACCAAATAGCAATTCCTCTCTGAAAATCTAGAGAAGCAATTCGCTTAC
>JAHLVZ010000080.1 GCA_019058165.1 Candidatus Heimdallarchaeota archaeon
TAAGAAGGTCTTACAATGTTCCTTCTTCTATAGCTTTGATATCTAAGAAGGATTCAAGGATGCCTTCGTAAATTTTACCATCTATGATTGTTAATGGGCGCTTTGCTTGAGCTGCTATGGTATCTTCGTGAGTTACGACTATTAGTGTCACATTTTCTTCTTCGTTGATTTTAATTAAATAATCCATAATCTCTCGAGAAGTATTACTATCTAATTGTCCTGTTGGTTCATCAAGAAGAATAACCTCAGGTTTATTTGCAAGAGCGCGAGCAATGGCAACTCTTTGTCTTTGACCACCACTAAGCTCCATTGGAAAGTGATTACCTCTATCAGGCATACCAATAATCTCAAGAAGTTCTTGAACTCGATCTTCACGTTCTCTAGCAGGAGTACCATTAATAATCATTGGAAGAGCAATATTTTCAGATGCAGTCAGAATTTCCAATAAATTAAAAGCTTGGAAAACAAAACCAACTTTAGTTCTTCGCAAATCTCTAATCTCTGTTCCAGTCATCTCAGAGATTTTTTTGCCATTAAAGATAATCTCTCCTGAAGTTGGAGAATCAATGGATCCGATTAAGTTTAGAAAAGTTGTTTTTCCGCTACCAGATGGTCCAACAATGGTTGCATAGTCCCCTCTCTTAATAGCAAAATCAATTCCGTTGATAGCTTTTATGGTAGTTTCACCAAAGGGATATTCCTTTGTTAAACCAGTAGTTACGATTACATAATCTTCTTCTGACAGATTACTCACTTCCAATTAACTTACCCAAAGTTTCTAGCTGTAAAAAGCATTTCGAATATTCTTAATTTAATGAGTTATTAAGCAAACAATAGTTTAATTATTCGGGTTCTAGAGGGATTACTGCAGCCATGATAAGATAAACAATTGCTATTGTGCTACCTGAAACAAAAAAGGCGATAACCCAAAGGATTCTCATTAAATCAACTTCCATATCGAAATATTTAGCTAAACCAGCAGCTAAACCAGTTATCATCTTGTTCGTACGGGATCTATATAGTGTTTTCTCAGAAGTTTGAGCAGATTCATCCTTCTTATCTGCTTTCTTCTCTCTTTCTATTGTGAGATTTTCTCCACAACTCACACAAAATTCTGCTGTTTTTTTATTTGCTACTCCACATCTAGTACAATATTCTGGCATGAAACAATAACACCTTTTAATTTAACATATTTTTATTGGGTGATTTGCTTTTAAAACATTATCAAACGAAACTGTTAGGATTCGTACTTAGTGTTATTACTCTATCAATTCTAGCATTCTAATAAGTGAGATAGAGGTAGTCACTTCCTTCTTCTAATGACGACTGGCACTATTAACAGAATAAGACATATCAAAGGTGAAATCGCTGGAAATTGTAAAGTAACTCCTCTTATTGTTAAGGTTAATGTATAGTTAGTCGGGAACTGAGCTATACCATCAATTTGTGTATTCTGAATCAAAATGATGAATCCACCTGCATTACTGATAGAGTAGGTAACAGATTCTTTAGATGTTTGTGATTCACTTTTACCCAAGATCTCAGAGGGGTCCCCTGAATAATCATTGGGAAGAATATACAAATCCAAATCAATGCAAGTATTATCAAACTCTATTTCAACAATGAAATTGGTTCCTTCTTCAACTGAAATCTTGAAGTAGTCAAAATCTGCGTAGATTAGGTCATAAGTGGAGTTAAGTATATCCAATGAAATTGCTTCTTCAAAGATGTCATTCTCCTCGTAGAGATCATCTTCGATTTCCCCTGGATAAGTAGTTACAATTAATGAATAGTTCGTAATCAACAGACTTTGGTAACTTTCACTGATTTCTATGAAATAATTGCCTGTATATGGACACTTTATGTTTACTTCTCCTCTAACTGCAAGGTTCCTTTCACGTTTTAATACTGCTTCATTACTGGCATAAATACTCACGTCAATAATATTGTCTTCAGAAGCAGTTAGAATGGTTACATTAAGATGATAAAATCTATGAGCTTCTACCATGAAATAATCATAATCTAGACAAGCAAGATTATACCAAGTATCGAGAGTAATAGTCTTAGCATAGTCAAAATCATCATTCTCTTCCAGATAATCATCATCAGGAAAGTCAGGAAGACTAAACTCAGTCCAGTTATTTTCCGCTTTAGTTGCTAGGGGGTAGGGATCATTGACATATGTGACATTATTAATAGTATACGAACCAATTCCTGACCAATCAGACCAATAATTACCTTTGTTAATCTGAGAGTTATACCAAACATTTGTTAGGCTTTGATCAGATGCTTGGCTTGAGTTATCATTATTATTTAGAAAATTATTCTGATGGATGATATTCTGTGTACAAGATGGAGTTTTGATGTAAATACCAAAAGATGAACAATTATTGATTTCGTTAAAGCAAATCTCATTATAAGAAGAATCCTCTAGGCGTATTCCGAATTCAGTTTGTTGACTAGTAATAAGATTGTTGACAATTTTAGATTGCCAGACTTCAATAAAGTCAAATACTGCAGCATTGTCTTGAATAGCATAACATGTGTTGTTATAAATCTGAATGTGGGAGGTGTAAAACAATCTAAAATTAGTAGCCCAACCAGAACAAGTGTTATTTGCTATTTTTATGAATCTACAATCAAACATTTCCATCGTACTAACAGAAGAAGTAACTGGCAAGCTATTAGTAAAAAGATTATTAGAAATTTCTACATATCTACACAAGTAAGTATGAATACCAATTATACAATCTACAAAGGTATTATTAGCAATAATAAAAATATCACACTCAGAAATAGAAACACCATTAATCCTACAATCAGAAATTGAATTGTTAATAACATCTACAGAACTGTTAATTGAATTATGAAAAATAATCCCATAATCTCGTGCAACTATTTCGCAACTTTGCACTACGAAATGAACTTCAAACATGTCAGAAATACTAATCGCAGCATATGTTGTAGGTTCATTTATACTCAAATTTTCAATACGATAAGGATCCTCTCTCAACCCAGAACCAGGCAAACCATATGTAAGAATATCATCTTCAGAATCAATGTTAATTGGTTCATGTGATAAAGAATTGATTATTGAATTAGAGGGATTTTCCTTATTAATGGAGAAATTCTCTGATACCAGCAAAGTTGAATTAAGACAACAACTAGTTATAAAAATTGAACATAATATAAAGCTAATAATAAATCCCTTAATCTTCACAGTAGACTCCCATATAATCATTAAATTAAAGAAATTAAAATTTATTCACTCTACAATTGATAAAGTCATCTTTTTAGTCATCTTCATTGTCTAATAAACAAAATCCATCATACCTCTTTTTACCGGAACTTCTTTATTTACATTAAGAGCAACATTGCTATTGTTTAAGAAAAGGAAAAGAGAATTATGATAACTAAAAGAACAATCATCAGTGGAGTAGTTGAGGGTTTTGTTGGTCCAATAATTGTAACAAGCTTGGCAAGCTTAGGACTTTACTTGATTAATTGGTGGGCTAGTATACTGTTAGGAATATTTGGAATAATATTGGGAAGAATAATAGCAATAGCGATAAACAGAAACGCAAAAGAAGCATTGATAATAGGAGTGATAACAAGCCTACTAGTGTTTGCGGGGGTAACGTGGGTGTTTTGGTACATCTACCAATTAAGGATAACAGAATCATTATATGGATTAACAGCAACGGAAAGAGCGGAGAGCTTCCTAGAAATAATAGGGATGAACGCAGACACGAAACTAGGAGAAAGGTTGATAGAGGCTTACGTCAATGCAGGCGGATTGATAACGAAAAAACTTGTCAGACCGATGTGCACGGTTACAGGAGGGATGTTTGCAGGAGCAACAATCATAGTAACAGTACTCATAGGTATACCTATACTGTTTTTAGAAGAGATGAAGAAGAAAGAAAAAGAAAAACAAGGAATACGAGAAAGTAAACGACAAGAAATTTGGGAAGAAACAAAGAAAAAGAGAAGAGAAGAACCCAAGGAAATTAAAACAAAGGAAATAACAGCAGAAATGATAACAGAAGTAAGAAAAACAATCGGAAGTGAGAGAAAAGTAAGCATTGACTGGATAAAGAAAATAACGCTTTACAATGAAGAAGTAATCATTGAGATAGCTACAAAAGAACTAGGGATGAGAAAAGAAAACGGAACACTCATTTTGAAGGAATAGGGAAGAGAAAGAAAGCAGAGAAACAGAAAACAACCAAAAATTTTAAAACAAACACGGGGAAACCCTAAAATGCAGATTAAGTTCGGGAAATAGAAACCCATACAAAACAATTATAAACATAGAATTCTGCAAAAAAGAAACATAAACAAATCAAAGGAAAATGAAAAATTAGGTGTAAAAAATGGCCGATGATAAACCCCATCTAAACCTAGTCGTAATAGGACATGTAGATCACGGAAAATCAACAATGACCGGACATATGCTTTTCAAAGCAGGTGCCGTTGATAAACGTTTGATCGACAAGTACGCAGAGGAATCTGAGAAGATCGGCAAACCTTCATGGAAGTATGCTTGGGTCTTACAAAAACTCCAAGAGGAACGTGAAAGAGGTCTAACCATTGACGTTTCCTTCTTCAAGTTTGAGACCAAAGGTACTGTCTTTACAATTATTGATGCTCCTGGTCACAGGGATTTTGTAAAGAATATGATTACTGGTGCTTCTCAAGCTAATGCTGCTATTCTTGTCGTTTCTGCTGAAAAGAACGATCTTGAAGCAGGTCTTGCTGAGGAACGTATTGAGAAGACAGCTAAAGGTGATCGTCGTATTCCTGGTGGTCAGACTATTGAGCATTTAACACTAGCAATTACACTTGGTATTAACCAAATTGTTGTTGCAGTTAACAAAATGGACCTCGTAGGCTTCAAAGAAGCTTCTTACAACGCAGTTGTTGAACGAGTTCAAGCACTTATTGCTGGTTTTGTTAAATCAAAACTAGTAACTCCTGAACGTGTTAAAGACATTAAATTCGTACCAACTAGTGGTATGACCGGTGATGGTCTTACTGATGTAGGTGAGAAATTGTCTTGGTATAAAGGTCCATCTTTAATGGCAGCCCTTAATGATTTCAACGCTCCAGAAAAACCAACTGGTAAACCTCTCAGAATGCCTATACAAGATGTATACGCAATCAAAGGTGTCGGAACTGTACCGGTAGGTAAAATCGAAAGTGGTGTTTTGAAGCCTGGTGATGACGTTATTTTCCCAATCTCCAAGCAAAAAGCAAAGATACAATCCATTGAAATGCATCATGAACAGCTACCAAAAGCTGAACCTGGTGACAATGTTGGATTCAATATCAAAGGAATTGCTAGAGCCGATATCTTGAAAGGTGACGTAGTTGGTCATCCAGGTGCTAATGAACCAAAACCAGTTGAAACTTTTGTCGCAACAACCTTCATTTTGAAGAACCTTTCCAAACCAGGTGCAAATCAACCTACAGGAATGGCAAAAGGTTATGCTCCAATCATTCACCTTGGTCAAGCAGCACAAGCTTGTCAAATTGAAAAATTCAAAGTTCTAGCTAAATCAGCTCAACGCAAATCTCTCGTCAAAACTGGTGAATATGATCCAGATATTTACTTACTACAAGGTGACCTTGCTGAAATTACCTTCAAACCATTTGCTCCATTCATCTGTGAAAAATATTCCGACTTTCCATCACTAGGTCGATTCGCAGCACGTGATATGGGACAAACTGTTGCCGTAGGCGTTATTAAAGACGTAAAAGCTGCTAAACCAAAAGTTGAAAAGCCAAAAGCTGCTAAACCAGAAGCTGCTAAACCAAAAGCTAAGAAATAGAATTTCTCAATTCTATTCCTTTTTTTTCTCTTTTTCTTATTTTATTCTCTTTTTGTGCTATGGTAAATTGAAACCAATAAATATTATAAGGTACATATTCTTTCTTGTATTGTGAAAATATATCATATCATGCTTATATCGTTGTGAATTTATGCCAGAAAAGAGTGAGAGTGTTAATCCAAGTGAGTCTAACACTCAAGAAAATATTGGTCATGAGCTCCTTACGGGTTTAACTCAGTTACTGATTTTGCTTATTTTGAAGCATGGTCCTCAACATGGTTATGAGCTGGCAAGTCGATTAGAACCAATATATGGGCGTCGTCTTTCCCCTGGAACCATTTATCCCTTACTTCAACGAATGGAGAACAAAGAGTATATTCAGAGCACCACAATGATAGTTTCAGGTCGTAAAAGGAAAACTTATGTCAACACTCGAATGGGTCGTATTGCAATGGATAATGCCCAAGAAACTCTTCAAAGCATTATTGATATAAAAAGTCCAAAAATAGAAGCCGGTGCACCTGGAATTGAACTTCTTAAAAGCTTAGCTCAATTCAGAATTCTTTTGATACTCGAGCAATCACCTCTTCATGGGTATGAGTTAGTTGAAAAATTGGATGATTACTTTGGGCAAAAAATCGCTTTAGGTACAATTTATCCTTCCCTTCATAGGCTTGTTGAGAAAGGATATATTATTAGTAAATCTAAATGGGATGGTGACCGAGAACGCAAAGTCTATGAACTTACTACTCATGGCAAAACAGCTGTTAGATATGCTCATGTTGAGATTAGTCAAATTGCCGCAGATACCATCTTTGACTAAAACCTAAAAGTTGTTCTTTATTTATCGTTAGAAATCAAAGTTTAACCAAATGAAAATGCTTTAATTCTTATTTAATTAGTTATATTCCTCAAGAACTGTTTAGAAACTAAAAATTGATGGGAAAGAAATGCGAGATAATCAACACACTTGGTTCATTGTAAGTGGAATTACTGGGATTCTCTTTATTATATGGGGCAGTATAGCTACCGAGGCTAGACCGTTAATTCCCGGAGATCATTGGCTAGTTGTTCCTGGTTGCATGTTACTTATCATCAGTATTTCCGGAATTCTTGAAGGAACGATTGCTGATGTGCGTATCCTGAAATATTTCTCAGGGTTAACAAGTAAAGAGATCACTATTTCACAAGCAGCAGATGATTTGAACATGGACGTTGACTCTTTTCGACAAAGAATTCTTGCATTAAAGATGAATAGAAAATTAGCTATTTCTTTTCTTCCAACTACTGGAGTTATTGTAAAAACTGATTTGAAGGATGAACAAACTTGCTCATTTTGTGCTAATCCAAAAGTAACTAAGGATTTCTGTCCGGTATGTGGAACAAAGAAATTGGTTGATAAAGCAAAATAAATTATAAACTACAAAATTCAAGATAAATGCAGAGATGATAAGGAATGGGTAAGAAATTCAAAGGAATTGGTTGCCCCTGTGTAACACCTTTTGATGAAGAGGAATCACTTGATTTAGCAAAGCTACGTGAACTCGTTGATTTCCTAATTAATAGTGAGATAAACGCAATAATTCCTGCTAGTAATTGCGGTGAATCATACTCATTAACTGATATTGAATATCATCAGCTTATCGATACGGTTATTGACCAAGTTAATAATGACGTTCCAATTTACGTTGGTTTACCAACAGAATCTAATACTCATATACTCTCTATTGCCAAATATGCAACAGAAGCGGGAGTAGATGGTTTAGTTTTATATCCTCCAAGAATTCCAAGTTTAACAATACAAGAATTGGTTACGCATTTTGAGTTCATTAGCTCTAAAGTTGACAGCAATCTACTTGTAGTAAATGATCCAGATCATTGCAAACTCGATTTATCTGTCGAGTTGATAAGTAAGATTTCTAAATTCGATAATGTTGTGGGACTTGTAGAGCTTAGTAGTGTTTTCAAAAAAATACCACAAATAAGTGCACAAGTTAGCGATGGGTTTCTGGTTTATACTGGTCGAGGTTTGCTTGTTCCCCAAGCAATAAAAGAAGGAGGAGTTGAAGGTGCTATTGTTCCTAGTGCCAATGTTGTTCCAAATCTTTTATGTGAATTATATGAAGCATACAATGTCGAAGTGAAAGATCGCTTTGAAGAAATTCAAACGATGCTAATTCCTTTAGAAATTGGGTTGAAACTTGGTTCATTTCCAGCTGCAATAAAAGCTAGTTTGAACATGCTAGGTGTTAATGTTGGCAATCCAAGAAGTCCAATATCTTCTTTATCTGAAAAAGATCTCGAGAAATTACGTAATATTCTGATTGGTGCCGGTTGTATACGTCCTACAATTACTGAGGAAGAAACTGAGAGTACTAATAGTGGGAAAGAAAGCAAGAAAGACAGTGCGAAAAAGAAAACAACCTGATTATATATCATAAAAAAAAAAATGAGTGTACAAAAATGACTTTTCTCGATGTCTATGAAATTATTGTTCCGATTTTAACAATAGCAGCTTTACTTTACGCAGGTATTGAAGATCTTTTGTTTCGCGAAGTACGCAGAGAAATTGTATGGATATTAATGATAGGCATAGGTGTTATTCTTGATATTCTCTATATTGTCTTTTTCGTAGGTGATTATTCCTTTTACGAACCACTAGCAGAAGTGTTACTTACCATAGTTATAGGGTTCATATTTGGTTTTGTTTTATTCTATTTCGGGGTGTGGGGCGGAGCTGATACAAAAGCACTTTGGGCTCTCGCAGTTTTAACTCCCGTTCATCCTTTTGGTGGAAATATATTAGGGGTAGATATTGGGCAAGAGATTCTTATAATAAACTCATCTGTATTTTCAATACTTATTAATTCAGGATTAATTGCTCTGTTTTATCCTCTTTTTCTAATGATTGTTAATACTGTAACAGCTGCCAAAGGATCATTATTCAATGAAGTAAGAGGTTCAACTTCAGAAAAAATACGGTGCTTTATGTTTGGATATAAGAAAAAGGCAAGTAAAATCAATTATGATAGAATGCACTTTGATTTCCTTGAAGAATTACCCAAGAAACAATTTCAGGGTAAATTCAGAGGTAATTTTGAAGGAAAAGCTGATGGGAAATTTACAGGAATTTTCCAGGGAAAAATCAATGGTGAATTTACAGGAACAATAATTGGTAAATTATTCAAATCATTTGATAAACCCATAAATGAATTGAATATTGAAGATGTCATAAAAGACGCCAAGAAAATAACAGAAACTCATTCCATTGAATCAGACGATGAAGATGAGAAACCAAATTTAGTTCTGCTAAAATATCGAGAGTTATTCGCTAAGGAAAAGAAAGATCTTCAATCTACTGATAATGAAACAATAATCTTTAGTGAAGGAATATTTCATGGACCAATTGAAGGGATATTTATAGGAACGATTGATGGATTTTTCGCCGGGAAATTTAATGGTGATTTACTTGGTATGCTTGAGGGAGATTTCGATGGATCCTCAACTAAAGGAAAATTGTCAGGAGAAAAATCTGCTCCTGAAAATGGCTGGCAACTAAAGCTTCGTTTTGGTTTGGATGAGGAGGATGTGATGGAAAGAAGACAGTTACGTACTTTGTGGCAGTTACAATCTCATAAAAAAGAAACTGTTTGGGTCACTCCTGGGTTACCCTTTGTTTCCTTTATGTTAATTGGTTACATTCTTTATCTGATATTTGACAATTTAGCTATCTTTCTGTTCTCTCTAGCTTAAAAATAACTGAAAAATAGAAATGTGATAAGTATTTAGAAAAACTAACGAAGGTTTTTTTATCTGGTAAATAAATAAAATCAAGGTAAGAAACAATGGATGATTTTGTTATTGTTGGTGCAGGTCCCGCAGGAATTTTTTGTGCACTCGAATTGCTAAAACAAGGTTATAATAAAATTACTCTAATTGATCGAGGGAAGGAAGTTTTCAAGCGCAGATGTCCTAGAAGAGAAAATAATACTGAATGTACTGCCTGTAAAATTTGCGACATTACAAGTGGCTTTGGAGGATCTGGTGCCTGGTCAGACGGGAAAATAACTAAAGATGTGACTGGCGCAGTTGGGGGGTGGATGAGTGATTTTCTTACTCTTGATGAATTAGCTGAATATACTGAATATGTAGATCAAAAGATTCTTTCCTTTAGTAATGGGAACGATAGGTACTTTAGTCCAGATCCTGCATTCGTAGAACAAATGGATAGTAAATGCCGTAAAGAGAATATGCGATTGATTACTTATCCAATTCGTCATTTAGGTACTGATAATGCTGCTGCTATTATGGATAATATTTACAAGTATTTGAAAGATAAAATCAATATTGTTTTGAAAACAAAAGTAGACAAAATCTTAGTTGAAAACGGAAAAGCAGTCGGTGTCTCAACAACCGCCGGTAAAATATACAAAGCGAAAAAAATTGTAATGGGGGTTGGAAGAGGTGGAACCAATTGGTTAAAATCAGAATGTGACATGTTGGGGATATCTTACTCGAACAATGCAGTAGATATTGGTGTTCGGGTTGAAACGTTGAAAGAATATTGTGATGAATTTACAGATAATCTCTATGAGTTTAAAATTGAATTCGTAACACAAACATATGAAGATAAAGTCCGTACATTTTGTGTTTGTCCAGAAGGCTATGTTACCACAGAGCGTTACGATGAAACCACTTGCGTGAATGGTGAGAGTCGTACAGATATTAAGAGTCCTAATACGAATTTTGCTATTTTAGTAACATGCAACTTTACTGAACCATTCAAACAACCAATACAATATGCAAAACATGTGGCAAATCTCGCTAATATGTTATCAGGAGGAAACTCAGTTCTTATTCAAAGGTTTGAGGATCTGAAAAATGGTCGTCGTTCTACTCCTGAAAGGTTAGAACGTTCAGTGATTAAACCCACTCTTGAGAGTGCAGTTGCGGGTGATATAAGTTTTGCAATTCCATCTCGAGTTATGAGTGATTTAAGGGATTTCTTAACTCATTTGAATGGAATCATGCCTGGAATTGATGGTCCTAATACTTTGCTCTATGCTCCTGAAATTAAGCTCTACAGCATTCGTATAGATTTAACAAATAGTCTTGAATCTAAGGACGTGAAAAACATTTACTTTGTCGGTGATGGTGCGGGAATTACTCGAGGAGTTATGCAAAGCGCTATTTCTGGTGTTGTAGTTGCTAGAGCAAATAAGAAGTAATTTTGTCTAGTAAAGATTTTTTCATTTCTTTTTTCTTTTCATTTCTTCCTCGAAAGCTTGACGTGCTTCCTGTAGATGTCCTATTGTTCCAATTAAAACACCGTCAAGTGTAAAAACTTCTGCATTGTCAAAATCAATGCCTTCTTTCATTAAAACGATTGAATTAAAGAACTTACCATCTATTGAATATCCATCTATATATCTATTGAAGGCTGGTAAAATAATATGAATTCTATCTTGTTTCTTCTCACTTTGTCGCCACTTAGCTTTAACCCATACCTTTTCAGTTATTTTTGTACCAATCTTTTCTCTGAAAGTGTAAGCTGGGTGTGCGTGAGCAGAAATTGTGATATCAGCTGAAATAACATCTAATGCTGGATTAGCATGTCCGTGCCATAATCCAATCGTTTTCCCGGAAATTCTATCTACAATACATAGCCCTGTGGCTGGAATAACCTCTACATTTTCTGGCAATAATTCTTCTATTTTACCATCATGATTACCTTTTATGATTGTCACTCTTGTTAATTTCAAAATTTTCTGCAGAAAATTCCAAACCCTTCCAGCCAGAGGATGAGAGGAACCAAAAATCTCGTTTTTAAAATCACCAACAATAATGACTCTTCTTGGCTTTTGGAGCTTCACAAGCTCGAGAAGATCCTCTTCTGCTTGTTTTGAAACTGGAATAATAATTCCTTTCTTATTTTGATCGTAAACATAACCCATATGTAAATCTGAAATAACTAATGTTCTCCCATACTTTTTCTCATTCAAAAGAATGGCTGGCTTTCCAGGAATCATTAAAGAGGACGTTGCATTGTTCTTTGATTCAGTAGTTTTTTCATCCATGCAGTAACAGCTCCTTGATATAACAACAATTACACCAAGTATTCTTAAAATATTGCAATTAGTTTAACAAAAAGCAAATCAATAAGTAGTTCTAATCCCTCTCTTTTTACACCTACTACTTTGAAAAATTCAGATAATTTTTTTCCATCAAGTTCAACATTTTTCAAACAATTAATCCAGTCTCCATGTGTTTCCTTCATTTTTTCATATTGTTCGTCAAATACTTCTGTCTTAAATTCAGTAATCGTGAAATTATCCATTGATACCAAATACTGCAAGAATGGGAGATAATATTCAATATCTACTTTTTCATCTAATAAACGATCTAAGAAATCAACGGCTACAAGTAATCTTTCATTAAAGATTTTACTTGCAGGAAGAGTTTCGAAAATTCTTAACAAAATATCTGCTCCACGTTCTAATCCTTCAGGAGCATCATACTGTAAGTCAACTAAAACTGTGTATCTACTGGACTCCCAAGCAAATTGCTGCCCTACTAAATCATTTACTTTACTGAATCCTTCGACTAAAGATACTATTGTTT
>JAHLVZ010000253.1 GCA_019058165.1 Candidatus Heimdallarchaeota archaeon
GCGAGATGCTCAGCCAGCAGATACTTCCCACTTAAGCGTGTCATTACCGAAATGGACTTCTAGACCTTAAAGAGGAAGTGTGAGACCGAAGCATCAATTATGTTTTCTTATTATTTTTTGTTCTGATTAGTTGGTGCTAGGATTTTTTTAATAAAAGAAGTGCGAGTCCTAAGTGTCATTATTTTACGAAAAATTGAATAGTTTCCAAAATAGTATAGTAATCTATATTCGGGTTGGAAGCCTATGTTTTTCAAACTACCATTCGATTTAGTTGTGATTTCTTTTCTTGATGAATTAAAGTGGTTGTTTATTTTACTTGGTATCCTTCTCTATGTTGGTATTGTCATAGTTATTGCTCTTGTGTTGTATTTTTTTATTCGCTGGTTCAGATCTGAGAAGCGTGAGAATCGGCTTGCTGAGCGTAAGCAACAGAAGTTTTTAGCTGACTCCTCTAAGAACTCTTAAGAAGTGTGAGTCCCGAGGCATCAATTATTGTTTTCTTTTATTTTTTATACGAAAGAATTAATTTTGAGTATAATGAAGAAGTGCAGAAATAGTTCATTTTCCATGAAATACTAATAAGTAAAAAATGAGTATATAGATTTGAGAGGGTATAATTGCCAAACGAATTAACCAAAACACCACTCGAAAGAAATACCAAACAGATTCGACAGAATCCTCTTGTTTATTTGAATTCATTGGCAATTATCATCAGTTTATTTGCTATGATTTCACTTCCACTTTTTCCATTTGCTTTATGGTCGCATGGTGGATTACCAGGTGAGATGCATACAGATGAAGCTGTATTATTCAAATTGTACTTTACATCGTCATCTTGGTTTTCTATGGCAACGTTATTTTTATTACTTACATTTTTGATAAGTTTAGTAATGTCTATTCTCTTATTGCTGAATTCACTTGGTAAAGTTTCTCTTATAATTCCTTCAAGAAAACTAGGCCTGTTAGGATTTATTCCTTCATATGCTTCCTTAACTTTTACAGTGACTCTTGCAGTTGTCTTTGTAAAATATTCGTATAATCGTCCCTGGCATCTTTCCTTTTGTTTTTATTCTTCCTTATTTTGTTCTTTATTTCTTATGTTACTCTTTATTATTCAATTAAGAGGAGAATCGATTTTTAGAAGATCAGCAATTATTACACAAACTGGTTTCTAGATTTTTTTCTCGAGGTGCTTAGTCATTATGTACTTGCAACCTTAGCGTGTCATTACCGAAACGGACTTCTAGCCCTTAAAGAGGAAGTGTGAGTCCGAAGCATCAATATTTTTTGATTTTTTATTCAAGTTATTTACAACTAGTCTAGTGAAAGGATTTAAAAAATGGAAAATCCCTCATTACATTGTAAGCTTAATAATCAGAGAAATGCTTACAAAAACTATCTGGAGGACAACTGAAATAATGATTGACAAGGATTTTTTATTAGGTCAAACAAGAAAGCAGCAAAACCTCTTGATTGTAGTTAGATTCTAATAACAAAACAATTTCATAGACTAACTTCTTCTTTGAAGGGATTTGCTAGTTTTTAATTTGACCTTATCTATAGAAGTTAGGTTAAACGTTCTGTTTATTTGGTTTTTTGAGAATTCTGTGATATTGCTAGTATACAGCCATTATAGGTTCTTTTTCAAAAAAAAGCGAAAACGTCTCCTAACTGTTGAATTAATCCCAAAAATTATTCCAGTTTGGAGTGTGAAAGAAAATTGTCTAAAAGAAAAGAAAAAACAAAAAAAGTTAGTAATTCAATAGAAAATAATATGCTAGATGATAGAGAAGAACAAGAATCCATAATTGTTGAAGATGTTGTATTTGATATTCTTCGAGTAAAGGATATTGAAAATACTGATCGAATAAAAGCTACTAAAAAAATAAAAGGTGTAACTCGAATAACTAGAGCAATAGAGCGACCTGAAAAACTAGTGATTTCAAGAGCAAGTAATAAATATTATACATCCAAAGATTTCGACCCATCCTTTATGCAGATGCAAGAGCAAGAAATAGATTATCAAAAACTTAGATGTGAATTGATAAACTATAGAGCAGTTACTGACTTTGTAGCTGAAATCAACTCCGGTAAAGAAGCATCAATCTATTCTGCTCATCTAAATGGGGCACCACTTATTGTGAAAATGTTCAGATTGCAACTAACATCACACAACAAAGCTAAAAGACGTCGTGTTGGTAATCCACTCACAAGAGCATCATCCTATGCTGAAACGGAATATTTTTTCATGAACAAGGCATACCGAGCAGGACTTAATGTTCCAACTCCCGCAATGAAGATAAACAATATCATTCTTATGCAATTCATTGGAACAGATTGGGTTCCTGCACCACAATTGAGAAAAGTGTTCCTAAAAGAACCTGAACTAATATTCGACGAGATTGTAGAACAACTCAAAATAATGTATCAGAAAGCTAAACTAATACATGGTGATTTCTCAGAATATAATATACTGGTACATGAGAATAAACCAATTATTATAGACTTTCCACAAGCAATTGATATGAGCT
>JAHLVZ010000081.1 GCA_019058165.1 Candidatus Heimdallarchaeota archaeon
GTGCAAGCCACAAATTACAAAGATAGTATAGGACACTTGCATACCCAAAACAATTAGATAACATATGAATTCCAATATTTTCTTAAACATTTTAACTCATCCGTTTATTGATTAGGAATACATAAAAAAAGAACTACTAAGTTAAAACAATTTCTCCTTAGAAATTAATTGTCTTCTTTGATTTAGTATGGAAAATCTTTTCTAAAATAAGTAATCAATGTAGCTTGGAATAGAATGAAAAATTTAGAACAAATAAAAGTCCTTTCTTTTGATGCAGATGGTACTCTATGGGATTTTATTAAGGTCATGAAGCATTCCTTGAAATATGTCTTAGAGGCGATACAGGAAATTGATCCAGAATCCGCTTCTTTACTTGACATTGACAAAATGATACGAATTAGAAATAAAGTCGCTAATGATTTGAGAGGGATAATAATTAATCTAGAAGAAATAAGGTTACGGGCATTCCGTGAAACTTTACAAGTAATAAAAAGACCAAATGATGAATTGGCAAAGTATCTCAACGAAGTTTACTTGAAACATCGTTTTGAGGATATCGAGTTGTATGAAGATGTTTTACCAACGTTAAATTCTTTGAAAAAGAAATATACATTAGGAATTCTATCAAATGGAAACAGCTACCCAGAACTTTGTGGCTTAGACGAAATGTTTCAATTCACAGTTTTTTCTCAAGATTATGGAATAGAAAAACCCGATTCATTGATTTTCGAGGTTGCATTGAAAGAAGCTAATTGTACTAAACAACAAATAATCCATATTGGCGATTCCTTGGAATCAGATATAGCGGGAGCAAATAATGCCGGAATACAGTGTGTCTGGTTAAACAGAGAAGAGAAAAAAAATACTACCAATCTACGGATTAATTATGAGATAACTTCTCTTTCCGAACTACTTGATTTTCTATAATAATATTAGGTAATCTAGAATTTAGCTAAAAGAGCTTTCGCCCAAGAACGAACCTCATTGTCTGAATCGTTCTTACTTAATTCTTCAATAATAGGTATTACTTCTTGAGAATCCTGCAGTAATGACTTTAATGCCATAGTGAAACTCTTCGAATGAAGTTTCCTCTGCATTTCTTTGTCTTCTGCATCAAGAGTATAATCACCCTTTTTGAATTTCTTTGAGCCATATTTACCGTAACACAAGTACTCCTCAAAATCCTCTTGTGATTTCTCTAAACAATCGGTAATAATAGTTCTAACTTTATTTACTTTTAATTTCTCAACCAAAACTTCGGTTTCATCCTTCTCTTGCTCAGTCATTTATGACTCCTGCCCCAAGGCAAGTTTTATGATATTTACTCTCAACCTCGTTTTTAATACTTCCGAATTCAGTTTCCTTAGGAATTTCTTTTGAAAAAAAAAGAATAAAACTGGAAAATAATTTTTTCCAGTGTTATTTATTATCCATTAGTAATTTATTCATTTCACTCAGATTTGGATTATCTCTAGTTAATTTCAGGACATTTCGATGATTCATTGCTTCGATTTCTTCAGGAGTCGTTCCTTTTATTTTTGCTACTCTTTCAACCATTTCAGAGAACATCACTGAAGGAGCTATGAAAGGTTCTCTGGGTAGAGCATCAATTTCCAATAATAGTAAATCATTAGGGAGAAACTTAAGTTTCTCTTCAGGATGCCATGGACCAATGGAATAGTAATAACCACAGTCATTAATGTCCTTTATGAGTGCTTCATCACCTGTGTAACTATGAAAGATAATCTTTTTGGCTTTGTAGCTCTTCACAATTTCGAAGCTTTCTCGCTCTTTTCCTCGGAAGTGACAATTCATTATTTTGTTGTTCTTTTCAGCTTCTAGCAGATAGATCTCAAACAGTGGTAATTGATGAGGAATACAAGCTTCATCTCTGGCATGCTTTTCATCTAAGCCAATTTCTCCCAGCATAATAGCTTCTTCTGCTAGTTTTGTTATCTCATCAAGTTGATCCACATATTTGTGAGCATACCAGGGAAGAACACCAAAAGAAGGAAATAAATATTCAGATTTTGCACATCGCTCCAATATCACTTCATAAGTTGGCAAATCACAGGATTGGACCCAAGTTACTATCTTGTTTTTGGTTATATCATCAACAACTAGATCTAACTTATCTGAATCAAAATACGGGTCATGCAAATGCAAATGAGTATCAATATACATTTTTTATCAACCTCTTTTTTCAAGTTCTTACTTTAAATCTTATGGGAGACCTTATCGACAATTTTCCAATCATTACCTATCTTTATCAGATTATGGAAATCGTAATACCAGTTATTGTAATTTAGTTTTACAGATGCAATTGTTCCAACAACCTCGATAGATAAAATCTCAATCATTGTTTTCTTGTAATATTCATCACGGTCAGTATCATTGAATCGATCTAAACCACTTAGCCAGTGTTCACGGAGATTCTTACTAGTTTGTTTATCTCCAAGAAATAATCGTGCGTCAGGATGAGTTACAGAGAGTACCGTATCATAATCAAGACGTCTTGATCCCTCGATATAGATTTCCATAGTCTTTTTTACATTATCATATTCAGTTATTGCCATAGAAGAGTTCCCCAAACAAGTTTCTTGACTATATTTCAAGGATATAAAAAACGTTTCACATTAATCTTGGAAATAGTTATGAAAAAAAAGTAAGAAAAAGGATTTATCTCTTTCAATTTTACTCTTTTTTCCACCCAGCTTTCAACAAAATTTTAATTATTTCCTAAAAGAAATTGAGGGACTTTGGGAGAGGAAAGTCTTTTTAGAACATTTGTCTCTTTGTATCTCATGAATTCATTTGCCTGGATCAATTTTGTATTACTGAATTTCTCTATGATTCTCTTTTCTTTGTTTTATGGCATCAGTCTTATGCCAGCAACACGGAGTGAGAAACGTGGGGAGAAAGTATGGAGAGAGAGCAAAATATTGCGTATTGTTGCTTCAGTTTTTGAAACAATTTTTACTGTTTGCATTATCTTATGGCAATGGTTCCCCGTACCTGAAATTGATTGGGAAATTTTCCCGACTCACTGGTGGATTGGATTAATAATTTTCTCAGTTATTTTCATTCCCGGATTAATTATTATGATTAAAGGTGCTATTGATGCAGGTAGTGAAACACTAACTCCGTCTGAGGAGACAAAAATGTACGGAGGTATTTACAATCACATTCGCCATCCTCAGACCGTTGGTGAAATGCCTATGTTTGTTGCTCTTGCTTTTGCTCTTAACTCTTGGTTTTTAGTTCTCTACACCTTTGTTTTCATCATTGTATACACTCCTCTGATAATGTATATTGAAGAAAAAGATCTTGTGAAACGATTTGGAGATTCTTATCGTCAATACCAAAAAGAAACAGGTGCTTTCTTTCCAAAAAGAAAGAAATAATAATTCTAGGAATTTGTAAATTATTCAAAAGTTATATAATGACTAAGAAGATTAAAGGTAAAATAGGCGAATATTGTGGTGGAAAAGGACAAAGCAGATGAGCTTTTTGAGGAAGGTATCACAGAGTACCATAATGGGAATCTCGAAAAAGCTTTAGATTATTTTCAGGAAGTTGCTGACTTAGGATCAGATACTATTGGATTATGGTACAATATTGGGACCATTAATCGTAAACTCAAACAATATGGCGAGGCCATTCTTGCTTACCGTAAAGCACTGGAAGCTAAACCTGATTCCGAAGATATTTGGTATAATTTGGGGAGATGCTACTGGGAAACCAATCAGCTCGACATAGCCATCACTTGTTTTGAAGAAGTTGTTAAACTTAAACCAACCATGTTTGAAGCTTTATATCGATTAGCTGCTTTGTATCAATCAACTCGACAAACTGACAAAGCGATATGGGCAAATGAGGAATTATTGAAAATTGAGCCTGAATCATTTGGTTCTCTAACGAATTTATGTGTTCTTTATATGAAGAAGAACCAGTTGGAGAAAGCTCTTGACAATTGTCAAAAAGCAGATAGAATTCTCCCCAACGATTTATTCGTTTTAGCTTTGATGGGTGAAATTTATATCGAGCAAGGAAACAAAGAAAAAGCTGAGGAAAAACTACTCGAGTGCTTGGCAGTTAATCCTGCATACATCAAAGCTAAGGATTTACTAGCTCAACTTAAGAAGTCTAAATAGTGTTTTCTTTAAAAAAAGTGAAGAGGATGATAGAAAGTTCATTCTATCATTCATTGTTTTGCTAAGCTTTTTGGATATTTCATTTGTAGTACAAAGAAAGTACATACTGCAAGTGCAATGGTTCCGATTAATATGAGGAAATTACCCATTATGTAAGGTGTGTGCATTTTATCTGAGAAATCAAAACCGATTTGACCAATTGTACCAATAACTAATGTGAAAGCAATGACATTTATGAAAAGTAGTGTTAGTAATGATAGAGTCTTCTTGTTGATACCAACAAAGAAGCTGATAATAAGTAATACAGCACCAAATAATGCATAAATCAGTTCTAAATTCCGTGGTAGAAACGTAATTCCCAAATTGACAAAAGTATCGAATGTAGTAACTATTCGTATAATGTACCAATGAATTGATCCAAAGATACCTAAGGTTACAAGCCAAAGGATAATTATGAATTTCTCGTAAATAGCAAACTCATCTTGCTTAGTAAATCTCATTCCAAATATAACCAATAGTCCAATCGTGAAGAAGAATAATATCAATAATCCGAAGAAACTTAGATTTAGAGATGAGAATTGCTCAAGAACAGTTCCTACTGCACCTAAAGATCTTGGAGCAAGTAAGTGTCCAAATAAGAACAGAAATACATAACTCAAACAAAGAATTATTGAGATATTTTTTGTTAACGCTTGGAATTTTGGTAAGAACATCCAGAGAATCAAAGCAATTATAGCAAAAATACCAATGAAATCTGCTAAAACTACAAAGACATTATAGCTCGTTTTCTCCATTGCGTAAACTAACTCTTGCATAAGATAAAACAATATGCCGGCTAATATTACAGCTATAGAGATTTGAAAGAACAAAGTTTTTTTATTTTTCTCCTCAAACATGACAGAAAAGAACTCCTGCTATTTCTTAAGCATACTGTGAGAACCCATTAGTTAAGAATTTTTTCCTTAATTAATGCTGAGTTGAAAGATAAATATCCATAAGAAAAATAAAGCGAAGAGTAGCAAATAGCTTAATAATAATAGGAATTCTGTGTTCAAATGAAAATGTCAGAAATAACTATTCGACCTGGTCTAGATAAGGAATATAAGAAGATTGCAGAAGTTTTCGTTGCGTCTTTTATTGAAAAACCAATTAAACCTAAAAGACAAGAATCTATCAGTTTAGGATTTAAGAAAATCATTCAGAAGAAAATTACTTCCTACTATGTAGCGGTAGAAAATAAAGAGATTATAGGTATTGGAGGAGAGACTTGTTATCAAGGAGCTTCATATATAGGTTATATTGGCGTAATTCCTTCGCATAGAAGACGAGGAATTGGATCATTAATTCTTGGGAGGATTTTAGAAGAAGCATCTAAGAACAATCCAACTATTGATTTATTCTCCAATTTAGGAATAGAAAATCTTTATCGAAAATACGGTTTCGAGGATGAATTTTATACTCACATACTTGAGTTGCAAAAATTTAATACTGAAATAGATTTAAAAGTCGATGAATTTGATTCCAAAATTCCCTCATGGATTTACGAATTAGATAAAGAAGCAATGGGGTTTGATCGCTCGAAATTACTTGATCATTTAGTTGAAAAACAAAAAACTAGCATTGTTTCTTTTGAAAAAAATGCATATGCAATTTGTAGTAGTGGACGAATTGGCCCTATGATTGCGAAAAACCAGCAAGCAGCTAAACAAATATTCGATTATCTCCTCTCAAGTGGAACAAAACGAGTTATTACTCCAGATAGGTTCAAGCACTTTTTCACCCAATATCATCCAAGGAAAATTCAATCAACTCTTAAAATGACCATTGGTGAACCAATTACAAACATCCCCTCTTGGATTTGGAGTTATAGTAGTTTTGCTTCCAGTTAAAACAATAGGGAATCCCACAAGTAACAATTTTAAGTAAAGAGAATCATAACTTTTAGAGTATAGAATATATTTCAAATAATTATAACTGAGATAGGAGACAGAAGATTGGGTCATAAGAAAGGACATGAAAAAAATAGTTACTTACAATTACAACAAAGGTTAGACAAATCCCCTCAAGGAGCGCCAACTTCTAAGGCACTTTTTGAAGTCTTGCATGTGCTTTTTTCTGAAGAAGAAGCACATTATGTTTCATTACTTCCCATTAATTTTGTAACAGCAGAAAAAGCAGCGAAAATCTGGAAAACAACTCGAGATGAAGCTGAAAAAATTCTAGATACATTAGCTGGGAAAGGTTTGCTCCTTGATGGATGTCAAGACGAGAGACGATCGTATATCTTAGCTCCGACAATGGCTGGGTTCTTTGAGTTTTCACTGATGCGCACAGATGGAAAATTCGATAGAAAAATACTTTCAGAGCTTTACTATCAATACTTGAACGTAGAAGATGATTTTCTTTTTGCGATATTTGCAACTCAAACACCTATCGATCGCGTTTTTGTTCAAGAAGAAACCATTCGACCAGAAGATTATTCAGAAGTTCTAGATTATGAGCGAGCATCGAAAGTGATTGAAACTGCTGAATGTATAACAGTTGGTACATGCTATTGTAGACACAAAATGGAGCACAAAGGGAAAGCATGTGATAACCCACAAGATGTTTGTTTAACCTTTAACGGTGCTGCGAAAAGCCTTTCTAAACATGGAATTGCTAAAGAAATCAGTAAAGAAGAAGCAATGAAAATCCTTGATCGAGTTGTAGAGTTAGGTTTAGTGCAAATCGGGGATAATGTCCAAAATGAGGTTTCATGGATCTGCAATTGTTGTGGTTGTTGTTGCGAGGCAATTCTAGCCTACAAAAGATTAGGATACAATCCAGGTATTTATAGCAATTTCAAACCGATAATGGTAAGTGATAATTGTAATGGTTGCGGGGTTTGTGTTGAGAAATGTCCAGTTGATGCAATTGAAGTTCTTACTGGAGAGGATGGAAAGAAATTCTCTGTGGTAGATTATTCACGCTGCTTCGGTTGTGGAGTCTGTGCCCGTTCTTGTAAGAGAGATGCCATTCAAATGATTCGAAGAGAAGACTTTATGCATACTCCTGAAGATGCATTTGAACGGGTTGTACGCATGGCAATAGATAAGGGAAAACTCCAAAACCTTCTCTTTGATAATCAACACTTGTGGACACATAAGATGCTTCAGCGTTTTGTTAGTATTTTACTTAATCTTGGACCCATTAGAAGAAAAATGGCTGATCATCAATTACAATCGAAATTTATCACTTATACGAGAAGACTTGCTAAGAAACGAATTAAGAAATTGGGAATTAAAAGCGGGATGATAACATAATGGATTGTCCACGTTGCAGAACACTACAACTGAAAGTTCATATGAAACCAGTTAAAAGAAAAGGTGGATTTCATAAGCAAACAAAATTCAAGTGTCCTGAATGTGGATTAACCCGCATGAAAAGAAACAAGTAAATCAAACTTAAACAAGCCATTGCATTGGTTGAACAATGTTCTCCTCGATATAGTTTGATTTCTTATTGTATTGGTTTATCAGTTCTTTATCTAAGGTTATGAATTTAACAAGATAATTTCCCTTTTTTTGATGTTCACGTAAAATTTCAAGTGTTTGAGGAATGATAGCTTGTAGCATAACATCAGGATTCTTTGTTTGTTTTGTTGTATCTAGTAAAAAGAGAATTTTTGCTTTCCTTAGTTTTCTAATTTTTGTTATGGCAGAGAAATAGTCTTTCAATGCTTGATCTGGATTAGGTGAATCTTTTGGATTAATCAAGATTATATAACCATCAGTAATTTTCTTGAGATTTGTTAAGATATTCACTTTGGGTTCCAATAAGGTTCGAGAATTCAAATTTAGGAATTTGATATTTCTTTTGAATGATGAAATATTCCTCTCAGGATCTAATGTATAAGTTTGAGATATTTTTGGATTAAAGTCTGACAACTCTGTTGTGTCAGTTTTCGAGTACTCCCGGAAATAGGTGTCAAGTATCTTTCCATATCCTGCTTCCTGGAAGTGTAAAGCATTCAATGTAAATAACAGCATTTTATTTGTATCATCAGTTCCTAGTATTGTAAGATTTTTGAAATTACGTTTCTTTGCAGCCCAAATTATTGAAAGCAGTAATACTAAAAAGGCATACAAGGCAGGTATTAATTTCAAGAAAACCACTAATTCTAGATTTAATAATTCATAAGAATCCCAGTAATTCAAGAAAATAATCAATACCATTACTAAACTAAAGAAAAACAATGTTTGTGAAAGTACTTTCCAAGGACTCAATGGGAGATTGAACCCAGAATTCCTTGCATGCTTTAGTGTTCCAAAAGACCAAAATGATGCTTCTTTCTTCTTTCTTGTAGGATATTCTATGTCTACTTTGGAAATCGGGATAATTTTGAAAGTATCTCTCATAAATAATACTTTTCCACCTACCGATTCTAACTCATCGAAAAGGTGATCTCTAGCAACTATGCTCTCAACTATTTTATCTTGCATTTGCTGGTTTAAAAATCCAAAGGAATCCTTCACACTGTCTTTTGTTAGGACGTTAAAATCAAGATCATATTCATCTTTTTTCCTTATAGATTTGTAAAGTCTATGAATTTCATCCGGAAAAGGATCGACTACATCTTCCTCAATGGTTTGATGAACATAGGTATACACGTCTTTATCATAGAAAACAAGGCTTCCTTCGCCCTCACATTTCGGACAAGTTATAAGACCTGTTCCATAACACTCGGGGCAAGTTACTTTTCCATCACCATTACAATTAGAGCACCTCCCACCACTGCAAGATGAACAATCAACAGTGCCAGAACCATGGCACCATATACAATCATCATCGTTTATACAGCTGCAACTCTCATCTCCGCTTCCACCACAGGATGTACATCTACCATCACCACCACATTCCGGACATGTTACTTCTGTTTCTCCTAAACATTCGGTGCAAGTAACATTTAGAGCTCCATCACACCGATCACATATTTTGTTACCAATCGTTTTAATTAGGGGAAAATTCTGAACTTGATTTTTAAAAGTGGTTGGTCGTATTGGTTTTGCGACATCATAGAATTTTATTCTTCTTCTAAAGGACTGAGGTCTCTCTACAAACCGTCTCTCATAAAATTCACTTTCAGCATCAGCACGAATTATTAGTCCTATAAGTTCATCTATGTTTTTAATGGCAATATCCTTAACCAAGTTTTGTCTGTGAAATAACCGTATTTTCAAGGAATTGATAAGCTTGGTTTCTGCTATAAAAAATTGAAGAATACTATCATTTGTTAACTCTTCAGTCATTTTACTTCCTTCTCACAATCTATTATTGATTACATCAATTAACAGAAATACAATACAAAATATGATTTAATAATTGATTGTTGAAAAAAATGCCATTTTCTCAATTTTTAAATCCCAAATCCTATCCGTGAGTTGATAATCCTCAAGTAGTTGTTTTCTGTTCTACTTTTTAAACCTATAGAAATCAGAATCCTTTTACCAAGATAATTAGTTTTTTAATCTAAAAGAGAATTAGATACTTGTAATTCTTCAGAGGGAATTAATTGACTGATCAGAAAGGCAAATCAAAGGAATTCGAAAAATTTGAGTTTTATTTCTTTCGAGCTGTTGATTTAACTAAAGATTTGTTTGTCATACTTGATCCCAGCACAATTGATGACTTAAGTGAAGATGAGAAAATCTTAGCAGAAGATATGTTAATTGAAGCTCTGGAATCCAAACTGGATAAACGTTGGCTTTGGGGTTTAGAAGAAATTGAGTCAGATAAAGCGTATGAATTCTTGTGGAAGCTGTTTAATCGAGAAAAGAACGTTTACGATAAATGTCAACTAGCATTTTCACTTGTCAGAATAGATGCTGGAGCTCAATTACTAGACTATTTATTTGAGGTTATAAAGTCAGACGAAAATGAACAAGTCAAAGAAAAAGCCCTGAGTCCATTATATTGGAATAAGGAAATCCGCTACGAAAAACAAGAATTAAATGAATTATACCTGACTATTCTTCATACTGCCATGGTGGATAATCATGAGAAAATCCGTTCCTATGCTTATTCCATTTTAGTTGAATATCACGATATGGGACAGTTTCTTCCATTGAAAGATCCATTTAAGAATATATTTTCTGAGCTTCGACCT
This sequence comes from Candidatus Heimdallarchaeota archaeon, assembly GCA_019058165.1. Classification (GTDB taxonomy): domain Archaea; phylum Asgardarchaeota; class Heimdallarchaeia; order JABLTI01; family JABLTI01; genus JABLTI01. The sequence goes on from JAHLVZ010000081.1 coordinate 10,300, forward strand.
AAGAAGGACTATCAAGAAGCAATTCATCAATTCCAAGAATTAGTGGATGCCAAACAAGAATTTCCATTCTCTAGGAAAATAGTTTATCAATCGATTAAGGAACTACCTGATAATCCACCAACAATTAATCTTAAAGAATGTGAAATTTGTAATCAAATACCAGACAAAAGCTATGCGGATATGGCTGATGACAAATCATTGGATAATTATACCTCAAAACTGGAAACTGTCATCATTATTGCTTATTATAATGATTGCATTAAGCGCTGTCCTATTTGTGGGAGATTATATGTTTATGATTATCATTATGAGTATTTTGTCAATAGTCAGAGTGAGGAAGAAGAGGAATTAATAAGAACTGATACGAAGGGTGCAATTGCTAAAATTGATAAATTTATCAAGCAAGGTTATGAATTTAAGAAGATAACTAAATGTGGCATTTTTTTGAAGATCGATTATAGATAGATCAACTTCTTTTTTCATCTTTTGTCAAGTTAAGAATCTTTATTAGTTGTCAATAGACTTCCATAATATTATATTTATTAATTGGAGGATATAAGATGAGTAAATCTTTACCGAAAATTATAATGATTATAACACTGATTTTTAGTAGTTTTTTAATGGTTAATAATGTGAGTTATACCACTTCTAATAATAATGCAAATCAAGAAATCAATTTTAGCAGTCCCAACAAAATAATAGACAATGAATTGGTTATAACAGATTTCCAGACTACACCTTACGAGGAGTTTCTTGGATCAGAAGCTGCAAGAACAGGACCTCAAAGTTACGCTGTGATTCTAGTTCATTTTTCTGATTATGCGACTAGATGGACACCAGCTGAACATGAGGATATAATGCAGACAATTGACGACTATTGGGTTAATGCTACCTATGGCTTAATGTCGATTGATTGGGTAGTTGAAGGATGGTATGATTTAGGACATAATCTGGCACATTACGGGCATCTAAATGCTTGGAATTCCCTAGTGTTTGATATAAATTGGCATAATCTTGTAGATGATGCTGTAGATTTAGCAGATGGAGATATCAACTTTGCAAACTATGATAATCTCATTATCATTCTTGGTGACATTTGGTGGCGTGGAGTAAGTACACTCGGTACCCAGGTCAATATTGATACAGATGAGGGAAATTTCAATAAAGAAGCGACAGTGGTGGGTGAACAAGATGCAGACCCAATAGAAACAGTTTGGGGTCGAATAGCCCATGAAATGGGTCATTGTTTTCTCTTGAGACATACTCATGGTTCAGGAGGAACTCAGAAGAACTATGCTAGTTATTACAGTTTAATGGCTCGAGCATACCCCTCTGCTTGTAGTGTCTACACTCAGCTCATCGATAATTACGCAGGTTGGTTTGATGTAGCCAATAATCAAGTTGAAATTGCAGGTGGTGGAGGAGGAACCTATCATGTCAGACCTCGGCATCTAGATATTAATGGTGATATTCAAGCATTGAAAGTTTCAATTTCAGCCACGAAATATTATCGTGTTGAGGTATGTGAACAGAAATCTGAAGATGCTTGGTTACCTGATGAAGGAGTTCTTATTTACCTTGTTGATGAAGGAGCGAACGATAATGATGAATGTACAGATGAGGATAGTACACCGGGTACTGATCCCGACGCAGTTTTAGATTTACAAGATTGTTTGTGGGATGTCGGACAAACATTCACAGACACAGGAAATGGTATCACTATATCCATGGATAGTTTTTCCTTTGATGGATATAACATTACTGTGACAAATGCTGCTGGAGGAACTCCTGATTTAATGATTAATGAATGGGGTAATCCCCCAGGTTCTCCAGGACCATATGAATCAATAGATATCCATATTGATAGCCCAGTGAATGGATGGAATTGGTATAGACACAATGATGGCAACG
>JAHLVZ010000082.1 GCA_019058165.1 Candidatus Heimdallarchaeota archaeon
AAGAAATCTTAACAATCGAAAGCTTTTATAATGAAAAAATTACCAAAAAAGAACTAGGTGTCGCGAGTTAGACTCTAAAAATAAGCACTAGGGTTGTCGCGGTAGCTTAGCCTGGAAAACTTCTTTTAGAAGTTTAGGTAAGAGAGCGCAGGACTGAAGATCCTGTTGTCGGGAGTTCGAATCCCCCCCGCGACACCAACTATTTCTTCATTACTCTTTCATGAAGTTTCTTATAACCAGTTGTTGAGAAAGGACAAACCTTTATGCAGATCGAGCAACCATAATTTCCTGTAAAATAGGGAAAACATTTTGAACTATCATTATGTGTTTTCAATCCATTTTCTTTTATTATTGGTTGTTCATACAGTGATTTTGGAGGACAATTCTTAATGCATTTTCCACATGTTGCGCATTGTTTAGGGATCCAACTATGAGGATTCTCCTCAGCATATGGTAAATTTGTAATATTTGTAAATACAGCAGCTAATCTTACTCGTGGTCCAAATTCAGGGGTAATTAGTAATCCATGCCTTCCAAACCACCCTAATCCTGCACTACTTGCTAGCGGAGGATATAGTACTATCCCCCCTAATGGATGTGAAGCATGTGTGGAATAACCATGATTTCGCAAAAATTTTGCTATTTTATTTGCAGCAATCCCCAAATTGTTGTAAGTATTCATGACCATCCCCACAGTTTCTCGAGATGGTGCTTTAGCTATTTTGTCCTTATCCATTTCTAAAACTAAGACTATTGCATTATCATGTAGGACTGCTTTTTCTTTGAATATCAAATGGTGAGGTAACTTTGTGAAGCCAAGATTGACTATTCCATGTTTTTTACCGAAGTCTTTTATTTCTTCAAGAATTGCATCAGTAATTTTTTCTTTTGGTTTCTCACTATTTTCTCTTAAACTATCATATGATTTATGGATATTTTTGATATTGCTTATCATTGGTCGCATTGTTGTTCGATTCATTATGTTATTTGGTTTCCCTTGTTCTGCATGTTCGATGAGACCCATTGGAATATCAAATCTACTTGGCGATTGTTCAGTTGAAGCTATAGTATTTCGTCTATCAACCATTGCATTTTCCTTTTGATAGAGTTTCAATATATTTGGTTTCATTATTCGTCTATAAAAAAATCTCTTAATTCTTAATCCTAACTTCATGAATTTCCAACCAAGTTGTTTTATTATTACAATTACCTTTATTTATTTATAGTTCGATATTTTCTGATATGCAGCAAGTGGAAAATTACCCCATAATAGTTCTAATTTATTTTGAATAATAACAATTAATAGATAGGGTTCGATTTAAAACATGAGGATACAAGAAAATGATTGATCCAGAAGCATTTGTCGAATTCATAGATGAAAACTTTCAATTTATCTGTGGTGTTCCCTGCTCTTATTTTAAAGAGATGCTGATTTATCTTGAGACCTATAAATCGAAAAACGAACTAGATCATTTTATCACAACAAGAGAAGATGAAGCAATTGCTCTTGCTTCAGGTGTTGCTTTATCAGGAAAACCTGCTCTTATCTATATGCAGAATAGTGGCTTAGGAAATATTGGCGATGCTTTGACTTCATTAGCTCAATTATATAAATTGCCTATGCTTATTTTGGTGAGTTACAGAGGTTTAGAGCCTGACAAAGATTTCCCTGAACATTCAGTTATGGGCGATGTTACAGAATCGGTTCTGGAAGCACTGAAGATTCCTTATTCTGAATTAACAGTAGATAATTGGAAATCAGATATGGAAAATGCTATGAAGAAAACGGTAGAAGCTTCTTCTCCCGTTGTTTTATTAGTTAGACTAGGAGTGTTGAATCAATGAAGGGTATTGAAGTCATTTCAGCATTAAAGAGTTTCATTGATGAAAATGATGTCATAGTGAGCTCTAATGGAAATATTAGCAGAGAAGTATTCCACACTCTACCAAGACCCCAAGTTTATCTTAGAGGTGCCATGGGTTTACCAGTTCCTGTTGGTCTTGGTCTAGCACAAGCTAATCCTAACAAGAGAATTATTGTTATTACTGGAGATGGTAATTTCCTCATGGGTTTAGGGTCAATCGTTACCAGTGCTTTTTACAAACCTAAAAATCTGAAAATACTCATTCTAGACAACATGCAATACTTTACTACCGGTGGTCAGCAAACAGTTTCTTCAGCTATTAATTATCCGGAATTCCTCGAGTCATTTAAAATTGGTTATAGTCGATCCGCAAAAGCTTCAGAAGACAAGATAAAGAAGGATTTAACTGAATTCCTTAATTCCCAAACTTTCAGCGTTTTACATCTTACAATCCAAGCATCAAAAGAGAATCTAGAAAATATTCCATGGCATCCAGAAGAGATAGCTCAAAAGATTACTGCTAGATTGACAAAATAAAATTAGCTTTCTAGCAAATTATTATCTCTGAGCCATTGTATAGCTTCATGAATCACTTTTTCAGAGTCCGAGTGTTGAGGTTGGAACCCTAATTCGTTTTGTATTTTCTTTGTATCTAGCATCCTTGGATATGCAAATCTTTTCACTCTTGTTCTGTTAATGAGGGATTCTTGTCCCTTAGGGTTTGTTTTTTCTTTATACCATGCAAAAAGGTAAGCAAGCCATACTGGAAATCTTTTCGTTGGATAACAATCTCCACAAGCTTTTGCATGAAAATCAAAGTAATCCTTTTGCGAAATATCAAAACTCTTGATATTGTATATTTTTCCTTTTGATATGGATTTCTTTGTGGAAAGAATCATAGCTTGAGCAGTGTCTCGAGCATCGACATACGATGACTTGTTTTTTCCTTTTCCTAAGTAGGGAATTTTGTTTTGAAGTAAACCATTAACCAAACGCAAAGTTATGTTTCTGTCGCCAGGTCCTATTATCAATGGATTTCTAATTGCTATTGTATCCAAATCATTTTCTTGGTGTAATTTAATTAAGTGATTTTCTGCAAGTAATTTTGATTCTTGGTAATTGTTTTGGGGATTTTTTGGAAATGCCTCAGAAATAGGATATTTAGGATACTTCATTCCATAAACACCAAATGAACTCGCGAAAACAAATTTTTTCGTTGACTCTTCTTTTAGGAATTCTTTTGCTAGATCTATTGTTGCATGGTAATTGACTTTCATCATAATCTCTCGAGAGACTGACTCGGTAATGATAATAGCAGCATTATGATAAACATCAGTTACATCTTTCATAATTCCTTTAAGAGCATCCTGATGCAATAGATCTCCCCTGATGATTTCTACTCCTAGTTGTTCCAAATCATCACAGCACTCTTCAGCGAGTGCAAAAACTCTAATATCTTTACCAGTTAATTTCTCATCATTGAGTAGTTTTCTTATTAATACTCCCCCAAGAAAGCCGGTTGCTCCAGTTACTAAGACGACCATTAGTTACACCAATTTGATAATCTAATTTTGTTTTATACGATTAAAAAGAATTTCTAGAGTTAATTCATTTTTTGCTAGGGAATTATACTAGCAACTCTTATCTTTAAAAAGCGGTAAAAAATCAAAATATTTTAAACTATTAATACAATAGAGATGTAAGTGATTAAATTGGCAGAAACTGATAAGCAACAAGAGAATCGGTTCAAATTTCTCAAAGTATTTGCTGGTTCGTTTAGATTAATGCATATTCTCCCAGTGATGACTGTTACAACTATCGGAGTTTTCATAGCTATTCTAATTTTGAAAGGCACAGGGACCTTTTCTGAGTTGTTTCAGAATATAACTACTGATGAGATTTTACTTTTAGTTTTCTTCATTTTAACTATCTTCTTTCAAGAAGCATTTTTGGGAGTACAGAATGATTATATTGACAGAGAAATCGATGCTGATTATAATAAAAGTAAAACTATACCTGATGGCTGGGTGAGCACAAAATTTGCTTTCTGGTGGGGTATAGTATGTTATATTTTGTTCACAGGATTCTCAGCTGCTGTGGGTATCTGGGCTGAAATTGGATTTTGGATCATACCTTTTGTTCAAGGAGCTACTTTGACTGGAATTTTCTACAATCTGTATGCGAAGCATCGACCCATTAGTATTGTACCGTATATGCTTGGTTTCCCATTGATACCGGTATTTGCTTGGGTTGCTTTTGGTTTCGAAAGTTTTGAATTCTGGCATCTCTGGATGCTACCTGTTATGTTTCTTACTAGTTTTCCAGCTCATATTGCTAATGAATTACCCGACTATGACCATGATATTAAACATGAGAAGAGGAATTTTGCGGTCTTCTTAGGATATAAACTTGCAACGATTATTTATTGGCTCGGAATTATTTTATTAGAAGTAATTTTACTAATAGTGTTCTTGGTTTATAATTTGAATCTTATAGTATTCGCAATAATTGTTCCATTATCAGTATTAATTGCGCTCTCAGCAGTTTTCTTCCTTTGGAAGAATGATTGGAAAACGAATACTTTCATATTCAATATTACTACGTCTTGCATTGGTATTATAGTACTAGGATTCTATATTATGATCGGTTTGGGTGCAACATAGAATAAAAAGTTGATAAAGTTGATTGATAATGGAAAAAATCTGTTATCAATCGAACAAGATTTGCTAGATGAATTAGAATATTACACTGGAAAAATTTCTCAAGTACTAAAAATAGTAGATAGATCTTCATGGTATATAATTAAAAACAACTAAATTATCCAATTAATTGCTGAAAATTGTAAAGTAAGATGGAAAGTACAATAAAATTGTAAATTTATTAATTTACTTCATTTTAGCGTAGTTGTAATATTTGTCTCCATACTTCTTGGTACGAACTTTCTTTCTTTTATAACGATGCCATTCAGCTTTCTTTTTCGCATCGGCTTTGGATAAGCCTCCACTTATTAATTTAAATCGTTCATTCCCAACTTTAATTGTCTTTGGGATTTCTGGTTTCTTAGACATTATATAACCACCTTTAAGTTCCTATTACAACAATTCATCACTGATAAATAAAATCTTTTAATCGGGCAGTATAATTCATATGAAAAAGAAGGTTAAAGTCTATTTTTCAAGACAATAATAAGCATTGTATTTTTCCGGATTTGAAAAACCGAGTTTTATTGCTAGTTTTGCTGAAGGTTCGTTATCTGCATCCCAATGAGGAACTAATCCCTGTAGCAAACTGTATTCAATTAAGCTTGCACAGGATATCATTGCTAGACCTCTACGTTGATACTCAGGATCAGTCTCAATGTGTATCTCAAAATGTTTATCATAAATTGGTAATGCAGCTAGAGCAAGCGATGCAATTTTCTCTCCATCTAAAATACAGAAACCAAAGTTCCTTTTGATGAAAACTTCTACTGAGGGGAAACAGTAATCTAGCGATATTTTTTGCTTGTTGAGAAATATTTTCTATTGATTTTTGTGTAAGTTGCTTTATTACTAATCCTTCTGGCAATTTTTTTTGTATTTCCTTCATATGATTAATGTCAAGTTTTTCCGAGGTGAATTTGGTGCGGGGATATGGTTTTAACTTTTCACCCCAATTCTCCTTCAACTTTTGCAATCATTCTTTATCTGGAATGAAAACCAATCTTTGAAGTTCTATTTGTTCTAATAATTCCGGAACAGATGAATCATTTGAATCTCCTGCTAAAAAGTAAATTATTTTACGACCCACCAATGCAACTGTCGGTTTCTCTAATTTGTTAACATGAAGTGTTCCTATGCCTTCATGTAGTAATCCTTCAAGTAATAAGCGAAGGTATTTGTGACTCTCAAATAAGGGTAGTAAATCTAATCTTTTCTCCATAGAATATTCTTTTATCATTACTAATCTCCAGCGTCGCTCTAGTTTTTACTAGATTAGATAGCCAACTATTTCATAAAAATACAATATGGAACCATTTTTAGGAGATCTAATGTGGATGTAATTATCTCCTTTGATCGGTTCAATTTCGAGTTCAATGAATTTCACACCCTCAACAAGATCTTCCTTAATTTTTTGAATGCCAAAGAAAATTTGTACAACCTGTTTTTCTGGAGTGTTGACTTTGATCACTAATTTTAATAGATTATCGTTTGGAATTTTTATTCCCTTCAATTGAATTCTAATAACTGCATTTTCCCAGAAATTTCCGAGAGGATCCGTTATATGGAATTCTTTATTCTGCTTAATGGTTATTTTGTCTTGCAGATACTGTGATGCTAGTCGATTTTCTCCGTCAGGATTTGTATATCCCCCAAAAGTAAATAGATACACCTCCATTTTCTTGCTTTTGAATTCCGGTCGCATAGGAGTTAACTTGAAGAGTGCTTCATTAGACATTTCTAGCTACCTAGAGTATACTTATTTTTTTACTTTGCGTTTCTTTGTTTTGATTTTCTGTACTATAACTACAATGAATAATATCTCAAATGAGATAATAAATCCCACATATGGAGAGGAGCTAGTTGGAGTTCCGCTTGGTATTACTTCATTAATATACACTTTTAGAATCCAAATATCTCCAAATGGTTCGCCCACATAACTCGTTCCACCTGCTATTATAAATGTTGAATTACCTTCATAATCAAGTGACCCACCACTGTTTCCGTAAGGATCACCTATTGTATGATTCCAGACAACATTTCCATCTATATCTGTTCGAACTAGCCAGATATCCCCTTGCTCCACATATCATAACTGTGTGTTCCTCCTACAAATGTAAAGCCTTGATCTGCCATTTCAATGATTTGCCCACCACCATCTTCCTCTATTCCTCCATAGGTCTTATTCCATAGTTGAACCCCAAAGCAATCTGTTCGAATAATCCACGCATCAGAATTTCTGGCACCAAAGCTTTGAGTATTAGCTATTATCGCAAATCCTTGATTAGAACATTCAACAAGTCCTTCTGGTCTTTGATAACCAATTAAATCTCCGTAAGTTTTATTCCATTGATGGAAACCTGCAGCATTTGTTTTTATCAACCATACCATGTTTGATTGAGTGCTATTGTAAGTGTAACAAGCAAATGCGAAACCATCATCACTACATTGAACTAAGGAATGAGGAGTGTAGCAACGATCGATATAGTTATGAAAAGTTCTATCCCAAAGCCTTACTCCATTTGAATTAAGTCTGAATAATCAAACATCACAATTACCAACAGCAGTAAGAGTGACACCTGCACAAACCAAATCACCATTAGGGCATTCTACTATTGATCGTCCAAGGTCACCAATCCAATATGAAGGGGTTTGTTCCGGTCCACTATAGGAATAATTCCAGAGAACTGTTCCATCTCCAGCAATTCTAGTAACTAAGAAATCTTGATTGTCACTAGGTGCTGTTACATTCAAATATGTGGAAGCGAGTGCGAAACCTCCTGCTTGACAATTTATTACCTGAAATCCTTTATCTTCCTCTACATCTCCAAAGGTTTTATTCCAAAGATATGTTCCATCAGGAGCAATACGTAGTAACAGAACGTCTAAATCTCCTTTCCCAGAACTATTTATCCAACCAGCAACAGCGTATCCTCCAGGACAATTAAAATTGGATTGTGCTGATTCTACATAGTACCCTCCAAAAGTTTTGTTCCAAAGAACAATGGCTTCTGTATAGGGTTCTTCATCACAAACTTTAACATTAGCAAATGAATTCGTTTTCAAGAGAGAATAAACACCTGTACTAGCTAATCCAAGTGATGCTACTAACAAACTTAAAATTAAGACATTGAAAAAGTAGTTCTGAGGTTTCATATCTAAGAATAAATCGTTTTAACATATATAATAATTATTAAACATGATTTAGAGTGAACCAAACGATGAATCAAAAAAAGTTTGATGTGATGTATCGAATAAATAATGCCGAGTACATTGTTATTGATGAGGATGGTGTGGATAAGAAAATCTCTCCACGATCTGGCATTTTGTTTGAAGAATCTCTTATTATCGTTATCTCAAGACTAGATAGGAAAATCTATAGCTTCATTGGTATTAGAGCATCAGCACGAAAACAATTCTCAGAAAACAAAATTACTTCTGATTTGTGTTTGAAGCTTGGTTTTGAGGTAGAAAGAATTCGCTTTCCTTCAGATGATATCGCTCCTGAACACATACAATTCATTGAATACTTAGCTGCAGAAGATTATCTTCAAGAGTTTAAAGCTGATAAGACAAAGTACTATGCTTGTTATTTCTGTGGTGAACTCTTAGAAAGAGATACTAAAATCTGTTCTGCATGTAAAAAAGATGTTTTAATTTGTATTGTTTGTAAATTATCGATTTCCTTTGGAGATGATTTAGGTAAATGTAGTTTATGTGAGGGATTAGCTCATTATGTTCATTTCCATGAGTTGCTAAAAGTAATGGGATTTTGCCCTAATTGCTCTGAAAATATACCAATTGAAGGAATTGTACCGATAGTAGAGCAATTAAAATGATTGTCGAATTATTTCTTTGCATTTCTTGTTTCTACTAATTTAATAATGGCTTTAGCTAAAAATTCAAAAGCTGGCTCTATATTCTCTCCAGTTTCTTCACTGGTTTCAATATACAAAATATCAATCCCAGTTTTTTCTTTTATTCTTCGGCAATATTCTCTACCAAGTTCAGTTCGAACAATCTCTTTACTTTCTTTTCCTTCTCGTAAATTCGCTCTATTTCCACATACAATCATTGGTACCTTACCAACTCTTTTCCAAAGCTCCTCCAACCATTTTGGCAAGTTTTGGAAGCTGCTGGGGTTTGTAACATCAAACACTAGAAACGCTCCTTTCGAATCTCGATAGAAATAAGGTCTAGCTAAATCAAACTCTTTTTTTGATCCAAGATCCCAAATTTGAAATGCCACTTTTACTTCTTCACTTTCTACTCTTTTAATTGCAAACGTTAAACCTTTATCATCAAAGGCAGTAAAATCCTGATTATAACCAAAATAATTCTCCCTTAGGATTTCTTTTCCTACATCTTCATCTCCAATAAGAACTATTTTGTAAACTTCACCATCATTTTTTTGATTCTTATTCATTATTTGTTCTCCTAAATATACATAGAAAGTATGTTTTCAATAATACAAAAACATTGGTTTATCCAATTAGAAATTATAAATTACTAGATTTCTTTCATTCTTTCTTAATCAATTTGTTTTAGAAGATAATTGATAACTATCTGATTATAGATCTCTTTTTGAGTTATAAAGCAATCATGATTACTGTTGGGAATAATTGCTAGCTCTGAATTTGGCATTATTTTATACATTGTTGTTGCTTCAGAAACGGGAATATAATCATCACGATCACCGAGTAAGATTAGTGAAGGTATCTGAATATCTTTGACTTTCTCTTATGGGAATTCTGCTGGATCAAACCACATTTTAGTGATATTTAGTAGCATGGTCTTCCAATACTTTTTACCATGTGTTACTGTTTGTTCTTTTAGCATCTTTACTAACCAATCAAGTGTTTTTTCTAACTTCTCAAAATCAACTTGTCCGGGTCCTTCAATTCCAAGTTCTTTAAATCCATCAATCATTTCTTGGGTCTGGTTAATCATTGTTCCACCCAGAACCATTGCTTTAACTAACTCCGGATAATGCAGACCCATCTCTAGACCGATTTGACCTCCATCGCTCCAACCACATAGTAAAACATTATCTAATTTCAACTCTTTAATTAATGCTGCAAAATCATCTGCCATTAATTTATAATGAAATTTTCCCCCAGGATTTGTTGTTTTTCCCTGTCCCCGGCAATCAACAGCTATAAGTCTGAAGTGTTTGGAGAAAACTGGCAATTGTTTTTCCCACATTTGGATCGAACTGATTCCACCATGAATTAGAATTAATGGATAGCCTGATCCATACTCTTCGTAATACATTTTGATATCATTTATTTCTATATATTTACCTTCTATTCGTTTAAAATCAATTTCACTCATTTTGGTCACTCACATAAACAACTATTTCATCTCTCTTGAAAATAAAAATCTTCTTTATTAAAAATCAAAACTTTTCTGCTTAATATTTTTATAATGCAAAATCATCAATTAATAAAGTAATTTAGTGGATGTTAGAAAATGACACATAAGGTCCTTCGTTTTCTCTGGATGTTGTTCATTGGTTGGTGGGCATCAATTTTTTGGTTTTTGATTGGATATTTGCTAATTGCATTAATTGTTACTAGACAAATAGGGTTTTGGATCTTTCAACGGATGGGGGTTGTGTTTTCACTGCAAGAACCTTTAGAGAGAGAAATAGTTTTCCACAATAAATTCGGAACCTATTTTTTCTTCTACTTTCTGGGCTGGCTTCTGGGACCTGCTGTGATAATAATGGCATTCCTACAATCAATCTGTGTATTTAGTAATAGTGAAAAAATGGTTGCTGGCGTAGATGTGGTTGTCATTCCTAGCTAATTGTTGAATCACTCTTCCATTTTATCTAACATGGCTTGAAGACTGGCATGACCTCGAGTTGTTACTATTTGATCTAGTGCCCAATTTGCAGATATTCGAACAATTTCACTTTTATCATTATCTCGCGCATTAATCAGAGCTGCGACTACATCATCATTAGAACTAAACAAAGCAAAAGTTTCAGCTATCACAGATCGGACGTTTTCATCCTTATCAGATTTGAAGACACTAATCATTGATGGAACTGCTTGTTCCGCACCCATTTCTCCAAGATTCATGGCTGCTTTGCTTCGAGTTTCAGGATTTAAATCTCTGAGTTGCCTTGTTAAGGTGTTAATACTTTTGCTCATAATCATACATTCCTAATGTTAGTAATAAACTACGCACTCATGAATAGCGGATAACTATTAATTTCTATCTAAAAAAGTGTTATTCTCTTAATTTCTTTTCTAAGAGTCGTTAAATAAGTAGAGGACATAACTTATTCTTGTGATGTAATATGGAACACAATCCTATGACTAATTGGTTCCTTCGAGACAAGAAACCACTAAATGATGATACCATCTTTGAGAATTTAACTCGAGTGATTTTTCAAGGAGGATTAAACTGGAAAATTATTGATAATAAATGGCCTAATTTCCAAAAGGCATTCGTTGACTTTTCAATTGATGATGTTGCGAATTTTACAGAAGATGATGTTGTTCGCTTAATGGAAGATGCAAGCATTGTTCGAAACAGTCAGAAGATAGAATCAACAATTTATAATGCGAAAGAATTCCTTAAAATCAAAGAAGAATTTGGTTCATTCCTCGACTATCTTAAGACCCTTGATAAATCAAATAATTATGAATCTGCTGTTAAAATTCTAAGTAAAAGATTCAAACGTTTAGGACCTAAATCGTGCCATATTTTCCTTTATAGCATTGGTGAAGATATCAAGCATGATAAAGAAGTACTTCAATAAAAATAATTAAGGACTAAAATCTTAATCCTGAAAATCTGCAAAGTTTCGTAATTTTTGTCATATATTTGCAGATAAAGTTATCCTTTTTAATTTAAAAACGAAAAATAGGGTATGAAGCCTACAAAGTTAATCACCTCACTATTCCTCATTTCCGCATTTATACTAGCTTTAAGCAATATTGGTTTTGTAATGGCAGGTTACCAAACAGATCCTTCTGGTGATGCCGACGGCATTAATGCTTGTGACATTACTAGAGTAGATGTCTTAGTTTCTTATCATTCACATCCAGTTGATGATGACGTTACATTAAAGATCACATTATTAGAAGCCCCACTTATGGACGAGAATCATACTGTTAGATACGATTACAATTTTCGAGTTGATACAAGTTTATCTAGTGAACCTGATACAACCACTTGGAGTTCAGATGTTTTTGAATATGTTGCTCATTTAGATTGTCGCTGGGTTGGCGATGCCTGGGTAAATGATTCCTATTTAATGGCTAATCGTTATTATTTAACAAGTGATGGAAGCGCAAAAGTCATGGGTACTTTCTGGTGGAATCCTAATACAGATTCTTGGGAAGGTTCAGATCCAGACCTTGAAGTCGGAGAAGTCATTGGTAACACCGTTCAATGGGATGTAACTGGTGCAATTTTTAGAGAGCAACCAATTGGTACTGGTTATCTTATACAAGGAGTCGCTGGTGCATGGTATGGTTTTGCGCTTAAAGATATTGGTCCTAACACCGGTTGGTGCGATGAATTCGACAACTTGTGTGAGTATCCTTATTC
>JAHLVZ010000083.1 GCA_019058165.1 Candidatus Heimdallarchaeota archaeon
ATCATACCTTCGTGCGCTATTATTAAACCACTGTGCTTTTTTTGCTTAAGTCGAGCTACTTGTGCTTGAATGAAATCGAGTAAGGCTATGCCACTATTATAGATAGATATGGTAGAAACAGTATTGAAGACTAATCGGAGATTTTCCTTGGTATCGATTTGTTTCTTTAAAAGAACACTGATTCCAGTTAAATCTCTAATGTTTTCCACCGTTAACATATCTCTGTCAATTTTTTCTCCGGTTCTATAAGAGAAAGCATCAATAAATTGTAATTGTTTTGAATCAATGTGTGGTTTGGCATCTGATCCCATTTCTCTCATCTTGCTTATAATGTCGTCCGGAAAATCGTCGGTGGTGATAAAAACAGCATTATTCTTTTCAGTGAGTCCATCAATCATATATTGTAAAGCAAAAGCTTCTTTCCCTGCTCCTGGAGGACCTACGATAAGATAAATCTGGGCGTCTGTTTTTCCAACCAAACTTCTCAGATGAACAATATCACTGCGGTAAGTCAATTCTTATTCCTTCTGTACTATTATGAGATTATTTTGATTTTTTTAACATATATTCAAGGATTGCCCACCCAAAGTCGTAGCATTTTTCTACGAAATCGGTAACGTTTTCGATTTTTGCCCCTAAACGGAAATCACGAGCATCGGTAACAACCTTTGGGGAAGCCTTTACTGGAGACTTTTCTTTGAAAAGCTCAGGAACACTATATCTATTGAATCCTTTTTCACCAATGAAAACTAGTAATGCTTGAGCACAAGCAATAGCTGCTTCACTTCCATAAAAAGCTAATTCATCAGTATTTGCAGCGGGAGTATTTAAGAAACCATCTCGCATGATGAAAACATTATCTAGGCACATTTGTGTTGCACCTAATTTGAGTTTTTTCTCGGTAACTTTTAATTTACTAAAAGGATTGTCTTTTCCGATTTTAAGAACTCCTTGTTGGCCTGTCCAAATATGCACCCAATTAACAATACTTGATGCATTGATATTTTCTTCATTGAGATCTTCTTCAAAGAAGACAATCAAATCTAGAATTGATGAATATTGCGGGTCATTTTCAAATTCTGCTTTTACCATCCCTATTTTCTGTAGAATTTCTACTTGTTTGTCACGATCTTTCTTGATAACAATGTAGAAATCACAATCTGAATCTCCTTTCACATAATTACCTTGACCAACACTACCAACTAATAGTAAGGCTGCAATTTCAGATCCAACTTCCTTTTTCAGTTTGGCTGCTAGTTTTATGGCTAATACATCGTATTCGTCTGGCATTTTTCTTTTTGGTTTTGGCTTTGGTGGTGCGCTCATTATTTAATCTCCAATTTTTCTTTACATTTTTAATTCTTAGGTTTTCTTTTATGACATTTATTTACTCTACATAAAAACTTTCTTTTCATCCCAAAGATATGCTTATTTATCTTTTTGTGTTAGGTCTTCAATTTCCAGTTTTTTATCTTCTTCAGGAATACGTTCATCCCATTCTTCTCTTTCGAGATTATCTTTTATGAAACACAGTTTCTTTCCTAGATTTAGTTGAACATCTATATCTCCAATGTTGTACAATTTTAGTAGGATATTGTAAACCTCTTCTTCTCCTATTCCATATTCTTCTGCGATTTCACTGAATTTCACTTCTGATACATTCTTCATTTCGAAATCTTCAATCAGTTCCTTAATCGATTCTTCAAGTAATTCAATTGGGAGGAATTTATGAGAAGATTTGATATAATAGCCTTCAATCTTTCCTTCATTAATTAGTGACAGCAGAAGGTCTCTTGTTATTGATCGTTTCAATTCTAATTCATCTGCAATTTCATAGATATCTGAATCCAATCCTTGGATAATCTGTTGATAAAGTAATTCCAAGGCTGTCTCTCGAGTAATTGCTTTCCCATCTTTTCGATGAAGTAAGTTCACACGATTTTGTGCAATTAACTTCACAGTTTCTACGGGCCATTTATTTTCCATAGCTACTGCTTCAATTTCAAAAATTCCTTTAGCTTTAATTAGCCGAACGATGTCTTTTACTTCAGTAGCAGTGAGAGAGATATACACTCCTTCTGGAGTTATAACAGAACCTGAAACCTCCTCTTTGTCAATGAATTTACTTATTTGAAAAGAAAGATACCTTCGAGCACTTTCTCCAAAAGGGTCTCCTAAATCTAAATAATCGACGTCCTTGATAACTTTTAGAATCTCCTTTTTCGGGATAGATCTCTTCTTTTTCTTATCTTTCTTTGAGGACATAAAAGAAAACTCCAGCTAATTCAATAATTATTCAGTGATAGATAGTTAATCCATCAAACAAATAACTATTTATAAATTCATCTGGAAGAATTGGATATTAAAATTTTAATTATACTTAGGGACGCAAGATTTTTAAAATCAATCCTAACCATCAATTGAATGCTGAAAAGCAATATAAGAATAACAAAATAAAATTGTTAGTAAAATATTTGGAGAAAAACAAAAAATGGAATACCTTCACGCTTCATTAATACTTCATTCCGCTGGTAAAAAGATTACTGAAAAAGCAGTAACTGATGTTTTAACTGCTGCAGGAGTAACTCCTGATAAAAACAGAATCAAAGGATTAGTAGCTTCATTAGCTGATGTAAACATTGAAGATGCTTTGAAATCTGCTGCTGTTATGCCAGCTGCTGTTAGTGCTGCTGCCCCAGCTGCTGCTACTCCCGCTGCCGCTACTCCCGCTGCTGCTCCGGCTCCTGAACCAGAAGAGGAAGAAGAAGAAGAAGAAACCGGATTAAGCTCACTTTTTGGTTGAGCTAATTTTATTCTGTCATCGTTCTCTCAGAACATGACAAATTTCTTTTTATTTTTTCAATTTCTTTTTATGATATTGGTTGCCAAAAGACGAGGACAGTAGGATCAAATCTATCATGAGTCCCCGTAAATGTTCTATTTAAACTGACTCCTCTTGTAGTGAATATCGTTGTAATGTAGCCTTCGTGTTTGAAATAATCTGTCTCATGAATTACGAAGAAAAGATTGTAAGCATGATACTGAGTACAATAATAATCTATACTAGCAACATATCCGGGTTTGTAGATTACATCAATTTGTAAATAACTCAATCCAGGATGACCAAATAACGGACCTTCAAGAGTAGCAACAACATCTACATCAGGTAAATTGCCTATGTACTGAAAAGCAAGACAATGTTGGTTATTAGGCTGAAATGATTTTAATGAAAAACTCATGATACCGGAATAAGTAATTGTTAGAATGATAAAAAATGTGTAAATTCCTTTTCGTAGATTTGCTTTATGAATAAATTGTGGGTATTTTGTAAATCCTTTTGCCGCTAATAAGACTAGTAAAGCCATTATGGGTAATATAAATCGATATTCTTTGTGTTGGATGAAAGTAAATATCAAGAGATAAAAGATAACTATCGAACCTAGATAGAGAGTTTTTTTATCTTTTTGGAGCGCAATTAGAACGAAAAGAATGAAAATCAGAATATATTCTTGATATTGATCCACGAGTAAAATTCCATACGTTCCAAAAGGACTTGTCCCATGCGATGCTGCTCCTCCCGAGAAAATATTATAGTCAAGAAAAGTAATGACTGAATGCAAAAATGAACCCCAAGTAGCTATATCAATTAAGCCTTGAACAATAACCAAGAGAATTATAGCTCCTGAAAAGAAAGCAAGTTCCTTCCATTTTTTATGTACAATTATCCAAATAAACAATGGTAAACCAATGGCTGCAACTGGAAACTTGAACATGAAAGCCAAACCAACTGAAATACCGGCAAAAAAACTTTGTAACGTTTTTTTCGTGAAAAACTTTTTCTCAATCTTATTTGTATTTTCATTTTCTTTTTGAATGCTACAGTATACCAGATATGCTGCTAAAAAGAAGAAATTCATAGCGATACTATCTGTTATAGTTCTGGTTGACCAAAAAACAAAATCAAACCAAATTGCTACAAAACCAGATGCAATAATGCCAACAGATTTACTGTATAATTTCTTTCCAAAGAAATATGCAACGACTACTGTTATCATTGACAATAAGCCGGAAAACAATCTTACACCAATCAGAATTACTTCAATATTCGATGAACCGAAAAAGATCATAATTTTGAAAATCACAATTACAATGTATGGATACAACCAAGAACGCGCACCGTCAATGAACTCCCAAGGAAGTTTCCCAAATCCAAAAACCTCATTGTATGCTATTTCGATTGATTGATAGTGTTCATCAGGATGAATATACCCTTTACTGAAAATAGCAGCTAAAATTCTAATTACTAAAGCGGTAAGCCAGATAAGAATTATGATCCAATTTCGTTTAAGAAACTCTTTGAATTTTTGAGATCGCTTCATCCCTATAAATAACTCATCTGGCAAAGTGAATTACCTTGTTTTTTCAGTAATATTAGAGATTCATTGTTTTTTGAGATTTTCGCTTGTAAGTCAGTATGAAATATGTTATAGATAGTAATGATTAAAAGGTTGATTGTAATTTAGTTAAAACTCGTTTAGTTTAACTATTATTGATAGATATTTAGAATAACAAAAAATAAAGGATTGCTTCCAAATGAAAGACAAAAATGAATCGCTATCAGCTTGTGCGATAAGAGTTCCAAAAAGTGGAACTTTGAAAATGGCTACTATGGCAAAGGAATTAGAAGCACAAGGGGAAAAAATCATCCATTTAGGAATTGGGCAACCAAATTTTAACACCCCTAAAGAAATCATTGAAGCAGCACATCAAGCAATGCTAGAAGGAAAAACAGGGTATACCTCTTCAAAAGGTATTTTGCCGTTACGGAAGAAAATAGCTGAAATCCATACAAAAGAAACTGGAGTAGAAATAAATCCCAATGAAAATATTATAGTGACACCAGGAGCAAAAGCTTCACTTTTTGCGGGATTAGTTTCATTGTTGGATCCAGAAGATAATATGATTGTTGTCTCTCCCTATTGGCCAAGCTACGAAGGAATAACTCATTTCATAGGTGCAACTACAAAATCAGTACCAGCTCATTACGGTGATTTTGGTTTCCCATTTGAAAAAATAAAGAAAGCCATTAATAAGAAATCTAAAGTTTTATTGATTAATTCACCAAGTAATCCCACTGGGGCAATATACAATTTAGATTCTCTGAAATTTATTAGAGATATCTCTCAAGACCACAATTTACACATAATAACAGATGAAATTTACAAGAAAATCGTGTATTCTGGGGAATACCATCAATATCTATCGGTATCACAATCACTTGAAAAAACTCTTGTGATTGATGGATTAAGTAAATCACACGCTATGACTGGGTGGCGAATTGGCTATAGTATAGGAAGTAAAGAGTTAATTTCTGCAATGAATAAGATTCAACAAAACGTTAGTACTTGTGTAAATACTCCTACACAATATGCTGCAATCAAAGCTTTAGAATCAGATGAACCAACAAAGAAAATGGTTGTAGAATATAAGGAACGAAGAGATAAAGCTCTTGAATTGATTGCTCAATGTGAATACCTTTCCTGTAATGAACCAGAAGGAGCATTTTATTTATTCGTTAAATATGATGGTCCTATTGATTCTGAAGCATTGGCTGTTAGAATTTTACATGAAAAAGACGTTTGTATTACCGCTGGAGCTGTTTTTGGTGTTACTGAGAATTACATAAGGATTTCACTTGCAAGTGATTTAGCAAGTATCTTAGAAGGTATAAAAAGAATCAATGATTTATTAGCAAATCGCTAAGAGAAAATGGGGATATTTTTATCGAATATCCCTTTTGATAATTTTTTCTTCAATTTCAATACTGATAGATTTTTGGACTACAGAATCAATTCTCTTCTTTCCAGAAGTTTGTAGAGATACTTTCATTCGTTTAAAATGATTTAATACCAATTCTCGAGCATCTTCTCGAGAGATTTTAACTCCATTAATATTGAGAAGACCATAAAGAACAGTTTCCCCTACAGACACTTCATCATTTACTATATTCAGACATCTTTGATACATTGAATTTAATTGTGCTTCAAAGATTTTTCTTGCATTAGCTCTATCTTGTGAACGAATACCTCTTTTTAAAGCAGCATCTAACATATCAATAATATCTCTCTCTGGTATCCTAAGATCTAGTTCTGTATGTTCATCAGGAACTTCTAACTCATGGGGATCCGCTTTCATTCTTCCACTAATATAGTTTAGAACAAATTGAATTAGATAATCTAAGATGACTGCTTCTTGCATTTCCATATCCGTTGGTTTACTACCTTTAATCTTAAATCGTCCAAGAGCTCTTTGTAATCTTAGTTTGTCACTCTTAAAATAAGTCGTAACATATTCAAAGTGTCTTGGAATCTTGCTCAGAAATTCTTGTGATAAATTACTATAATCGACCAACATCGCTAGAATTTCTCGTCCAACGTTTAGTGGTTGATTGTTTAATCGTGCTTCTTTCCAAGCATCAAAAATTAGTTGTTCACCAAGTTTCTTTTTCGCTAATTTATCTTTATAATTTAAAGTTAAAAGACCATATTCGAGTTTAGCTTGTGGTGAAGCGTTAGACAAACCCAACGCAGATTCTAATTGAAATCTCATAATAAGTTTACTGATATCTTGTTCCGCTGTGAAATCACCAATTTTCTTTCCATATTTTTGTATGAGTAACCAGAGAATTATGTCAGAAATTCCTTTAGATGTCATTTCACTTAATTCTTGACTCAAATCCTCATACAAAATTTCAGCTTCAATTAATGATCGAATAATCCAATTGGATTGTTCTGCATTAGATAATATATCACCCAAAACTTCTATATGTTTTACTAACTCCACTTTGGCATCATTCATCTCTTTTATGATATTACTAGAAACGGGTTCTCCAATTATACTAGCATAAATACGTAATGCTGCTTCTAGTTCATTTGACTCCTCATGTTCTTCACACCATTTTTCAAGAACTGGAATAATCATATTTGCAGCGATGAATTGCCGTTCCATCATAATTTGCGTTGCTAGGGTAATCAAGTCAGAACCTTTGAGTTTACCTAAACGGGATAAGTAGGATTGAAGATTCTTAATATCTTCTTGGAGATTATTCATCATAGATCCTCTAAGATAAGCAATCCATTTTCCTTCATTGATTGAGAAATTGTAGAGATAGGTTTCCACTTGAGGAACACTTTTTCCTGCTTTTTCTAACCTAGTTATTTCATTTTCAAGGTCATCAAGAATAAAAATGGGTTCAATTCCCAAGTCATTGTTAAGCAAATAAACAATACCCGCAAATTCCTGTGAACAATCATATTCTGCAGCAGTTTCAACTACCTTTTCTAAAGATAATTTATCAACACGTGTAAGTAAATCTGCGAAATTTTCTCCCAATGAGACACCAGTGCTATCTTGCTCAGAGAACGCCATTCTGAATTACCTCTAAACCTATCAATTACCAAAGTGGCATGTGGTATATTAAGGTATTAGTAATGATATTCTATTTCTAGATTTTCATGTTTTAAAAACTGTTTCATTGTTGTAAAGAAAATTCGCGATACGAAAAGGTAAGATGTAATAGGGAAAACCTTCTCTATTGCAAACACTTATTATTGAAATTGTTAGGTCATAATCTGAGATATCATTTTGTTTTCATAAAAAAACAACAGGAGAACAAGAAATGAGTAAAAAGCAAGATCAACCAAATAATAACAAATCAAAAAATGATTTGCTTAACGGATCTGCTGAAGAATTCGAACTTGTTGAATTAAAAACAACCCAAGAAACTGATCTTGAAGATCTTGAATATGTTGAGAAGAAACCTTTTTTCAAAAGAACATGGGAATGGTTGACCAAAGATAAACAAAGAATGTTGTCTATAATTTTCTTATTCTTATTTGTAGTATTAATTATCGTTCTAGCAGCTCTCAATCTAAATCTAGGGGAGATAATGAGGAATATTGTAGATTGGTTTCAAATGAAAATTGGTATTTGGGGAATTTTCATAGGTGTTTTTGTTATATCCATTTTTGGAAATTTTACAGTTATTTTCCCAATACCCTATACTTTAGCATTAGTTACTGCTGCAACTGATCCAACAATTCAGGCTTGGCATGTTATTGTAATGGGTATTTTTGCTGGAGCAGGCGCATCAATTGGAGAAGTTTCCGCTTGGTTTCTAGGTAAAGCATCAAAAAATGTCATTGAAGATGGCATGGAAAAACAAGTAGCTAGAGCACAAAGATGGATAGATAAAGGCTTGGCTCCAATTATTATCTTTGTATTTGCAGCAACACCTTTACCAGATGATGCAATATTAGTATTCATAGGTTTATTGGGATATGCATTATGGAAAACAGTTATTTGGTGTTTCCTCGGAAAAATTGTCTTAACCTCTGCTACAGGTCTAGCAGCAAAATATTTGGGGGAAACTGCTTTTGGTGAGAAAATACTGTGGTTGTTTGGTTTAACAATTGGTGAAAGTGGTGTTACTGCTTCGGAACCTGCGGCTTGGATTTCTGCATTGGTTTGGGTTGCTTCAATAGCAGTAATTGGAGTAGTTCTGTTTATTGATTGGGGGGATATTTGGAATTTTCTTTCACGTTCTGTATTGAAAAGAAAATATCGTAAACTAGCAATCTCTAATAGCGATCCTCTTGAGGTAACTCCCGTTTTAGATATTATTCAACATGATGAAGAAAAGCAATCATTACGAAAACAAAGATTATTGAAAGAAGCATCATTTTGGCAATGTGCAATAAGAAAAGATGATGATGAAACATCTAATTATTTTGATCTATATTCAGTTTCTTTTGTTCTAGGAAAAGCAAAAAATATTCTATTAAAACCGGATTGGTTCACGAAATTCTCTAAGAATTTGACTGAGGAGAAATTCAGTAAATTAAATGAATATCAACTTGATAAATTACTACCGCCCAAGAAAATAAAGGAATTTTATGAAAACAATAAGAAACTAGATGAAATCACTTCAAATATGATTTATTTATCTTTTACGACAAACCATATAGAAACAGACACAGATTTTCGAGTAGGTTTCTTATTAGAGAAAATTAAACAAGATCAAATTAAGATTAGATGTATAGGAGAAAAGGAAGCACTCATAATTAAGAGTATGAAGACTATTTCACCGGAATTAATGATAGCAAAACTAGTTAAATTTTTGGATCATTTATCCGAGACTCCTGAACTCGTGAAAAAAATCGATGTTGCTTTTATTTCATGAAATCTATAGAAAAACCATTAAATTAGAAAGTAAATCTTTCTAATAATCTCTAAAAAGAACAATTTCGTGATGTTTCAATGAAGAAAATCCAATCAATAATACTCTTCAGTATTATTTTTACACTCATTACTTTAAGCACAACAATAGCTGCGTTTACCGAAAAACCAAATACCACTCCACTAGAAATTAGTCCGAATTTGATTACTAGAGGAACACCCGCATTGCTATTTACTGTAGAGGATGTTATAACAGATACAATATTTAGTTTTTCAAGCTTTGAAGGCAAAGTTGTTGTACTTGATTTCTTTTCAACAACATGTTTCCCTTGTATTTATTCCATACCTGAATTAAAGAAAGCTAAAACAAAATATAGTTCCGATGATTTGGAAATCGTAAGCATCAGTGTAGACTTGAATGATACAGAAGCAGACATAGAACATTTCTATTCTGATTTTGGTTTGTCGTGGAAGATGGTTAGTGATACACTTGGTATTAACAATTATTACCAGCTTTTAACAATACCAACTTTCTATGTTATAGATCAAGATCAATATATCTATCAAGCAATTTTTGGCGATGATAATTTTGGTGAATTAGATGGATTTATCCTTGAATTATTACCTGAATATAGTACAGCTAATCCAACAAATAATGGTGGAACTCCCTCTGAATTTTGGGGTAAAAATTGGTATTGGTTTCTTCTTAGTGGTGTCATATTTGTTATTGTCACTGGTCTTGTGATTCAAAGAAGAAGGATTGTTCTTCATAACAGAAAAGTTAGAGCTCAAAAAATGGACGCAAGACAAAGACGTGTTCGAAAAAGAGAAAGATAAACTAAATTAATAAATTTTTTACAAAAAAATCAACTATTTCTTCTTTAAAAAATAAAAGAATGAAATAGGTGATATAAAGAAAGTAAACCACGCTTTTTTTAAAAAATAACAAGATAACTATCTAAAAGTGATTGTTATATGAAATCAAAGATATTTCTTTTAGTTATTATTTTATTTGGTTCCTTAATACCATTCATAACTTTTGTAACAAGCTCCACAAATAATCAAACAATTTTACTTGAACCAGAAAATATTAAAGAAGGCGATTTTGGCATTGATTGGACATTAAAAGAAATATTTAGTAATCGAGCTATAAGTTTTCGCGATTATTTTGGAAAAGTTGTAATTCTTGATTTCTTTGCAACATGGTGTGGTCCTTGCATAGAATCATTTGGTATACTTAAAGATTTGAATGACTATTATAGTAGTAGTCAAGTTGTAATTATCAGTATTGACACTGAATACACTGAGAAAACAGAAGCTGAAATCGAACAATTCGCTCAAGAGAATGATATTGATTGGAACGTTGTAATTGATTCTGTCTCCTTAGCTGATGACTATTCTGTTCTAAACATCCCAACTTTCTTTATCTTTGATCAAAAACAAAAATTGGTGAAAAGCTATACTGGAGTAACTGATTTTTCAACAATGAAAAAAATAATTGATGAAACTCTAGACGATTCAACTCAAAGATCAGTTTCTGAATTCTGGGCAAAGAATTGGTACTGGTTTGTCATTCTTCCTATCATTGCAGTAATTGTCACAGTTATTTTTGTTCAGAGAAGGAGGGTTATACAACAGCATAAAGAAGAACGACAAAAGAAAATAGATGATTTGAAACAACGTGAAAGAAAAAGAAAACTGCAAAGATGAATTATTAAAAGCGAATAATTCAATCCCTTGATTGCCAAACCATTGATATATGCAAATCAGTTTAACCAATAATTTTAATTTTGAATTTTCAACCTATAATACACAAGGTGATTTTCTTGAAAATAGAAGTAATTGATTTGTTGATAGATTTAGAAGCAAAGGATGCTGGAGAAAGAGTGAAGGGCATACCTTCTTCTTTGCGAATGCGAAATATTACCCCTGATGTTGGATTATTTCTGAATATATTAGTAAAAGCCACTAAAGCGACAAGCATCTTGGAAATTGGAACTTCAAATGGTTATTCAACAATTTGGCTTGGATTAGCTACACAAGAAAATAATGGGCAATTAATAACTCTTGAAGTTGATCCCCGAAAAGTGAAACTAGCAAAAGAAAATTTAGAAAAAGCCGGTCTAGTCAATACTGTCAAACTAATAGAGGGAGATGCAAAGGAAACATTAAGAATACTTGAAAAGGAATTTGATTTTGTCTTCCTTGATGCAGAAAAAGAGGATTATTTGGAATTTTTCCATTTGATTTTCCCGAAATTAAAGATAGGTGGAGTTATTGTTGCTGATAATGTTATCTCCCATGCAGAGGATCTGAAGGAGTATGTGGATTTTGTACGGGCAAATCCAAACACACAAAGTGTACTTGTACCAATCGGAAGAGGAGAAGAATTAACCCTAAAAATCCGGTAGAGAAGCAAATACTTGCTGAAATATCAAGTAAAACAAAATGTATATAATAACGAAAAATGCCATTCGCATTATAGCAAGATAGAAAATGCAAGGTGTATTAGATTTGTCAAAAAGAAACGTTTTCTTAATATGTTCAATTATTGCTTTTGCACTACTATTCTCTCAGATAAATATGGCACAAAGCGTTCCGTTTATCGAAGATTCAGTAGATGATGTTCAGAAATTTGTAGATGGGACATTTTCTGAGAAAGGGAATTTTCAGAATGAGGTTGATATTGTTAATTTAACGTTAACAGGTGTTCAGCTTACTTTAACCTTGCAATCAAATCCCATAATAAATGATCAAAATCATTTGTATGAAGTTATTATTATTTGGAATAATATAAGTTCATATCAAAATAAAACAGAAATAACTGTTGGAAGCTTAAATGG
>JAHLVZ010000084.1 GCA_019058165.1 Candidatus Heimdallarchaeota archaeon
TCTGAATATGGATCTAATCCATAATGAAATTCATATCCATCCAACATTCCATCTGCATCCTCATCAGGATTGAACGGATCAAAACCATTGGCAATTTCCTCTCCATCCAGCATTTGGTCATCATCTGTGTCAGGATCGTAAGGATCGGTACCATATATTCCTCTTTCTTCATAATTCATTAATCCATCTTCATCAGCATCATTCCATCCTTTTCGATAGTAAATTGTTCTAACATTATCTAATTGATCCACCCAAGCCATATGGACATTCCCATCTGAATCTACAGCTAAATCAGGATATTGTGAATAACCATGAATTGGATTCAGTAATATGTCGCCAGACCAAGCATTAGTTTTTGGAGAAAAAGTCTTCATATACAGTCCTGCAGTAGTTCCTCCATCGTATTGAGCCCAATTCCAGAGTAGAACTATTCTACCAAAACTATCAGCTACACCAGTTATGTGACAATTTTGAGCTGCTTTCGTGGAAAGTGCTATTGGATCCGTTGCATCTGCAGGGGAGAGTTTTTGATACATAATGGAATATTCATCTTCACCAGTAGGAACATTGTATATCAAGTGAAGAGTTCCATCTTCGGTACTAAATATATTTGGTTTAGGAATATAATAAATGGATGAGGGAATTTCAAATGTTTGACCGAATCCCGTATAAATGAATGGGGCTGATTCATTTTCTTTCCAAAACAAATTATATCGAAGATAGTATAATCGCTGGTAGTAGTTTACCCGATAAGAGTATGCATATCCATATAAGAAAAATGTTCTCTCTTGTCCCCCTTCATTCGCTATATGAAAGTTATAATTAGTATTAGATAAAGAATAAGAACTATAATCATCAAAAGAGTAACTATTCCAAGTATTGGATTCTGTATTATAGTTGGAATAATAATAATCTACATTATATATACTTGAGTAAGCAACATAGATTACTTTTGGTTCACTCTCGTTATTGAGTTGTAATCGAGGATTTTCACCGTAACCTACAATCGAGGGAGTATTCCAAGTGTTATTCTCATACAATCGATATTTTATATTTGCATCATGAAGCCAAACAAGATGTATACGTCCTTCTGGATCAGTTTTTACTTCCATTAAACCAAAGTATTCACTTGCGGTATCACCAATTATGACCTTATCACTCCATACGCCTGTCAGATTGTTTTTCACATTATGAAATAATACCCACTCATTATTATATCGTCCAGACCAAAACACATGAACATTTTCATCTTTGTCAAGTGCGACTTTAATATCATTTAAGGGATTATCTGGTTCGATTACCTCAGAATCTTCCCAACCATAGCATCCGAGAAGTTCATAATCAGGAGTTAAGTATGTACCAAAATTATTGTCTCTTCCAGCAGTTTCACTAAAATAATCTCCTCCATCCCAATCATTTTGTGTTTCAGACACATCTTCTAGTTTTACAATTTCAATTACTATTTGAGAGGATACATTAGTGTCTGTGAGTATTGTGCCAACAAATATGAAATTTAACAAAAGAATACCGAAGAGAAGTTTTTTGGACCATTTTAACATAAATAATACATCTCTAAATCCTTTTTTTGTTACTCCTTTATATTTTCTTTTGAAGATTTAAATATTTTAGAATCTTTGGATTGCTCTTTCTTATAATTATAAGAATCACCTCTTAAAAGTTTTTCACTTCAGAATGTTTTCTGAAAAAAAGGTAGTAACAAAAAACGACTAAAATTCGATAAATACTTGAGAAAAATTGCTCTGGAATCATTTTCAAGTTGAGTCGAACATTTTATTAGTTACTTTACAGTGTAAAAAACAAAACCCGAGATTATCTTTTCCTCGGTCGACAGAAGTGAAAAGAGCTCAAGTAACAGCAGATTTTAAAATAGGAACTTTATCTGCTGTATACGAGAAATAAAATGGAACGAGGAATAAAAAATGAACCTAAAAGGGCGTCATTTACTTACTCTTTTTGATTATACCCCTGAAGAGATCATTTATTTTCTAGATCTTGGGGATGAACTCAAAGAGGAATTTAATAAACATGGGGGTCATCCTAATCGAAAACCCCTTAAAAAGAGTCTAGGGATGATGTTTGAGAAAACATCAACAAGAACCAGAGTTTCCTTTGAAACTGGCATATGGGAGCTTGGAGGGCAACCTCTTTTCTTGAGTTTCCGTGACACTCAACTAGTTGGGACTGGTGAATCCACATCTGACACTAGTCAAGTTCTTTCTAGATATTTAGGAGGAATAATGGCTCGTGTGTATAAGCACAAAACTCTTACAGATCTCGCTGAACACTCATCTATTCCTATTATTAACGGATTATGTGACCTTTATCATCCCTGCCAAATTCTAGCTGACCTTCAAACTATTCGTGAACACAAAGGGAAACTCAAAGGCTTGAAGCTAGTTTATGTTGGAGACGGCAATAATGTTGCGCAATCACTTATGATTGGCTGTACAAAAATGGGTATGGATGTAACTATTGTTTGTCCTGATGATTACAAACCAGATTCTGAGATAACCGAAAAAGTTGCAAAAATTGCTGAGAAAATGGGCACTAAACTAGAAATAACCAAAGATGTTCCAGCTGGAGTCAAAGATGCAGATGTTATTTACACAGACACCTGGATTTCCATGGGTGATGAAGCTCAAAAAGAAATTCGCTTAAAGGCTTTCAAAGAATATACTGTTGATAAGAAATTGATGAGTTATGCAAAGAATGATGCAATTTTCTTACATTGTCTTCCTGCACATCGCGGTTACGAAGTGACTGATGAAGTTATTGATAGTAAACAAAGCGTAGTTTTCGATGAAGCTGAAAATCGAAAGCACTCTCAGAAAGCAGTTATGCTTGCCTTAATGAGGGATTAAACAAAAGATTGAGGGATTTTCCCTCATATTTTTCTTCTTTAAGAATTAAGTGGATTGGTGTCATCGGAATGAAACTAGAAAAACCAGCAATATTAACTACAAACCAAAATGTTTGTGGAATTAATATCAGGAACGCATTACTTGATAATTGGGATTTTGTAGAAACAGATGAAGTATTTGATGGAACACCAATTTATCAGTTCAAACACATTCGATTAGTTTATTCCGAAAAAGATGTTATCAATGCAAATCATTGCGATAAATTGAATGCGGATTTACTTTTATATGGATCTCGGCACAAAAGCGAAGCAAACAAGCCTAGTTTATTAACACATGTAACTGGAAACCTTTCAGAAGACAACAGTCATGGTGGCAACCCTTTGGAACTAGCATATACTTCTACTCGAGCAATAAGAGAATCCTATCTTGGATTGCTAAATGAAAAGGAAGCACTGGGTTTAGTTGATTTTGATGTAACTGTTGAAGCAACACATCATGGTCCTACATCTATGAAAACACCACTTATTTTTGTTGAAGTAGGTAGTACCGAAATCGAATATAAAAATGAAAAAGCAATTTTAGCTGTAGCGAAGACTATAATGAATATTTGTCTTAATGAGGAGGAAGACGCAATTAAACCTAGTATTTGTTTTGGTGGCGGGCATTATGCTACAAGATTCGATGAATTAATGGAAATAACACCAGTTGCTGTTGGACATATTTTACCAAAATATCGTAAGCCGAATTTAACATTACAAATAGTCGAACAAATGATTGAAAAAACTGTTGAAAAAGTAAAATGGGCAATTATAGATAGAAGTAGTTTAAATGCAGAACAAATTCAAATAATTAAAGATGGCTGTTCGAGATTTGGAGTAGAGGTCGTTAAAGCGAGAGATATTAAATATGGGAAAATCACTTAATTGTAGTTTTACTTCTCTTTTCTTCCATCTGTTTTTTTAGTTGATTACAGCGTTCATACCAAAGTATTTCGTAATCCATGTGACTTATTACTCGAGAACTCAAGTCAGCAATTGTATAGATCTCATCATTTTTACACCAGTCAACACAGATTTCATACATTTCCCAGTCTAAAACTTCAGTTTCCCATTCTACTCTAATTTCTTGCCAACCTAATAAATGTGCTGCAAAGGCTCTCGTATGTCCATCCGAGTAAACGATATCTGTCCCCAGTTTTTTCACAGGAATTATCTTGAGACTTTCTTTTTTGTCAGGATCAAGTTTTTCTTGAATTCTCTCTAGTTTCCTCTTGCTAATGTATAATTGACTTGGTTGTATATCTTTTAAATTCATAAGAAAAATAGAATCCATTTTCAGAATTTGCTCCTTTTAATCTGTAAAGTAATCATCCAGAGTAGTTTTTTTCTTAGCATCCTTATTTAACAGCTTATTCTCTATTGTTGTTATTGGGATTTTCTTTTCAATTTGCTTCTGTATTTTTGGTTTTTTAGGTGTTTTTTGTTGGCTTTCTTCTTCCTTTTTTCTTAAAGGAATTGCTGGGATTTCTAATTCATTGGTTATAGCTTTTGCTAGCTTTTCCTCAAGACCATACATTGTGAAAATAAGTTCTGGAGATACTTCTTTGATATACTCAATTAACTCAGGATAATTTGCATGTGAAGATAGTGGGAAAGCAGCGTCGTAATCCTTGTAAATAAATCTAGAAGCCATACCGGTCACAATCGCACTACGATAATTGATGTGTTCTTTGATGAAATATGGCACTATTTTTTTCTCTCGAGGTTGTATGATAATAGCTTCGCCATCACGTAATATTTCACGTCCTTCTTCTGATTTGGAATCGAAATATTCTAGTTGAATTCCGTGTTTTTGATAAACATCACTAACGGGTGTAACATCTCCATGAGTTACAACTCGGAGGTTAGTGAGATTGTTAAACATCTTGATTAGTTCTTGGGCTGAACCTAATTTGCCAGCTGAAAACACGACATTTCGTTTTTCTTTTATAACATCAGCAGACCATTTTAGAATCTCCATGGAGATTTCTTCTCGAGACGGAAAAACTAATTCCGGAGAACCAAACGTTGCTTCTATAACAAGTATGTCGGCATCAATTTTTGTAATAGGTTCCTTTATTGTTAATTGTCCTCTTCCACCGATATCACTTGTAAATAAAATTACTTTATCATTATAATTGATTGAAACAGAGGCTGAACCTAAGACATGACCAGAAGAAACCAATCTCACATCTAAATCAGGTATTTCAGGATCAAAAACAATTTCTTCATTAAATTGAGTAGGGAGAAAAGTAATTGGTCCAGCAGGTTTTTTCTGACAAAAGAATAAATCAATAGTTTCTTGTGTTGCACGGGTTCTTGGATTAGAATACATGAAGGCATAATGATCGGAATGAGCATGGGTTACGATTGTTTGAGCATTTAGAGGAATTTTCGAGCTTTTACCATCAATTAACAATTTTTGATTATCTGGAAAATCGAATTGCAGTCCATTTCGATAATAGAATTTGTATATGGTTACTCACCTTCAGTTAAATTCAACACACTCTTCAGTTATTTCTGATAAACATTCTAATTCTTTAAATTATCTAGTATTGATTCTTTCTTAATAAAGAAAAAAGAAATAAAAGTGAACGAGATTTCACTGAGTTTATTTCTTCTCAGTTAATGTAATTCTAGCATCAACCACACTTATACCTCGTTCCATGGCAAATAAGGGATTGATATCCAATTCTTGTATGTCATCAATTTGTGAGACTAGTTGACTAATAATGCAGATTGCATTGTTAAGTGCTTCAAGATCAACTTGATTTTGTCCTCTAGCACCATAGAGCATTTCTGTGGATTTTATTCCATCTATCATATGTTGTGCTTCTTCTGTCCCAAAGGGAGCTACTCGAAAGACAACATCCTTTAAGATTTCTACATAAATTCCTCCAAGACCAAACATAACAACTGGACCAAAAGATGGATCCCTTGATACACCAATAATTACTTCAGTTGCTTTCGGAATCATTTCTGTTACTAAGATTCCTCGGATTTTAGCGTCAGGATTGTATTTTAGAGAATTCTCTACTATTTCGTTGAAAGCATCTTCTACAGCAAAGATATCTTTAATGTTGACGATAACTCCGCCAGCTTCGCTTTTGTGTATAATATCCTCTGAAACAACTTTCATAACTATTGGAAAACCAACTACTTTTGCAATTTCAACTGCATCGTCAGCATTTTGAGCTAGATCATAACGAGGGACTTCTAAATTGCACAACTTGAATATTTCTTTAGATTCATCTTCAAGCATTTGCACTCGTCCTTCTTTTCTCACTTTCTTGATGATCGCCTTAATTTCTTTTAGCGGTAGTTGAAGTGGTTTAAGAGGACCAATTTTCTCGTGTTCTTCAATGAATTCATCCCAACGATACAGTGCAGCTAATGAAGAAATCGCTTTTTCAGGAAGATCATAAGCTGGTATATGTTTTTCATTGAGTTTGTCTACCATTTCTTCTACTGCTTCGCCACCTATGCTAGCAATGACAAATGGTTTCTTGTTCTTATAAGCTTCTAATACCTCAATTACATAATCAGCAAGTAAATCAGGATTGGTTGTTGCAGTTTGACAATAAAGAACAACTATAGCATCAATTTCCTTTGCTTGAAAAGCTGCTTCAATAGCTTTCTTGTATGCAAGTTCACCACCACCACCAGTGATATCAATTGGATTCTTTGTGGAACCAAAAGGTGGCATAATATCTGGTTTGAAGAATAGTTCCTTTAGTATCCCTTGATCATCGTAAAGGTTAAGATCAACATCCTCAGCAGCATCTGTTGCCATAACACCTACTCCACCACCATTTGTTATTATTACAACGTTCTTACCTTCAGGTCTAGGATTATTTGTTATACACCTTGCCCAATCGAATGCTTCAGAAGCATCAATCGCTCTGAGTACGCCCATTTGTTTGAAAGCTGCAGAATAGATCTTATCTGAACCTGCAAGGCTGCCAGTATGACTTGCAGCAGCAACAGCTCCTCTCACTGATCGACCCGATTTCACAGCAATAATTGGTTTTTTCATCCCAACATCTTTGAAAACCTTCATAGCTACTTGTCCTTTTCTTAGACCTTCAACATACAGAAGTATTGCTGTTGTATTTGGATCATCTTTCAAGTAGTTGAACAGAAGTTCGCTTTCACCGATTTGTGCTTTATTTCCAATACTAATTATCGAAGAAAGACCGATTTTATTAGTAATTGTCCATCCCATCAAAGCAATCCCCAAAGCTCCACTCTGAGTAATGAATGCTAATTTTCCAGGTTTTACATCAGAAGGACCAAATGAAGCGTTTAGGTTAGAAGGAGCATAAACCATTCCAAAGATATTTGGACCGATAAAAGGCATATTGTATTTTTCCGCAATTTTCACTAGTTTTTCTTCTGTTTTGTGATCCCCTACTTCTGCAAAACCACTAGTAATTAATGCAAGAGATTTTACTCCTTTTTTACCACATTCCTCAAAAACAGCAGGAACGAATTTCGCGGGAATTGATATAACAGCGAAATCTATTTCCCCAGGAACATCAGAAATCGATTTATAGACTTTCTTTCCAAGAATCTCCGTTTCTCTCAAATTGATTGGATAGATTTCACCCTTAAATCCGTAGGAAATTATATTATCCATAATTTCGTATCCAATCTTCCCAGGCTTCTTAGAAGCACCAATAACTGCGATACTTTTTGGCTCGAACATATATTTTAGGCCAGGATATTTTTTAATTTTTGACACCTCGTTCATCGTTTCAAATCATCTTCATCTGATTTTGAAACCTTTCATCATATAGTTTGTTCGATTTTTTTCAGCTCGTTTTAAATGCCCAAGGGCATTTATAGCTTCTAGTCAAAATAAAGGAAAAATAAAAGTTTGGGTGGTGTCCGTATTTAATTTCTAAAATTAAAAACGACTATCAAAGACACCTTTGTCGACTTCTTTTTGAACTTCACGCGGATCTTTGCCTTCACAAGTGATTTTACAGCTGAGCATTGTACCCAAAATCTCTTTCACAAGAGTTTTAGTGGAAGAAGCAAAGCTACCTTCTTTCTTGATTTCAGCAATTTTTAAAATTTGATCCATGGTTAAATTACCAATAAATGGTTCTTCAGGCACTTCTTCTGTGGATCCATGACCACCTTTTGATAATCCGGCTTCTTTAAGAATAAGTCCACTGGTTGTAGGAAGACCAACAACTAAGTCAAAAGATCTATCAGGTTTTATGATGATTGTGACTGGAACCTTCATACCAATGAATTTGGAAGTTTCTTGATTGATTTTACCAATAACTGCGCCTATGTTCACTCCAGTTGGACCTAAGGCTGGTCCTAATGGTGGAGCTGGAGAAGCTTTTCCTCCTTCGATTAGACATTTGATTTCTTGGTTAGCCATTGTTAGCACCTAGTAATTCAAGAGCGAAAAATGGATTATTTAAGAGTTTTCTAAGACTCGAATATTTATTATGAGGTATTTTTATTCCTTAGCAATTCAACGTTTTTTGTTTCTTGCTCAGATAGTCTAGTATCCAAAGCTTTTTTTCTAGCGGGTTCTAAAATATAGAGTAATGTATAGGATGTTTGAATGAATATGTCTCAGAAAATAAGGGCAAGGTGCTTTACAAGACTTTTTTGTCTTACATTTATTATCTCTTTTCTAGTTATAAATCAAAATAATGTTTCAAATAATGGCAATATCTTGAAAGTGGATCTAAGTGATTTCCAATTCAATCTCATACCAAATACAATCCTATTAGAGGAAACACTAAAGATATCAAGCACTGGATTAAACTCTACTCACACAAGAATTCTTTACAATCCTACTACTCAAAGAGTAGGTGTTTCTTGGGTTGATTTATTCCAACCTTATACTCCAGCAGCAATTAGCTCAGTAAAATTTGCTATTGGAAATTCTAGTACTTCTTGGGGTTCTACAGTTGATGTGGCATCAGTTACTGATACAATGTTAATGGGATATAATCCTACACAAGATATGAATGGAACAATTCATTTCATTTTTGATGCATTTTCTGTTGACAATTATGATATAAATGATGTTCCAGTTGAGAATGAAGTTTCTGTTCAATCTAAGGAAAGTGTTGTTAGCAATAGTGGGAACTCAACATCTCCAGTAACAATTTTAGGTTTGAACGGTCTCGTTCACCTTATTTGGGTAGACACAACAGACAATCCTAATGGTGATTTATACTATAGAAATTATAATGCAACTGGTGACAGTTGGAGTACACCGACCACCAGAATTACAAATGGAGCAGAGGTGTTAGCTAATTCTCCACCTACACTAGCTTTTGATGAAAATAATACCCTCCATTTAATGTGGGTGGATAAACGAGCTAGTGATCAAGAAATTTATTATTCCTACCTAGATGAAGATTCAGCCTGGTCCTCTGAAGAAAAAATCACAACAGTAGCTTATGCTCCTATAAATCCCAGATTGACCTTTGATAATTCAAGTAAAAAACTCCTACTATTATTTAGAGATAATGGAACTTCCACGAACCTATATTATACAAATGCACAAGCAAAGCAGGGAGCAGGATTATGGACATCTCCAGTGGTTGTAAATTCATACGTGGCGCCAAATAGTGATTATGATATTTGTGCAGATACTTTAGGGAACAATATTTTGGTTTTTGAACAGTTTGCTAGTAATCGTTATACTATTTATTTAAGACATAAAAACACAAATGCATCTAGCTGGGGAGCTAACCAACGAATCAGTTCTTTTGATAAACCAGCACATGATCCATCTGTAACTGCTGATTTGAATGGCACCTTCTATTTTGCTTATGCTGAGGAATACCAAAGTGATACCACAGAAATATATCTATCATATGGAGCTCTTGACTCTGATACAGATGGCTTGTCTGACTACGATGAGATAAATATCTACGGCACAGATCCTTTTGATGCGGATTCTGATAATGACTTATTACCTGATGGGGCTGAAGTAAATATCTATCTAACAAATCCTTTGAGTTCAGATTCTGATAGTGATTTGATGCCTGATTTCTATGAAGTAGATTATAATTTTAATCCAAATAATTCCACAGATGCTTCTCTTGATTATGATAATGACGATTTAACTAACCTTGAAGAGTATTTAGAAGGAACAAGCCCAATTAATTCTGATTCTGATGGAGATTCTCTTTCTGATGGTTCTGAGGTTAATGATTATAATACCGATCCGTTGGACATCGACACAGATGCTGATGATTTACCCGATAACTATGAAGTACAATGGGGTTTAGACCCTATTACTTGGGATGATATTTCTGCCGATCCAGATGGAGATGGTCTTGCTACTGAAACTGAATTTTATTTAGGAACCGATCCTACAAGTGCAGACACAGATTCTGATGGTGCTTCTGATTTTGATGAATATCGATTTGGGACAGATCCATTGGACCCAGAGGATTATCCGGATATTGCTAATGGCGTTGGAGATTATCGTGATTTACTTATTGGTCTAGGTGTTGGTTTTGGTATACTTGTCTTCTTTCTAGGAATCTCTTTTCTAATTGCTCGTCAATTCAGACCTCAAGATAGAGCAAAAAGAAAAGCTCTCGAGCGAGATGAAAAAGAATTGTTCACAGATCAAACAGAAAAAGGTCGTAAAATGACTTACGAAATAGAAGAAAAAGAAGTAATGAAATCAATTTTAGAGAAGCGTAAAGATCTACCTACTACCCCTGAAATCCTTCCTGAACCCACAGAAACTGTTGAAGAAGAATTACCTGTTGAGAAAAAAACACCACCAAAGAAAGTAGCTCCTACTTTTGATGAAATCATTAAATCTAAGAAAGAAACTATGAAAGAAGCTACTACAGCATTAAAGAATTATGAGAAACAACTCGATGAGCTTGTGAAAAAGAAAATGACTGCATTCACGATTAGTACTGCATCTAGAGAAGCTTTAGCTGAATTTGCTAGTGATTCACAAATACTTCTAGGGGAAGCAAAAGCAATTTGGACTTCCACAATTCTACCATTAATTAAGGGTTATGAAGAACCCCTTCACATAGATACTTTAGAAGCTGAAAGCATTATAGATGATTGTAGTGCTTCTTTTGATAAGATTCTTGAAATCCTTGTGAATCGTGAGATGGAAATTGTAGATGAAGAAACAAAAAGAGAAGAAATACGACAATTAGCACACAAAGCAGTTGTTGATCAAGAAGAGAAAACTTCTGAAGAAGAAGAAAAAGAACCGGAAACTAATGAAGATTCCGAGGTGTGATAATTACACCTCAATCTTTTCTTTGCCAAATATTTGTAAAAATTTCTTATATGTCTCTTCGCTATAAAGAACAATTTTTACTTCTTCTATGCAATTTGACTTAAAATTTAAAATTACTTCAGCCATTATTTTTGCACAATCTTTTTCTGGAAATCCTGCTACTCCAGTTCCTATTGCTGGAAAAGCAATAGAGCTTAATTCTAGTTTTTCAGCTATTTTTAAGCTGTTCAATACACTATTTTTTAGAGTCTCTTTTGTTATGAAACCATCACTTCTCATTCCAGCAGCATGTATTACGTATTTAGCTTCTAGTTTCCCTGCGGTTGTTTCTATTGCTTCTCCAGGTTTAATTGGTCCTTTACTCATAGCTTCTGTTTCAATTTCTTTACCACCTTTCCGTTTTAAGGCTCCTGCTACACCTAGACCCATCCATAGCTCGTTATTCGCTGCATTAACGAGTGCATCTGCTTTAATTTCTGTTATGTCGCCTTGTTCAATGGAAACAATCATTGTTCTTTCACCATAACCAATAATATTATCAGAATTTCAGACCAGTTTTCCAACCCAAGAAAGCATAAAGATCTGTTTCTGTTTCAGCAAGTTTCTCGAGAGGTTTACCAACACCATGACCAGCTTGTCCTTCTACGAAGAGAAGGATTGGTTCTTGTGAAGCATTTGCCCATTGCATTAGTGCAGTCATTTTCATTGCATGTAAAGCATCTACTCGAGAGTCTGAAGCTGCAGCAACTAGGTATGTTGCGGGGAAATTTGTTCCTTTCTTCACATTGTGATATGGTGAATACTTCAAGATATACTTGAACTGCTTAGGAT
>JAHLVZ010000085.1 GCA_019058165.1 Candidatus Heimdallarchaeota archaeon
CTTTTTCCAGTAAAAGCTCTTGCTGCTCGAATTGTAAACATTGTTGCTTCTGTTCCAGAATTACAGAATCGTATTGATTCAATTGATGGTACACGTTCACAGAGAATCTTAGCAAGCTGTAATTGGCTTTCCAATGGTGCTGATTGTGAGGTCCCCATTTTTGCTTGTTTTGCTAAAGCTTCAGCAATCTTTGGATGTGCATGGCCATGGAGTAATACTGTCATATTATTCTGTACGTCGAGATATTGATTACCATCTACATCATACAAATAATATCCTTCTCCTCTATCTACAAAGAATGGATAAGGAGGATAATAGGCAATATTTCTAGTCCCTCCACCAGGCAAATATTTTAATGATTTTTCAAATAGTATTTTCGATTTTGGTGTTCTTGCTTCAAACTGCTTTTTAATATCATTTTTCACTTTCTCAGAATTCCTAGATGCCATTTAAATCAACTCTATTCATTATCTCAAATAACTTATTTACAAAATACTTTGTCTTATTAAAAACTTTCATTTAATAATAAAAAAAAAAGAGGAAAAAAGAAAGAAAATCTTCCGCTAATTAAAAATCAAACTAATTAAGTAGTCCACCTACTACTCCTAAAGCAAGAAGACTCGTAATTGATGCGAGAAGAATTAACATTCCTTCCACCCGGTCAAAGTGATTATCATCAATAATCGTTAGGTGCAATGCGAGTGAGATTACGAATATTCCCGTAAAGACTAGCGTCGTATCTAATGAAACAGGAATAGTGATATTTATAATCGATGCAAAGAGGAACGGAAATCCAAAAAGCAAGAAGAAAGTTTGATTTATAGATGAAACTTGGTGCACAAGACCGATTTCGGTATTTTCTTCTTCTGGATCAAGTATTGCTCTCATTGTTATGGTTGCTTCTGGTGCCGATGAAACAAAACCTACAATTACGCTGTAGACTAGAATTGGCAAGCTAATGATTCCTATGCCACTTTCTATTGAATCAGAAATCATTGTACCTCCAAAAACTATTCCTGCTATTCCTACAGCAAAAGCAATTACTAAAATATACCAAGGAAATCTTCTGAGCGCAATGAATTGTTCGCCTTCTTCATCTTCGTGATTATTTCCAAAAATATTCTTAACAAATATTTTCAGTTTGCTTTCTTTGATCTCATCATTATCTATTTCATGTTTCTCCCCATTTTCTTCTGGAAAGTATTCAGTAATCAGTGTTTGGGGACCAATCCTACCTGTGCTTTTAGCCTTCGCATCACCTATCATGAAAAGTATGAAGAGTATGTAGAAAGACAATAAAGCTACTCCAATTACCCCTTCGAACGCTCTATCAAATTGGGCAATGTCTAGTGAATTATGAGTGAAACCAAATGCCATGAGAATTAATGAGAATATTGTCATTGCTAAAACAAGATTTGATTCCGTTTGTGTTAATTCGTGAGGTAATTTGAATGGTTTTTTTCTTGTTATAACTAACATTGTAATTCCTAGTATCAAAGTGTTAATCAGTACTGTTGTAAGGACAAGGGTAATACTTGTGAGTGTTAGATCATTAGCTATGGCAATATTTTCAGCTAGCTCAGTTGCACTTAGTTTTTTCGCTCGACTAAGAAGAATAGTAACTACAACCATATCACTGATGTCTGCACCAATAGCAGCAATAATTCCCATAAAATACTCGGACCAATTCAGTTTCTTACCTATTCCTTTTACTCCGAAAATAATTAAGTCAGAACATCCGAAGACAAAGGCTAAACCACCACTAAAACCAATTATGATGCCCCAAATTGGATGACCATCTAGTACATTAGTAAATGTGATTATGAGTAAAATAACACCTACAATTATGGAAGGAATTGTTAGAGGATTTATT
This sequence comes from Candidatus Heimdallarchaeota archaeon, assembly GCA_019058165.1. Taxonomy (GTDB): domain Archaea; phylum Asgardarchaeota; class Heimdallarchaeia; order JABLTI01; family JABLTI01; genus JABLTI01. The sequence goes on from JAHLVZ010000085.1 coordinate 1,874, forward strand.
TTTTCAAATAGCTCTCCGATAGCTTCATCCGCTTCTAGCTGATCAAGCTCAATTATAGGTACTTCGTTATTTTCCTCAACAGTATTTTCAGAAGAATCAGAATTCTGCGATGTTTTCTCTAACCTAGAAAGGTCTCGTTCTTTTTTCTCGGAAGGAATTATTTGTTTTGCCACTTTATTTTTATACCTCTAAAATATTAAAAGTAAATAGCTCGTATATGAAAATGGAATGTTTTAGCTCATAAACATATGGTTTAAAATCATTAGTTTTTAGAGCGTTATTTTCTTATAAAATAAAAGCTAGAAAATATTTAAGGATAAAACTAATAATCTACAACAAATAAAACTTTGATGATTAAAATGGCTGCAATAGATTTGAGCAAATTTGTACCATATGAATTACTCGTAGATTCTGAGACAAGTAAAATTGTTAAGGCAGGAGACATAGATCCTACTTTCTCAACTCGAAAACTCTTGGATATGAAAGATGTAATTTATGATCAGGAATGGCTAATTACCCAAAAAGAAGATATCGATCTATATTACATGTATCGCGATTTGACTCGAGTAGAAGACAAAGAGCTTTACAAAAAACATGATATCAGATTTGATGTTACTATTATTCCGCCAAAATTCCTCGGAAAAGAATATGTGAAAACAGCAGGGCATTTCCATCCAGATGCAAAAGAAGGATATAGTTATCCAGAAGTTTACGAAGTAATGCATGGAAAAGGATTATATTTACTACAAAAACCAAAGAAAGAACTAACTAGGAAAGAAAAAAAAGCAAAAGTACTCAATCCTGTAGAAATTATTGTGATTTCTGCGAAAGCTGGTGACCAAGTGATGATTCCTCCGGGTTATGGTCATATCACGATTAATCCTTCAAAAGATACAACCTTAATTATGAATAATCTTGTAAGTTCAAGCTTTAACTCTATCTATGAACCTATCAAGAAGCAAAGAGGAGGAATCTATCTCTATCATGCTAATAAAACCTGGATACGAAATCCTTCTTACAAAGATGATAAAATTCTAGTTAAAGAAGGAATGCCTCAGAAGATTGTAGACAAACCATTCTACGATTCTTTCCTTGAAAATCCAGAGCAATGGAAATTCCTTAATGAACCTTGGATAAAAGAGAAATGGATATGAGTAATTCATTGGGATTTGGAATTATTGTCAAACGGAAAAGAAAAAAAAGAGCTAATCCTTGAAGTAAAGGATCTTCATACATATTTTACTGATCGTAATGATAAGCTATGGAAAATCCTTGAAGGGGTTAATTTAAAAATCTATAAGGGAGAGACTCTTGGAATTTTAGGACCAACAGGGACAGGAAAATCAGTTTTAGCAAGATCCATCTTAAGATTAATTGATTACCCTGGTAAAATAGTAAAAGGACAAGTTCTTTTCAAAGGAAAAGATCTACTCACAATTGAGGAAGAAATTTTCAATAAAATTAGAGGAAAAGAAATTGCATTAGTTATGCAGAACGCTCCTGGAGCAATTGATCCTCTTCGAGATATGACTTACACTACAAGTCAACCCTATAGAGAACACACAGAAGAAGATCTTGTTCGTTCAGAAATTAAGCTGCTAGTAATAAGCCAATTGGGTAAAGTAGCACTGCCTGAACCTATAGAAACCTCAGATAAATTTGCCCACGAATTAAGTGGTGGGGAAAGCCAAAGAGTAAAAATTGCATCCGCAGTAATAAATAATCCAACCTTGTTAATTGCTGATGAACCAGTATCAAATCTAGATGCAACTGTAGCAAGACAAATTTTGAATTTATTACACGAAATGAAAGAAAAATTCAAGCTAACAATGATTCTAATAGCTCACAATTTAGGGATACTAGCTGAATTATCTGATAAAATTGCTATACTTTATGCAGGGAAAATTCTCGAGTATTCCAATGTTGATTCTATATTCTACGATCCTAGACACCCATTCACTCAAGGGCTTTTTTATGCTACTCCAAGTATGGCTCCTCGAGGAAGATTAAAACCAATTCCAGGAAAAGAACCAGATCCAAGAAGCTTTCCGACTGGATGCCGATTTCATCCAAGATGTGAGTATGCTATAGAGAAGTGCAAGAGTGATGTACCGGAATTAGAGGAATATAAAGAAGGACATTTCGTAGCTTGCTGGAGAGTAAAAGAAATCCCTGTATACGAAAAAGAATAGATTAATATTGAAAGATTTGAAGGTGAATGAAATGTTGATTTTCAAAGAAGCAATTGAAAAATTATTAGCACAAGAAAAAATTGGAAGATGTGACTTCCATACTCATTCATTCTTATCTGATGGAGTTCTTCTACCTATTGAGCAATTACGAAGAGCATTTGTTCATGGGCGAGTTGGCTATGGAATTACTGATCACGTTAGCTTGTCAAATCTTGACATTATTCCAAAATTAATAGAGGATTGCAAACTAGCAACAAAACATTGGGGAATCCTCGCTCTTCCAGGTGTTGAAGTAACTCATGTACCTGTAAATGCAATTGAAGAAGTCGTAGAAAAATCAATAGAAAAAGGAGCATTAATAATTGTAATTCACGGGGAAACCATTGCTGAACCCGTGGAACCAGGTACAAATCTGAAAGCAGCGGAAAGTAAAAATGTGGATATTTTAGCTCATCCAGGTTTACTAACTAAGGAAGTTGCTGATCAGTGTAAGAAAAACAATGTGTTCGTAGAGATAACATCCAACAGAACGCATTCCATTATAAATGGTCAAGTAGCTAAAATTGGAAAAGAATCCCAGGTAAAATTCATCCAAAATACTGACACTCATAGTCCAAGAGATATGAAAAATTATGAAGAAGGAGAACGAATACTTCTTGCATCAGGATTTACAAAGAAAGAAACCGAAACAATACTTCAAGATAATATTCGAGAATTTCTTACAAAAATATATGAATGATTATAAAGAAAATTAATGGAATAACTGATTCTCAAAATCATTAATCAGAAGTGGAACAAGACAGGGAGAAAGTCCCTGTCCTTTTAACGAGTGGGTGCCTTATAAAATAAGATTCACAAGGAGGAAAAATTTGTGGTTTTCAGGCAATCACTCAAGATGTTATTGGAGGAGGTTTTATATGAGATTTGGACTAAATACTGGAGGGATGTGGAAGGATTTTAAATGACATTCCTCTCGGAATGTCACTGCAGATTTAAAGTCACTCTATTTCTAGAGTTAATTTACAATATTACTTCTGTTAACAATATTAAAAGGCGTTCTGGAAAATTTTTCCAATTCTTCTAGTAAAATTGCCCGTATAAAATGAGAAAGAAATGTGAAAAATTATAAAAAATTAAGAAAAAAATAGAATTTCCAAAAGAAAGGAGAATTCTATTATGGTTGATATTTTTCTTGTGATTCCGTATCTTGGGGTTTCATAACTGCTGCCTGCGTTCCAACAAGAGTCAAGTTCCAAATTAGCACTAATATTATTGTGAGTAAAAATAACCCGGAAAGTATTAGTGCAAACATAAACTGATTACCCGTCGTTTCATACAGATCTTGTTCCCTCGTCTGCCGCGCCATAGCACTCCAAATGATCGGATAATACACTGCTGGCATTAACAACGAAACTCCACTACAGATTATACTTAATTTTTGTATAAATTTGAATGCTAAGAAGTGAATTCCTAAGATAATTATTGCTGCAGCAATAAATATTAAAATAGTTACAGCTGGTGAAAAGAAGGTATCTTGTTCACCATAAAGCGGTTCTAGTAGTTGTGTTGTTGTATCATTATAGGTATGCCCAGCATGAATGGGCCAATCATGCAAAGCTGGCCATATTAGGAAGTAATGATTTAAGGAATTAACAACAGTTAATGCTGAAGCAGAACCCAAAAGGATTAACAATCGTAAAAAGTTCATTTTCTTACGATCAAATTTCACTATAGAACTGAACACCATTTCAGCAAAGAATACTATTGCTAGTTCTATCGGGAAATTAAATACCGTCATCGTAAAAATAGTGTTAAATCTTGGAAGACTTGTTTGATTTCCTAGTGGAGGATCAATTTCTTGGTCTAGATTTGGTGTGATCTCAGTTTCACCAGGTTGACCTTCATTGTACATTGGTGTTAGAATATCAACACCTTGATTAGCAATTAAGTCGTAGGTTCCAATATTGTAAAGTAAAATCGCTGCTGATACGATAAGAATAAATGCGGTTTTTTTCAGTCCCTGCATACGCACCATTTTGTTCCTTCCTTTATTATTCAAAAGATTACTATTTCATTATTATATAGAGTTTACGATTACAATGTTCTTTTTAACAATTTCTGAAATTCATGTAATTTTATCATTTTTTTATTAATATGATTCCTCATGTAAAAGAGAAAGGAATTGTTTCACAATTTCTGCAGTAGCACCCCAAATAACCTTATTTTGGAAATCGAAAAACCAAACATTGTGTATAGTATTTTCAACTTTAAATTCCTTTTGAACCCATTTCTTATCGTCAAGTAGCTCCTCTAAAGGTACTTCCAATATTTCCTCAACTTCTTTTTCATTTACGGTTAACTTAAATGGATAAGGTATAAAGCATGGAAAAACTGAAAGTAAGAAATTAGATGTATGAGTTCTAATTTGATCTAATTCACCCCAAACCTCTATTGAAGAGGAAGAAAGACCGATTTCTTCATTCGTTTCTCGTAAAGCAGTAGCAAGTAATGATTCATCTTTTCCATCTTTCCTTCCACCAGGAAATGAAATTTGTCCTTTGTGAGTCGGGAGATCTTCGGTGCGTTTTGTAAAAAGCACATAGATGCGATCACCTTTTTTAAAGATAGGAATAACAACTGCACCCCTCTTACAACCATCATCCGGTAAATGAATGGGTTTATGTGAATTGATCTTAGTTTTAATGAATTCGAGAGTAGGCATTGTGAGTTCTACATTTATATTGTTCTATGTTTTAAAAATCTTTCAAATCGATTGCCAAATTGTTATTGCACTTAATAAGAAATTAATAAACCAATAAACACTAATTTTTATCAACAATATCTAACTTGAGGTAAGAGCTAGTGAATGATCCAAAAGAAAAATTCTCCGAAAAATTGCAAGCAGGATTAAAAGCCATATATGATGCTAAATACAAAGATGCAATTGAACTACTTACAGAAGCAACAGAACTAGATCCTTCCTCTATTAATGCCTGGTATAACCTTGGGAAAGCTTATTCATCAATGGATAAATGCAAACAAGCAATTCATTGCTATACAAAAACTGTTGAGTTAGAAGAAACAGCAACAAATTACTATAATTTAGCTTGTGAATATTATGGTTGTCAAGAATATGAAGAAGCTATCAAAGCATATGAAAGAGCAACTAAATTAGATAAGAATTACAGTTTAGCTTTTGATGGATTAGGCAGCTCTTATGGTTTTTTGGAGGATTTTGACAAAGCAATAGAATTTTACAAGAAAGCACACAGTCTTGAGGAAAAAAATACGAAATATCTTAGCCACCTTGGATGGGCGTTGGCTTGTAATGGGGAATATGAGATTGCGATTATGTACCTTCTAAAAAGTCTTAAAATGGATCCGGAATTAACAGAGGCTCTTTTCAATCTAGGATTTTCTTATTACTATATTAATGAATATGAAAAGGCAATTGATGAATACCAGAAAGCAATAAAATTCGGATCGGAATCAGCAGATCTTTTTGTTAATATTGCTTATGCTTATGAGGAATTGAAAGAAAAGGAAATGGCTTGTGAGTTTTTAAAGAAAGCAGTTGACATAGATCCATACAATATAGACAATTTGTTTTTGTTAGGAGCTAACTTACAAGATTTAGGAAAGACAGAAGAAGCAATTACAGTTATCAGAAAAATAGTAGATGAGAAACCAACAAACCTAGATGCTTGGAGAGAATTAGGCATATGCTATGAAATGATACAAGAATTCGAAGAAGCAAGCAAGTGCTTTAAACATGTCATTGACATCCAAAACAAATCTGTAAGAAGACAACCTACGATGAAAAAACCAAAACTAAGAGAGACAAAGATAGCGAAGGACTAAAACAGAATTTAATCTCGAAATGCTTGAACTTTCTGCATAAGAGCTTCAACTTTCTTACTATCCACTGGTTGGGATATCTTATTTTTGTGTTTTAGAGATGTTCCAATAATTACTCCATCAATAAACGGCAATATTTCTTGTATATTATCTAAGGTTACACCGCTGCCAATTAAAATAGGTTGTATTTGTTTTTCACGAAGTAATTTTAAATCAGAAAGCTTGGCAGATAAACCGGTTCTATCACCTGTAACAATGACTGCATCAGCTAATCCACGCTCAAGAGCATCAACCGCTTCTAAATCAATAGTACGAGGGGAAATAGGAGATGCATGTTTACAAAGGACGTCCCCGAAAATAAGAGGGGTTGACTCGGTTTTAAAACAACTTAGCTGTTTTTGTACTCTCTTTAGGATATGAGCACAACCAACAACAACTCCTTGATCAATAACATATGCTCCTGTCAAAAAATTGCAACGAATGAATTCAGCTCCAGTTAAAGAAGCAATAACTAAAGCATCTGAACAAGCATTACGCAGAACATTCACTCCAACAGGAACACTAGAGGATTTAATTAATTCCTTGACAATCAGAGACATAGAAACAACTGTAGAAGGATCAGCAGTAAAAGGTTGAAAAGGAAAATCGTTATAGTTCTCAACAAGAACACCATCAATTTTACCCTCAACTAAACTATTCAAATCATTAATAGCATAAGCGAGAACCTCAGGGATAGATAAAGAGCTCTTGGGAGCACCAGGTAGAGCTTTTAAGTGAATCATACCAATAATAGGTTTCTTCACACCAAACAAATTCTCTAGCTGATCAAGTTTTGAGTTGAGAACAGTCATTAGCACCATATAAAATAAGAAATTGAAAATAATAAAGCTATTGAAAGAAGGAAAGAAAGAAAAATGAAGAACCTCACAAAAGTGAGATTTTCATATTGATTTAGCGTTTTATTCGTCTGATAAGAGTAATAGAAATACCAACGAAACCAAGGGTTACAAGGACAATCAAGATTTCAATTCCAACTGATGGAGTAATAGTTGTAGTCGGAGGAAAGTCTAATGGATCAGTGGGATCAGTTCCTTGGTCTATCTCAGTTGAATCGAGCCAGCCATCATTATCTGTATCCGGATCTGTAGGATCTAATTCCCAACCGTGTGAAGCAAGATAATTGTATTCTTCGAGATTGGTTAAACCATCCATGTCATTATCATTATAGGCATCATTAGAGTAGGTTGGATTTAAATTGTAAAATGCTTCCCAGCCATCTGGCATACCATCTGAATCAGTGTCACTGTTGAATGGATCAGTATCCCAAAGATATTCTTCGTAGTTAGATAACCCATCAGAATCATCATCTGTTATACCATCAGCATCATCTAAAGGATCAAGTCCATAATCGATTTCGAAATTATCTGGAATGTAATCCCCATCTGTGTCTACTAATGTAGGATCGGTACCATGAAGCAGTACCTCATCGCCATCTGATAGACCATCTCCATCGGTGTCAAGATTATATGGATCTGAGCCATAAAGGAATTCCATGGTAGAGTTAAGACCATCTGAATCATTGTCAAAATGACTATCTGCCACTAATGGATTATAATTGTACAAGACTTCCCACCCATCGTATGGAATATCTCCATCAGTATCAGGATTAGTGGCATTTAAGCTAGTAGTTGTGGTATTTGTTTGACCTGGAATATATCCTGTATGATTTGCAGCTGGATTTGTTGGAGCGAATAATCCAAACAACTCGTCAAAATCATCGATACCATCTGCATCGCTATCTGCTAATGCTGGATGAGTGTTATATTGTGTTATTACAGAGACTTCGTCTTCATCAGAGACTCCATCTGCATCGGAATCTAAGTTGTTGGGATCTGAACCCCAGAGATTAACTTCATCACCATCAATTATTGTATCATCATCGGAATCCACATCTAGAATATTACCTAATGTATCCAAATCAAAATCAAATAATGGGTTTATGCCTCTATCTTGCCAATAATCAACTTCATCTCCGTCAAGTATTCCATCAGCATCTGTGTCAGCGACATTTGGATCTGTAGTCCAAATATTGACTTCTACAAAATCAGCTAATCTATCATAATCTGTATCTTTTCCTATTACTTCAAAGGAATCCAAATCATCTGCTACGTAGATTATTTCATTGTAAACCATGAGATTTTCTGCTGATCCTCCATCATCGAAGTAACCAGAACCACCTAAATTAGATGGATCACTTGCGTTAATTATGTATACACCAGCTTCTTTAGCTGTAACAATTAGATCATCACCATCAACAGCTACTTTTGTTACATTGAGTATTCCGTCAAATTTTCCATCTAAACTGGTAATGGTGTTAATATCAGTAATGTCGTATAATTGCACACCATTTGTTAATTCTGCAATTGCTAAAACTGTACCATTCACGAAGATACCATCAGCACCAACGGTAACCGCATGTGTTGAATGAATGCTTAATGCTGTGGGATTACTGATATCAACTATAGAGTAACCATTTGATCCCATGGTAACAAAAGCATAATTACTATTTATCGACACATCAAAGAGATCATTTACTATTCCAGCATTATCCAATTGTACTGGAGCAGTGGGTATTGTCACATTTATAGTCAGAAAATCATCGCTTTCTGTAGCAAGATAAACTATATTATCAGCGAATTCCAAAGCTTTTGCTTTCCCAACAGCTAAGGTTGCTAAACTTGTTGGATTACTTGTGTCTGATATATCTATTACTTCTAATCCTTCACTTGTCGCACAATAAACAAGAGTATTATTTATAATTGACTCATAATATGAAACTCCTTCTTGTTCATATTTTGACATCAGCGTTGGATCTGTAATATCAGACAAATTAATCAGATCGAAACCAATTAAACCGTTTGAGAGTATTCCTATTTCATCAAAGACATAAGTTGAACTCGGTTCTCCAGCAAATATTACCTCTGATTCTAGAATTGGGGGATAAGGATGTTGCGAATCGAAAATTTTCAAATCGAAACTATTCGCAAGATAAATTGTAGTTCCATCAATTTTCATATCATTTGCAGAACCTGGCTCATTTGCTATTCGCCAATTTTGGGTTATATCAGAAAAGTTATTGAGATCCAACGAGTACAAGTATCCGTCATCTCCTGTGGAAAGATATCCTTTTCTACCTACATCCCATTCAAAGAATTCAGCATACTCATTGATACCTACATCAAAGGATCCTAAAAGAGTGATATTGTTTTGATCAGTATAATTGTAGACTTTCAAACCACTAGTTCCTTCAGCAACATACAAATATGGCGAACTGAAGTCACCATTACGAGCATCTGATGAAACATCAGATATGATACTAATCAATGATGGATTCAAAGGAGTTGTTATATCAATTGCAGCAATACCTTCACCACCTGCCATAAGAAAGGCAATATTGTTTAGAGGATCAGCAACTACTCCGATAATCTCATCTAATCCGAAATCATCTGTTTTAATCCTAGTAAAGTTTCTATCATTATATCTGAAATTAAAAATCTCAAGTCCACCAGTTCCATCAGCTACATATAAGAAATCATAACCCATGAACTCTAAATCATAAGCTTCTCCGCCATCATCGTGTGTGGCTACGCTTTCTATATCATCCCAATCACTTACATCTAAGATTTCAAGACCGTTTTCATATGAAGCAAGATAACATAGACCATCATGTTCTGCAGCATCATAGACTATCCCACCACTATAATAACTACCTAAAACTTCTGGGTTCTGGGAATCAGACACATCTATGAATGTAACTCCACCGCCTAAACTTGCTACAAATAGAACATCATCATCGCCAGATACAGAGGATACAAATTCGATTCTATAGGCATTTCCAAAGTCAACATCTAATACACCCATTTTGGTTAAACCATTTGATGTGGATTCTAATTCCAAATATTGATTCCAAAGTTCTTCTCTTTTCTGTATTTCTACAAGAGAATCATCTTGTCCTACGATTTTATCCCTTATTGGGACTCCTTTATTC
>JAHLVZ010000086.1 GCA_019058165.1 Candidatus Heimdallarchaeota archaeon
CCAATTATTATTGTATCATATTTCATGAAGTATCGCCTAATGAACTAATATGGTGCAGGAGTTGTTGGGGCAAGTACTGCATACCACTTGAAACGTTTATCTCCGAAAAAGAAAGTACTACTCATTGATAAAAACAACAAAGTTGCTGTAGGAAACACCGCAAAAAGTGCTGCATTATATAGGAATCTTTTCTCTTCTCAAACAAGTCAAAATTTGGCTAATAGTTCAATTAGTTATTATGAAAGTATCGCAGATAAAATTAGCATGAAAGAGCTGGGTTATTTTTGGATGTTCTCTGGAGAAGACTATCAAAAATCAAAGACTGGTTTAAACAAGCTAGATGCGAAAAAAGATCGATTTGAGATACTATCTGTTGAAGATATGCCTGAAAATCTTAAAATAAATACAACAGAATCTGATGAATTCAGTGAAGTCGAAAGCATTCTTTACGGTCACCGTTGTGGTTCGCTCTCTGCAATAAAACTAGCTCGAAACTATGCAACACAATTTCAGAAATTAGGTGGAGAGATACAAGTCCATGTAGAAATAAAAAAGATCAATTTAACAAATAGTGATCAATTCTTTCCCTCATGGAAAGACATTAGCATGAAGTCAATAACTGATCAGAATGGTGTAAACTATATCGCAGAAGATTTTATTTTTGCTATTGGCGCTTGGACACAATCAATGTTAGCTCCAATTGGTATTGCTTCCCAAATTTATCCCCAAAAACGCCAAATGTTTACGTTAAAGATTAAACCAGATCAGATTGCTCTCGATACTAAACAAAGAATTCCAATTCTTATTCTTCCAACTGGCGGTGTGTATATTAAACCGGTCCTTCAAAATAGTCTGATAATGGTAGGAAGTGCTAATGAATTAGGTAATCCCTATCAAATGGATACTAATCCTCCAACTGCTGAAGAAGGCTACTTCAAAAATGCCATTGAACCTGTTCTGAATCATTATTTTCCACAACTAAAAGATTACAGTCTCTTTTCCAAATGGGCTGGGTATTATGCTTATTATTGGCCGGATAAGAATCCGGTAATAGAAAAAATATCTAATATTCAATGGGTGAGTGGCACATCAGGTTCGGGAATTATGAAAGCAGATGCAATAGGTCGGATCGCTGCAGCAAGGGATTTAGATTTAGAAACAATAGAATTGTTTGATAAAACCAAGTTTCAAGTAGCTGATCTATCATTAAAGAAAAGGAATGTAGATACTGAAGAGCTAATAATTTAATCTTGCTTAATGAATTCATAATATTTTTTGATGAACTCATCCCAATGATCTATACGAGTAAGTAATTCTCCTTGTTGATGAGTTATTTTTTCTGCTAATCTAAATAATCCTTCGTCATCCGCCATATCACGAGCCTGTAACAAGAGCTTCTTTGCTTTTTGTATATCAATTTCAACAATTGAGAACTGGGCTTTCAGCCAAAGAGTAAGTAGACGAATATTATTTGCTTCAATCTTGAGATTGTAGGCATTTTGCTTCTTAGCAATCATTGTCAATATTTCAGTGTAATTCTCTAGCTCAAGTAAAACTTCTGTATCTCCAGAGATGCTGAATTCACTAATTAGTAACTCACACAGATTGATCATAGCAAAGACTGTGAGAGTGTGATTAAGTATATCATCTTTAACCACAGTTTCTAGAAGCTCAATTGCTTTAATCCATTTCTTAGGCCTAGAACTAGCCTTTAGAATCAGAGCTTCCCCAACTTTGAAAGTTTGATTGAAATATCGACTCTCATTTTTCCCAATAATTTTGTCAAGTTTCTCTAAATAATTATTGGCCAAATTAATATCTCCCTTATCAACTGATATAGTTATTAAAAGTAGTAATGTATCCATGAGATGATGAGTTACCTCCATTTTTGTTTGAACTCTCAAGCTTTTTTGGGCATGATCCAATGCAAGGTTAAACTCACCTTTTACATGATAGATTTTCCCTAGAAGTTGTTGAGCTAAACCTATGGAATAATTTTGAGAACTCAAAGGCAGGTTCTCAAGTGCATTCAGAGTTATATCTAATGCTAGATCAATTTTACCTTGATCAAAATACATTGCTGCTAGGTATATAGAGTTTAAATTTGCATGATATTTGTCTCCAACTGATTTGTAAACTTCTACACAATTTTTCATTAATTTAATTGCATCATCTAACTCCCCTTTTTTCCACGCTACTAAAGCATCTTCCCAGTCATCTCTTCTTATAGTCCTATAATGCCCAATCATGTTACCTCTCATATTCGATGCTTCATGGAACATTTCAATCGCTTTATCTAATCCCCCAATAAAATAATAAGTTAATCCAATTCTGTACACAAGCTCATGATAATTTCTATTGAGCGTTTTTTGAATTTTAATGCCTTCTTCGAATAATTCCAAAGACTTGCTATATTTCCCCGTCCATTGATAAGCAGCACCAATTACAGTGAGGCTTTCCACTTCCATTGCTTTATGATCAATTTCTATAGCAATTTCCTTCGTCTTAAAAGCAAAATCCACTGCTTGTTCGTACTCTTCCGCATGAAGATTAAGAACAGCTATCCTTAGGAAGATATCCATTAGTAATTTCTTTTCATTTATCTTTTCTGCAAGTTTTTTAGCCTTTGTTAAAACTTCAGAAGCTAAATTTAATTCTGCCAATCTATCTAGATTAATTCCTTTTTGATATAACAATAATATTCTCTTTTTAACCAGTTCCTTGTTTTCATTTTGTTCCAATATTTCTAGTATTTCCTCAGCTTTTTCTATCGCTTCTAAACTTTCTCTGAATAAAGATAATTGCTGTTTACATCGAGCTATATCCATAAGAGCTTCTAATTGTAATTCTTGATTATCCCATCCCTTACTCAATACTAAAGCTTCTTCAGCAAATTCCAGTCTTTTCTCTGGTGGAAATTCATCTAGATTTCTACTATTCAAAAGCATAATTCTTACAGAAGCTTCTTTTGGGATGTCCCTTCTCTCACTTAGTTTCTTTAATTTATCATGAGCAATTCTAAAATTATTCCAGTCTATCTCTCTCTCAATTTGAGAGAGTTCTTTCATCAATTTATTATCCAATAATAATCCCCAAGTGTTATTTTAACTCAAATTGAGTAATGATACTACTTTTATAACTATTAATTTTTTTGAAAAAAAGCTCCTTTCGTTTAATCAACTATCTACCAAAGTTAAGTAATTTCTTGATTTAGGGGGATTTCAGTTTTTAATAAATTCATAATACTTTCTAATGAATTCATCCCAATTTTCTAACTTTTCAAGCATCTTGTCATATTGAGTAGTGATTTTTGATGCTAACTTAATTAATCCATGTGAATCAGCCAATTCTTGTGCTTCTTGTAACAATCTACGAGCATTTTGTATATTAATATCTATTTTTGAATGCTGAGCCTGTAACCATAACGATATGATACGAATATGATATGCCTCAACTCTTAATGTATAAGAGTTCTGTTTCTGAGCAATATCAAGCAATCTGCTGGTGTGTGTCTGTAAATCTTTAAGTACCTCTTCATCACCAGAAATACTGAATTCATTTAGTAAAATTTCACATAAACTAATCAATGCAATAAGAGTAGTATTGTAAGTTGCAATAGGTTCACTTACAATTTTTTCTAAGATATCAATGGCTTGAGTCCAGTATTTTGGTCTACCTTTAGATTTCAATATTAATGCTTTAGAAAGTTGAAAATTTTGCTTTACAATCCTATTATCGGTTGTTGACATTAATTCTTCAAGTTGTTTCATATATGGATCTGTTTCATCATAGCTTTCTTTTTCTAATAAAAATATGATTAGAAAACGTAGTGTTTGTGCAATATCCTGTTTATTTCCCATTGCCATTCGAAGATCCAAACAAATTTGTGCATGTAAAAGCGCATTTTCATAGTCATTTTTCTCATGATATATTTTCATTAAATTAAAATGTGCCCAACCCAGACCATATTTTCCATCGAAGCTTTCGAAAATCCTTAATGCCTCTTTCGCGTATTCTATTGCTTTCTCTAATTCACCTCGGAAATAATGAACCGTGGAGATACCAACATTACTATAACCAATAAGAGGTAGGCGTGGAAAACTACTTGCAAGATCAATTACTTTTTTGTATAATTCCATAGCTTCATCCATATTTCCTTTACGAGAGTATAGATTAGCAACTATAAACGAAACAATATAATTTTCATCACTGTCTTTAAATTGCTCACGTATCTTTTCAAGTCCACGTTCAATATATTCCAATCCCTTCTCAAGTTCTCCTTCACGCCAATAACTATCACCAATTGAGGCTATACCATGTGGATATTCGCCAAAAATTTTGAATCTTTCCATAAAACATTCTCTTGATTTTTTGTATTCCCCTCTTTCAGCATACGTTACACCAATATTGTGTAATAAGTGTGCAATATTAAATTCATCACCTATCTCTTTGAAATATTGTAAAGCTTGTTTTTGATATTTGATAGCTAAATCATATTCGCCCAATGCACCGTATCCATTACCTAACCAATGTAAGGTTTGACATCTAATAATATTAAGTGAGTTATTTTCTGCAAAATCCAATGACTCATGAAGGTATTCAATAGATTCCTTTATTTTATAAAGTAAGCTATGGATAAAACCTTTCCAATATAACAACCATCCTTTGCTCTCAATTAATCCTGCTGTTAATTTTTTGACCTGTATTAAAATTGATTCTCCTTGATCAATTACATCTAATACTTCTTTTAATTTCCATTCACCATTTAATATTCTAATTTTACAGATTAAATTATCAAGGACCATTTCCCAATCCTTGTTTTCTGAGTACTTTTTAATTGCATTATCGAATATATTATGAGCCTCAGTAAATTTCTCTAAATTGATAAATGTTCGAATTTTAATGTCAGAAATTTTCTTTCTTTGATTTGAATTTAAATTGTTTTGCTTTTCAAAGTCAAGAACAACATTCAAACATTCCTCGAATTTTCGAGCTTTAAAAAGATTCATTATCTTTTCTAAATCGTCTTCCATATTATCCCTGGTCCTGTTGAAATTATGCTCCCGAGTTAGAAATGATTTCTTAACAATACAAAGTAAATTCTAACACGTAACTTAAACAATATTCTTCATTAAATAAAATTTTATCGACAAAAAAATGATAAACTAACGAGCTCTTTCCTTTACTTGCTTTTCTTTTACTTCTTTTTCTAATTCATCAATTTTCGCTTCAAAAAGATCTAGTTTTGTTTTTCGACCATCTAATCTCTCTCGATTAGCTAGCTCTGCTTCCATGAGATAGAGTAATGCTTGTTGTTGCATTCTTTCCTCTAAATTCCCTATGTTTCCTTGAATTTGAGTTGTGATTTCTTTTATCTTTTCCAAATTTGGTTTCTCTCTTGCAGCAAGATAATTTTTGTTGATAATTCCCATTACAATGTTTTCCAAAGTTCTAGTAAAGGATTCTTGCTCCTGGATTCGCATACGGAATTCACTAACTAGTGATTCTAGATCTTGTGTTCCCATAAGTGCTATTTCACTTGGAGTGATCTTTTTCCAGGAAAACTTGAACACTTTTTTGAAAACACTGTCATCAAATATATCTTCTAGAGAATCAGATGAAAGTAAGGTTTGTTTCTCTAGTTTTTTAACTTCCTCTTCTAATACTTGCATTTTCTGTTTCTTACGCTCATGATAGGCTTTTTGTCGTTCAGACCTTGTTTCATACTTCCTTGGACGACCTACTTTTTTCTTTTCTTCCGGCATACTATCCACTCATTATAACATAGAGCTTTCATTAAATAAATATTTTCGTCTTACTACAAAATATTTTGCAACTACGAAGTCTTTGTTTTATTACTCTACAAAACCCTCGACAAAAAATTTATATATTTCCAAACGAATATTTTGTCCCGAGACAAAATATTCTCTGGGAGGAGAAGAAAAATTAAGTTAAAACATAAAAAACTAACATTTGTGTTCTTACTGCTTAGTTTACTCTTGACAACTATGGTTTCAGTTATTTCAGATGATGACGATGATCAAGTAGTTACCATACTAATCTGGTTAGAACATCCGGAAAAACAAGTAATAATTGATGAAATAATTCGTGCACTTGAAGAATGTGATTTGGAAGTAAATACATTATATATGCCAACTTTTGAAGAATGGGCGGATTATGAAGGAGATTTTGATCTCTGGTACGGTGGAATTCAGTCTTTACCAAGAGATGGAGATATTTTCATGTATGCTTTCATTAATTATTTGCTATACGAATTTATTATGATGTATGAAGATGCAAAAATCTCCAAAAATGTTGGCAAGCTCTGGGACATGTATTGGGAAGCAATGGATGACCCTGATGTTGTAGATGAAGCATTCATAGATGATATGGTTGATGCATTCCAAGACATCGAAGAACGTCTTTGGGAAAAACAATATCTTTCAGTTTTTAACCGATGGTTAGAACCATCTTCAATCGAATGGGGACCCGTTCCTACAATGAAGACAGAAACACTCGGATACAATTGTTTGCCTGGTTGCGTTTTTGCAGACCCTGCATTAAGATTAGAATTAAATGAGGAAATCGATCGTGATGTCTTTTTAGACTATCATTCATCCTATAATCCCTACAGTACCTATGAGGTTTATCACGCCTTCCAATGGTTGCCGTTCCACGATACTTCTTTACCAAATGAATATCCTGATGCTTGATGAATTTATAACTCAATAATTAGTGTCCGGTTTCTAACCGGATGCTCCTCTTTTCTCTAACATTTTCGTAGAACTACAAAATACTTATATATAATACAAAATATATTTTGTCACACTACAAAATTCTCTGGGAGGAGAAGAAAGATTAGACTCAAACACAAAAAAATAGTAATACTTGTTCTTTTCTTATGTTTGCCAATGGTTACAGTTTTTTCAGTGACAGCTGAAGAAACTACTGAGATCGATTTCTTGATCTATCTGACAAATCCAGAAGTACAAGTAATAGTTGACGAAATAATCGAAAGTGCAGAAAGTGTTGGATTAACAGTAAATACCATGTACATCGATGATTGGAACCTCTATAACTATTTAGCTGTATTCTCAACTGATTGGGATTTGGCCTTTGGAGGTTACTTAGGAAATAATCAACCTGATACAATATTTCAGTTAGCTTTTGGTAATATGGGATTAGATCATTACTACTTGAAGCACAATGATGCTAAATTCGCAAAGTTTTCCATACAACTTTGGCAATGGTTACAACAAGCTCTAGCAGATCCTACAGTTGTTGATGATGATTACATTAATGATATGGTTGACAAATTCTATGATGCTGAAGAGCGACTTTGGGAAAAACAACTTATAATCACACTGGCGGAACTTGTAGCTCCTTCTGGTGATAAAAATTTAGTCCTTATGCCTAATTCCTTGTCTGGTCATGCGTTCGCTGATGAGGATTTGCGATTAGCCTTTTCACGTGCCATTGATCGAACCGTAGCTGTAGATTATTGTATAGCTCAAGGTTTTGAATCCGTGAATATTCTCTATCACCTATATAGTTGCTCTATGTATCACGATGTAACTCTACCTAACTGCTTACCTACATAATACCTGTTTTCTTTCTGACCGGACTCTCTTTCCGGTCTCTCATTTTTCTAACCAATTTTGTAGAAAAAAAAAATTATCTTGGAGGAGAAGAAAAATAAAATTGAAGAAAATACCAATACTAATTGTTGTTTTAGTTCTCTGCTTGCCCTTACCATTATTAGCATCAAATGCATCTAAAGGACAAGAATACATTGAGGTCGAATATATTTGGGAAGGATTCTTCCCACATCCCGTGGTTGCAGAAATGCAAGTGCAGCTATTTGAGGTAGCATTTGCAAAAGCATTAGACTTAGGCATTAAATTCACATTAAGAGCTGAAGAAAATATTGATGCAGTGCTTGCGAGCGGTGAGTATGATATCGTGAATTATTATCGCCCAAGAATACCCGGCGATAATTTTGAGCTATTGCTGTTTACCTTAGAGGATATGTTCGTGGATGGATTAATACAACATCGTTGCACACAACTAGAAAGAAAAATCATAAAATTACAAAGGATTTATGACAATTATTTTGTTGCTGTTGGAGAGAAGAAAGATCAGTTGGAACAAAAATTCCTTGACGAATTTCACAAAATTGAAAAAATTCTCTATGAAAAACAATTAATCTTTGACTATTGCTACTTCCCACCACCAGAGGCTCCACTAATATTTGTAGATAAGATGAGTGTTATTAATTCTGCAAAAGGATATGCTTTTTCAAACAATCACTTGAGATTAGAGATTGCACGGGTTTTTGATCGCGATTTTGTTTGCGAAATAGTTCAGGCTGCACTTGATTTGTTCGGTCTACAATCCACTCAGTCGTATCATCTCTTTGGTTGGTCACAGTATCATGACACCAGTTTACCAGAGAGTGTTCCTAATTAGCAAAATGGAGGTTAAAAAACAACATGGCGAAATTTTTAGTCGTTCATCCGGTGCCCATACCGGCAACAATTGAGGAAGCGACCCCAATAGGAAAAGCATTCAAAGGATTGAGTAATACGGATGCTTATTGGGTGAAGAGCTGGGCACTATTCAATGAGGAAGGAAAAGTAACAAAAATCCTATGCCAATGGGATGCAAAGGATATGGACTCAGTAAAGAAGCTTACCGATAAAGTCGAAGCAATTCCTACTGAAGGGATTTATCCGATGGGCATCTTCCATGGAGAGGATTTCAGAGAATAATGGTAGAAAAACAATCTATTAAAGACATCTCCGTCTGCGGGAAATTCTATCTATTCTCTTTCTTTTTTTGTCTCCGTATGAATACAAAAAGAATATTTAGTATGAAGTTCTACTAATAACTGGGTGTTGACAATGAGTAAAGCACTTTATTACAAGTATATGTTTATGGTAGCGGGAATTGGTTATATCTTAGCAGCAGTTATCTTTGGTGTTTTAGCACCCACTGTTTCAGCTTTTCTGCCCTTCTTCCTTGGAAAAACAACTGTTAGTCAAATTTGGGTTTGGCTGTATAGTTATCTGCTAGTTATACTGAGTCTTGGATTCATGCATTTCCTCGTAGGACTAGACATTACAAAAAATCATTTAGTGATTTCTACTGGGATGCTTTTCAAGATCTCACAATTTATCGTTTGGCTTGTTATATACTTAAAAAATTTAAGCAATTTGCCTTTGCTTATTGTAGGGATTGTGGATCTTGTGTTCGCAGCTTTATTCATTGAGTTCTTTGTCAATTACAAGAAACTCGACCCAACTGATATTGTTTTAGCATATCCTGTTCGGAAAGAGAGTTAATTCTCCCTCTTTTCTCTTTTATTTACAAACAACAACATTCTTTTACTTGAATAAACATTAATTCTTCAGTCTATAGTCTTAGTAGTAATTGCAAATGCGAAAATTCCACTACTAAAATGAATGTTGGTGACCTATTTGTCGATTTATGATGACATGCTCAGTGATGAAGAATACTTGAAAAAGTATGACCTTAAAAGAAATCCTTTTGATAAAATTTCAGCTGAATCCATGACTGCGGAAGAAATCGCTAAAATGCACGTAGTTACTGCTGCGGACAAGAAGATTGCTTCTAATCTTTCTACTATTATTAATGGTGGTTCAGCTACTGTTGCTCTTATCGGGGAATATGGTTCTGGTAAATCTATTCGCGCTAGTTCTATTAAAGAGACTTTGATCAGGAAAGATGCTTTTGTTTTTTATACGAAATTGCCAGGAGGTTCTCCTGGGATTGTTACTTATGCTCTTTTTGAAAGTGTATGTATTCCACTTATGAATACCAAAAATGTTCCAGATGATCTAAAAGATCTTGCTAAAAAATTATGGGAAACTTATCGAGACATAAATTCTATGCCGGAATCTAAGTTCAAACCTTATCAAGCTGGACAAGATCTAGCTAGTTTGTTCAAGAAGATTAGTGACAACGATTATCTCTCAGGTTTAGTTATTGATGAATTCGAGGAAATTATTGAAGCTAGCATTCAACGAGAAATTCGTAAAACCTTTGAGATCTTACGAGAATATTTTAGTCATGCTGTTGGTATCCCTGGTCACATTACAGTTATTTGTTCCACTCCTAACGCTTGGGCATCCTTAAAGGAGATTCATCCTGCTGTTGCAACTCGAGTTCATGTTGAGATTGAATTCAAACCTGTTTCAGATAAAATTGCTATTGAAATTGTTAGAAAACGTCTTTGTGCTTTTCGTCCTGACAAACCAGATAGTTTAGATCCATTTGATGAAGATATTATCTCTCAAGTTAACAAAGAATATGCTACTGGCAATCCAAGAATGCTCTTACTCGTTTTAAGGTCTATTCTTGATGTTACTGCTCAAAACAATTTGAAACAAGCTAATCTTGATTCTGTAAAGGAAGGCGTAGAATTCGCTCGAGAGAAACTAAAAGATGCTCAGAGTGAACGCATTAAGCAGATTTTAACTCCAAAAATGCGAGGTATCCTTGAAGTGATAATTGGTGAAAAGGATGGGGGACCTATCGTTGGTACTGCTCTTGCTGACGAACTCGGAATGGATCAAGGTAATCTTTCTCGGTACCTCAATCAAATGGCCGCTTTGAATTTCCTAAACAAGAATCGAGATGGCCGGATAGTTTCGTTTGAAATTAAACCTGAACTAAGATTAATCTTCGCAGAGGAACTTGGATTAACAGATACATAACATATGACAATAGAAAATAATTCAGACTACTTTATTGAGAATTAAAGAAATAACAACATTACAGTAGCTTTTTTGAATAAATCCACAGTATACAGTTTATTATCAAAAAGGGTTTGTATAAAATGTCCAGTGTATATAAAAGCAAAACAATTTTCCTTGTCGTATTTATTATCTCTCTCCTTAGCTTTTCAATGCTTTTTATGTCATCTAATATGTTCAAACAAAAATCAATTGCATCTTCTTTAACTGTAGATGATAGTAATAATACTGCTGCGCTATTACCCGAAGTCAAGGAATACAGGGCTGATATTCACTGGGTTAAAACTAACATTGAATTAGATCGTTTTGGTGTCGGAAAAGTTACTATGTTGGTGAATTGTACCCCAGATGCTGATCATATAGGATTAGTTTTGGGTAACTTTATTGATAATGAAATTACCGAAATTGTGTCTGCTGAAACATATGCAAAAACTGCTGGTCATACGATAAGTCTCAACCTAACTGCTTCTGGTAGTAGTGCTTATGATTTCATTCTCTATTTATCAGACCCTTCTCATGTTCAAACTAATGAAACCATCCTGTATCAACTCACCTATATTGGGGAATTTGTTTTCTCCGGACAAATTGAGAGATCACAAGTTGATGCAGATGTAGCAACTTTAAATTTGATAAGACCTTTTTGGAACATAACACTTGATTATCAAGAATTTACTATAATATTGCCCGTTGATATCGGTGATAGTGTTGTAACCCCCGCGATTCTTAGTGATATTAAATTCAACGTCACTGATCAAATGAGTACTTATTATGATTTATCTTATGCTAATGACAGTTCTTCTGGAGTAAATTTGTTTGTCTTCAATTGCAGCAAAGAGAATATGGGAATCAAGGCTCCCTTTGAAGTTACCTTTTATCTTTCACTAGCTTATTTCTCTCTACCAAATATCATGAATTGGTTAGTTCTGTTATTTGTATTCGTTTTTGTAGCAGGTGCTCTAGTGCTTTCCATTGTTGTTATCAATGTTAGAAATAAAGCAGATTCTGAGGTCTCAAGTTTCAAAGAAGATCTTCAAGAGCTATTAAAACCCGAAGAAAAATAGGTAATTTTAAGAAAAGGGATGTCAATATTTCTACTAAAATTCCAATTATTACTAACTATTTGAGGATGTTTCTAATTATGGCTAAGAAAGCTAATAAAACAGTTCTAATTACAGGTGCAGCTAGTGGTAT
>JAHLVZ010000087.1 GCA_019058165.1 Candidatus Heimdallarchaeota archaeon
GTATGCAGAACATGGTTGGGCTGCTGGAGCTGCTTTGTATGGTATCACTCACTGGAAAACAGTTTATGACGAATTCCCCTTGGATTATAAGCAGTTCTTCGAAGGCTTGCTTGGGAAATACGAAGCTCATAAAGATTTGTGGGAGGATCGCAGTCCCCTCAATCATGTAGAGAAAGTTAAGGCACCTCTTCTCATGATTCAAGGAGTCAATGATCCTCGTTGCACCATCAGTCAATCCCGATTATTCAAACAAAAACTACTTGAGTTGGGGAAACAAGAGGGAACAGATTTTGAGTATCACGAGTTTGGTGACGTCGGTCATGGTGGATGGGAACTGAACAGGATTGTTACGGAAAACAAAATACTTGTGGAATTCTTTCTTCGACATTTGAAACAGTAGTTCAGTCTACTCACTCCATTTCTTTTTTTCGCGGTCTTTTTAGTTCTTTTTTTCACTTTCCCTCCTCAATTTGTCCAAAACTTCTCCACTGTTACTCGACATATTATTTCCTCTCAAGGGAAATTTCATAATTTAAAAAATCATTATAAACTATTCAACTATAGATTACATGGAGGGAAATGGTTTGTATTATGAAAGAACAACTCCCAAAGGCATTTTCATCACCTTTTTTGTTATTTCGATCATTAGTTCTGTTATTCTCTTAGCTGTCCCCTTCAGAATTTGGGATGGTGTTGATATCATCAATTATTGGCATCTCTTCGGTTTTGGTTATGATAATTTATCTGTCCTTGCTATTATGTCCCTTGTTTCCATCATTATTGTCTTACTCATTAACCTCCCATTATTTGTTCTCACCTTTCAAAAGCACATTTCTTTTAGTACTATTACCTTTATGAGACGAATGGCAATTTTTGGTTCTGTTTTAGGAATAGTTCTTTCAGCTATCGCAATGTTTTTTGCATCAATGCAAAACTCGACTAATATTCGTTACACTGTAAATGTTGGCTTCCCCTATGTTTACTTTCTTCTCGTTCTCATTCTTAGTGCCGTTGCTCTCAACAAGAAAAATCTCCCAAAGCTGTTCTCTGATGTAATAAGCAACTGATTTTTCGTTGTCTTTTTAGTTCTTTTTTCGCACTTTCTCTTGGTGTTAATTATCTTGTTTCAGCGTTCACCTTCCGCTTCTGTTCCCAAGCTCCCTTCGGGTTGGAGTTCTGTTAGTTCTCCTACTCCTCGTTCTCTTCCGTTCAATTTGCTGAGTAGTTCTGAGCTCCAATTCCTTGATCTGCTTCTTCGTCGTCCCCTTTTCAGTAAGGAGGATTTCGCTTTTCTCTTGCATGAGTGCTTCGGTGAATTCCTCGGCAACCTTAGTAATGATAGTTTGTTTAATCATCTGTACAGCGGTGAGTGCTACGCTGACCGAGAGTATTATTCTCCCGCTGGTTCTCTTCGTGGTTCGGTTCGTGTGTTCCGCCTAGGTCTTGTTTGTGCTTATCCTATGCCTAAGATTGGAGTTCGCTTCGAGCATTGGTTTGGTTTTCCTACTTCTTCGCCGTATCGACTGGTTCCGAGCAAGTTTCGTCGCCCCTTCCCTCTTCACGATGTTTTGAGTAATTGGTGTTTCCGAGAGCTTCAACTGGGTTTGACTGAGGAGTACATTATTACTACTGACCCAATTCGTCGCAAAATTCCTCATTGGCACGGGAACGGTGAGTATATTGCAGATAATTGTCACCGGATCCTTGTTAATGATAAGCAAGAGTATTTCTGGTTCGAAGTCCATACTGGAGCTGAAGGGTACGACGAAGATGTTTTCATTACTCGGTTATTGTCCGCTGAGCAACACCTAAAAACCAAGGGAAAGTATGTTGTAATTGTTCCTTTCAAGCGAGACCTCGACAAAGCGAAGAGAGGCATACAGAAATACAATTTGAAAGCGGAAACGGATGAGAGTAAACCTTCTTTGGAGTTAGAAGTGAGTGAGATCATTAGTTATCATGGGATTAAAAACTTTAAAGAAAAATTAGGGTTCTACGAGCATGCAAGTCGAGTGTGATCTATCGGTTCATTTTCTCAGCTAATTCGATGACATCATACATCCTTTTCTTAAGGATTCGTTTCTTGTGGTGTTCAGCGTAAACCTTCGTTTTCAGAGCAACGGTGACGATAAACTCAGTGGCTTTGCGAGCTACGGATTCAGCTAATTCGTCGCTAATCATCATGTTGGTGGTTTCCTTCATAATTCGTTTGACAGTTCCTGTTGGGAGAAGAGTTTTTTTTGAGGACAAAACAATCACAAGAACAAGTTAAGAAGAAGGAATAAAAAGGCAACTTTGGTCGCAAAGGTTTAAATAACTCCGATTTTTTTGTTGAAATAGGGATATGAAATGAAAGAAAAGGTACCTGACATATTAACTTCGCCAAGTGCTGAGATAATAGAAATATGTGCGAAAGAATTGAAAGAAATCATTTATGCAAAAATTAATGTAAGTGATGAGTTTGAGTGGAAAGCTGTTCTTGAGAGAAAAGTCGATAATGATACCACTGATACTCTAATTGAGTATAAACCAAGTATTTGGACTTTTATAGAATATGGTTTAGATAAATTGGTTGAAGATGGATTATTAATGAAGGTGGAACTTGGAAAATATAAGAGAATCAAATAGGAAAAAACACATAAGAGACAAAGCAACGCATTAAATTAATGATTAAAAACAAAGAGAGAAGCGAAACACAAGGAGAACCGCTGAACACTGGCACCCTCGGGAAGCCCACGTTGTGGTCTTCTGTTTCCTCGGCGTGTGGAGACCCTTGGAGAAGCTCAGGAAGTAATGCATATTCTCGAAACTCCCTCCCTAATGTAAATATTAGATAAACACTCTGATGCCTTTCCAGTACAGCTTATGCGAAACTTTTAGAGAGAAATTAAATATTGAATAAATGAAACCATTGAAGGAATTATGCTTATCAATGAACCAAGTAATACTCTTGATGTTTTACTAAAACTATAAGACCAAGTCCCAGTTTTTTCAATTCTCTTAATTTCCATTTCATAAAAATTAGCTTTATCTATTAAATCTTCTATATTACAATCCAATTCTGTATTGGTTTCCATTTGAATAATGATTTTTTTTATCTTGAAATATTTATTTTTATATGAATCTATAGTTTTTGCTTTTCCCTTTTTTAAAAAGCTGTGAATCAGCAGTTGTGGAATACTTGAAAGTGAAAGAGTTAAAACAAACATAATTACAGGTCCAAAATATGCTCTATCATTCCAATTTCCCATTAGAACCTGATAAACGATAACAATTGTAATGAAAATTGAAAGTAATATCAATCTACTTGAAAACGAGAAAAGAAAATCTCCTATTACTAATTGAGAATGATGAAATTCTTCATACGATACTCTTTTTTCATTATGATTCTTCTTATCTTTTGTTAGGTTAAATATAGTGGTATCCAAGCTTAGTTCAATGTTACCTTTCCAGAATAAGCCTAATGAAAGAAGTATGCAAGATATATAATATAGAAAAGATCCTGCTGCAAATCCTCCTATAATAAATGTAAGCAAATTACATATAAAAGAAACGATTAAAAAACCAGAACTGAAATAATTACGCCCTCCAGTTATATGTTCTTGTCGAATAATACTTGGCAAATAATAAATGAATATAATTAAAATGGAAAAAAAAACGCTAATTATAATTTCCCATTTTTTATTTAAAAATCGATTTACTCTTTCTAAATAGTTTGCATAATTTGTATCAGTTCTAAATAATGATTTGAATTTTGGATTGTCTATTAGTTTTTCATATCCTTTTACACTATAACGCACTATATAGACTATTATAATAAAGAAGGGAATCCAACTATATGTTAAAAAATCAGTATAGAGAAATCGAGCAAATTCGGAATCTTTTTCTACTATTGAATAAATGAAAGCAAATAAAATATTAAAATATAAAAGTCCACAGAGTAACGGTAATGTTACTTTATATTTAAAAAAAATACCCGTTCTAATAAAATATCTTTCTCTTATCCCCCGAAATGACATGTTATTCCTAACCTTTTCTAAATGAATCTTTTCTCCTTTAATAATTATTAGGAACTAAATTAAATTATTGATTTGAAACAGATTAATTTATCCTTTTAAATAAAAGAATGGACGAAACACACCATAATTCTTCTTTTTTTTTCTGCTATAAGGTTCATTTCTGATATTTCTTGTTATTTACAATCCATTAATTATTTTTTTAGTGGTACTTTAATAATGAAAACACAAATAATTTGTGAGGATTATTTTCTATTCTGAAACTATCCAAAAGATAGGTATACTCATTTAAATTGCTTGATTGTTCCATTTTCTAACTTATGAGAAACATCTGTGAAATTGGATATGGATTCATCATGGCTAACAACAATAATTGTCAGATTTTTTATTTTTAGCTGTGATATTAGGTTCCAGATTACTGTCCTATTATCATAATCCAATGAACCCGTAGGCTCATCTAAAAGCAGTAATTTAATATCCTTTACCATTACCCCTGCTAATGCTACTCTTTGTTTCTCTCCACCACTTAATTTAGAAGGTCGATTATTTTTGAAGGATTCAATGCCAAAATTCTTCAATTTCAAGTAAATTTCTGCTAAAGCGAGGAAAGTCTCAACCCTATCGGATTCATCAATGTCAAAGATAAGCTGTTCATAACATTCGAATGCTAACTCATATCGCTCTTCTTGTGTGTATTGCTCTGCTAATCCCTTAGTTCCAATTCGTTTCTCATGTACCAAATTAATTGTTTCTCAGTATTTATTGGATACCCTCGTGTTTTCAAGAGCAATTAGTGATAGTTATGTATTGCATTTGTGTAAAGAGACAAACTGAAGTAATCTTGAAACAATGTTTTTGAATAATAACAATGAAATTTATTTGTGGAAAAGATGACATCATTCATGTTTAAGTCTGGGATAGAATCATTAGAACAAACTATAAATCACTTACAGATTTATAATCGAACTAAAGAACCAAAACATTTACGATTTGGATTGATTCATTTAGATGGTGCTATTGAGTTAATACTAAAAGAATCATTGAAGAATAAAGGTATTCACTTCCTAAGAGGAAAAGGAACTGGATGGTACGGAGTATTTGAATGTCTTTGGGAGATCAGAGAAGATATTAGTAGAAAAGAACATAAGAAAACTTTTCCTAAAGAATTAAGTGATATTCTTTATCTCAATGAGATGGAATTATTACATGAATTAAGAAATAGTGCACAACATTTAGGTGTTTATCATTCTGAAGACCAATTACAAGAATTAATTCCAAAAGTATTGCAAGCCTTACAGGCTTATCTGAAACTTGTTTTTAATCGAAACATCAAAGAATTAGATGAGTATCTTGTTAATATTCATAAAGAAAAAGAAGCAATGGAATTATATTTAGAAGCAGCTGAAAGTTCTTTTAATCAAGGAAACATTACAATGGCATTTTTACAAAAATATATTGTCCTTGAAAATCTTATTAATGAAACCTTAGTTATTTTAGGATACGAAAGAGTGAGAAATATCTTTAGAATGTATTCTTTCTTTAAAAAAGAAATACTTGAGAACAAATTATTTGCAGAAAGTTACAGTGAGAAAGAAAAAAAAGTGATGCTCAAAAATTTTGAACACATAAGAGATATTCGTAATCAGTTGGTTCATGCTATGAAACCATTTGATGAAGAAAGTTTGATAAGAGATTACAAAATACTTACCGAATTAATACAACAGATTATGGATGGGTATAAAGTATTAAAGGAGAAAAATAAATAGAGATATACCAAGAAAAAATTAATAATTAATGGAAATCAAATATTTCTTTGAGAGAGAGAGAGTTTTCTGCTGAAGAAAAATTGATATGTTCCTCGATTGTTCTTCTCTGAACTCTTTTCTTATAAAAACAGGAGAAAAAATGGCTATAGATATTAAGAATGATGGGAGGGACGAAAGTAAGAATTACCCCGAGAGACTCATTTTGCAGAGACTGTTCCTTCCCCTCCCAAATTAATAAGGAAAAAATTCAATATATAGTATTAGAAATTTCCATGGTGGTTTAGTTTCGATGTATTATCTAAAAGTCGAAATTTTATCATACGAGATATGATTTCTTATCTGCAATCGGAAGGAAACAAATTATATAATTACTATTCATTGAAAAAATCCGAAAAATAATTAAAGAAATTAGATAAATTAGAATCGAAAAGATTAATTGACTGGGAATTAGAAAATTGATTACGAAATTATGGCTAAAATTTATTGTATATTTTGGTATATTTATAATTTTCATATTAGCCTTTCTCATTTTTGCTGGTTTTGTATTGATTGCTTCAGCTATTTATGAAAAATGGATTGAAGAAAGAAGCGATCTACTAAATAGTATTTATTATTTCTTTATCATAAATTTTGCACTGTTTTTTATAACACTAATACCGTATGCTATTATTCCTTTAGTTTTAAATCAAGAATATAATTGGCTATTATATTTCATAATTAGCTTGGCTGAAATTATACCAATAAATTATTTGGTTATCTGTAATGACTTTTTAGTGTATGATACCAGAGAAGAAAAATCAAGAGAAATTGGTAAATTACAGTCTAAGTATTTAGTGCCAGGTTTTTTTAAAACTAAATTCACTGAAGATAAACGTATTTGGTTAAGTTTTTTATTATGGATTATTACAATTGCAATAATCTTCTTTTCTCCTCAAATATACGATAACCCAAATTTCTTTAAAATCTACATCTTAGTAACATTTTTTGTTATAACTATTTATTATATTATAGATTCAATTATAGCAATTTCAAATATTCATTCAGAGAAAATCGAAAGTACTACTCGTCGAATTTACATAGAAAAAGCTGCTATGGGAATCTTTCGTTTATCATTTGTATCATATTTAGTATTATGGTTTTTTGATATTAATTTATTTGATCCGATGTTTACTATTAATCAGTTAGATTTCTATTGGTTATTTTTAGTTGTAGGGATTACGATTATTTTGTTTCTTATCAGTCTACTCATATACAGACGAGGTGAACAAAGGAGTTTAAAAAATGAAACAAAATATATTGATGAACTATTAACAATTTATCAAGATGTTAAAAAAATAATTGAAGTAAAAGATTTAAAGAAGACTATAAAGTCTCTAACTAAAATAAAAAAACTTCTATTGCAAATAATCAATAGTGGATATGAATCAATTCATGAAAATGCAGTGGAAATTTTTAAGGAATTAAAAGAACAAGAATATGATATTCAAGAAAGAATTGATTTCTATTTTACAGAACGCAATTTTAAAAAATTTGATAAAAACCTAAAAGAATCATACAAGATTTACTCTAAATTCAAATTGAAAGAAATCAAAAAGAAAGATGAAAGTTTTCATAGAAATATAACTGATTTACTATCTAAGTTTATAGATGAAAAGATTCTCAAAGATTTTGATTATCAGAATATTGAAGATATTTCATTCGCATTTATTTATAATAAATTAAAAGATATGCTTGATCAGGATAGAATTAGATTTCTTGCATTACTCTACCCCAGATTAACTGAAAAAATCACAGAATTTAATATTGATGATTATCATAACTGGGATTCTTTCTACAAAATAATTACTAAGATTTTTAGTTTAGAGTTTATCAAAAAGTTAACTTCACTTGACAAATATTTACTCAACCAAATCGAAAGAATTGAAGAACTAATTTGCGAGATTGATTTTCTCACTAAACATCAAGAAAAGATTGGAGTTCAGCAATTTAAGAATTGGACAAATCAACAAATAATAATTCATAATCAAGAAAAAATTATTTGTGAAAGTAGAAACAGATTAAAAACAAGTGACACCCTCATTCGTGGAATCTTTTGGCTATTATCAAATATAATTATAGGAATATTTCTTAAACAGATTTTAACCAAATAGGAAATAAAGCTCTAAAAAAGAAAAAAGATTATCCTTTTGGTTGGATAAACAAATCTACTGTTTTAGTGAATTATCAAGAAATAGATGAAGCTGAAATATATAATTATATTGATATAATTATGGAAATAGAGCTGCGAATAATTCTTTTCTTGACAAAAATTTCTCGAAACGATTCCTTAAATAATAAATTAAAAACGATTAATTGTGTTAAAGAAACAATGGAGACACAAACCTCCTTTCCCCTGAGACTCTCATGAAAACAAACTCCCCTTTTCTCTTGAGCGAGATGATCCAACTCTTTCTGTCCCGCTCGGAACAATTTCGTAATTACTTTAATTTTCTATTTGTTGCGATGGCATGGCGCGACGATTCTTACAAATCAAAGTAAGATTACTTTTTCTGCCTTCTTAACCTTTACTTGAGATAATTCTTTATTATCTCCAGTTAATTCATCGCAGAGGGGCGTATCGTTTGTCCCCTGATATTCGAGCAAATTACTCGAATGAGTGGGCTCTTGAGAACCCTGTATGTATCTTAGTTTGAGTATCTGTCTTTTATTATTGGTGATTTTCATTAAATACCTCAAACCAATGTTTATTGATGCGTTAGCGTCAGCATTGTATTGACAATTACAATCCAAACATACGAAATGCTTCTGGGTTGGTCTAACAGTGTTCTTACTATCACATTTATGACATGTCTTGCTGGTTGAGTGCTCAGATACTAATTGGATGTTATTCTCACTCACACCGACTCTCTCACATTTGTATTTAATATACTCGGTTAATTTCGCATAAGGAAATCTGTGATAAATTCCCATTAATCCTCTACTAATTCCACTTCCTTTTCGTACGACTGTTATCATTCCTTTTAGTCTCCCAATTGCTACATGCACTTCGTAGTCATCCTCTTGGTATTCTTGAGCTACGGAAGCGATTTTGGTTGCAATTCGGTGACACAACTCGTTGGATATAATAGAGTATTTTTGTCCTCGCAGTTCCTTTAAAGCATTTGTTCGTTTCATACCTCGTTCCTTGAAAACGATTTTGTGAAGTTCTTTTCTTCGTAGGAAAATATTTAGCAATCTTTTTCTTAAATGCCACTCATTAAAGAAATAGAATTGTTTACGTTTCAGTTTAGAATTCTCTAATAAAACTGTCATTGTTGCGATGTTGTTGATTCCAAGATCAATAGAAAGCACAGCTTTTCCTTTTTTCCTTTCAGTATTAAAAAGAGGTTTCTTCCTTCTCACATAAGCATGAAACTCCC
Source organism: Candidatus Heimdallarchaeota archaeon (assembly GCA_019058165.1). Lineage (GTDB taxonomy): Archaea > Asgardarchaeota > Heimdallarchaeia > JABLTI01 > JABLTI01 > JABLTI01. Next base: position 9,202 of record JAHLVZ010000087.1, read on the forward strand.
ATCTTTTCTTTTTCAAATTCTTAATTATTTTCCCACCTGTTATTCTCCCATTCTCTATTTCTTTCATGTGATACTGAGAACATACTAATTCCAATTTGAGTGTTTGGTGAGGTATTAGAGTCTTGAGCTTGATAAACAGTCTTCCATGCTCAATTTTATGGGAATGTATTTCTCTATTAATCATAAAGGTCAAGAGATTATTTTTCATGACTAATCTCATAGGAATTTTCTTCGCTTTATAGTACTTGCTTTGTAACGGTTTTGATGGTTCAGATTTTCTAACCCTTTTCCAAACCCTTGTTTTAGTGAACCCCTCTACTGCTTTTATAAGGTCACTTGCAGGATAAATGACTTCACCCTTTGAACTAATTTCCATTGTTGATTGAAAACGCATAATTGACGTTCTGGCTGCGGAATCCCTTCGTCTTTCCCAATTCTTATGTTGTGTGAGATAAGTCTTCCATGTTCTAATTGCTGTTCTTCCTGCTGACTGTAAATCTGTTGAACTTAATCCTGTTTCTGCAATGAGGTCGTATTTGACTTTCTCTCTATTCTTTGTTTTAATTGTTAATTGATCTAATTCTCCTTCTGTTCCATGATAGGGGAATTCATCATTGTCTAAAATCGTCAAATATCTTTTAATAGCATATGTATGTCTGGCTGTAACTTTTTCTAAAATAGCGTCTTGTGTCTTTGTAGTTAATATGTTGAATCTTACAATTGTTAAGGATTCGTCTTCTTTGTTTCGCATACGTATCAATATATGTATATTCATTTATATATTTAAATATTTTGAATATAGAAAAATTAATATATATTTAAAACAATAATTATTTAGGTGGATAAATGCCAGAAAAAGATGTACCAGTAATCAAGTTCACGAGAAAAGTAGCAAAAACCGCAGATAGCCTACGAATCACCATTCCAAAAGAAATCACAGATACTTTAGGAATAGAACAAGGAGAAGTGATGGAGATCTATGCGGTTGATAATAATACTATCATCGTGAAGAGAATGAAAGACTGAATCACGGGCATATATCCTATCCTAAAAAATCAACTGTCAAGGATGATCTCAAAAATGAATACATACCATACATGCAGTCTCAAGATACAAAATAGCACTTGAGAGGATAATAAAGATATTCCTAATAAAGAGGAAGGAATACATGGCAAAAATACGAAAATGGTTACTGTTTCCAGAGACCAAGATGAAACTGTAATTGCTTTTACGGAAGGTATAGACTGTTTACTCTCACTCTTACCTGATACTCATTTCTTGTTAAGCGGAGAAGGATCATACTCCGATAATGTATTACGGATAAACAGGGAAACCTTTGAAACCTATTTGTTTAAGAAGAAAACACTTCCTATCTTGCTAACTAACGATTCTGAAGGGAATATAAAGAGAATTGAATTAGCGATAAATTTTGCATTACAAACTTTAAAGCGAAGAGTAGGAAAACTCTGTAAGCAAATCGAGGAGACAGAGAATCTTGTAAAGCAAAATAAATTATATGATCAATTACGGGAAAAATCTCTTACTGTTTTAATGAAAGTAACTACAACTTTAGCGATGCAAGAAGTCTTGGATCTAAAGGAATTCATTAGGAACAACACAATGGGTTTCTACCAAGACAATTATCCGGGAATGGGTTAGGAGGGAAAAAAAATGACCGAAGAATTCGCTATATTATTCGGATTGAATTGGCAATCGTATGCAATTATCTTCCAAATCGTGTTTTGGACAACCCTTCTCGTTGTTTTCTTCGTATTCATTTACAACAGGCTCTTAGCAAATAAACAAAGTAAAGAAAATCCAAAACGAATAAAGCAATCAACAAATACAAGTGGGAAAAGTATTCTGAAGCAAATAACCATAAGTGGAATTGCAACTAAATTAGAGAATATTGATCCAAAAAAATACAGTGATATCGTGACCATGATCGCTGAAATCATTCCGCAATTTCAAGAACACCTAAAAGTTCGTCCCTACACGCATTCAGAAGCCAATGACTTCTTCATAGTTTATTCCCAGATTTTTTACTGGGCAATGAATTTTATCCCAAAAAATGATGAAATAGAACTTCGAACATTTATATTAAAACACAGAAAGGATCTCTCACAAATTAGTGAGGGATTAAGGATTTTAACCAGGGATTGGTTAAAGGACATGAGTAATTGTCTAATGGAAATCTATCGCTTCCTTTCCTCGAAGAAACTCTATGAGGATTTCCCACACATAGATATTCGTGTGATAAAGTATCTTTTAAGCAGAAATCCGAATCTAATAATAAACAAAGAAAACGATTCAGTATTTTACCACATGCATGATGAAAACTACAACGAATTCGGAGTAGAATTAAGAGAAGAGTTTTTCATAGAGTAAACAAGTTTTAGTGCTTACTTTAACTATAAAAGAAGTAAAGAGCATAAAAAAAATGAAAGGAGACATCTCCCCAAGCACTACTCAAAAAAAGACTTGCTTAGGAAGATTTCTTCCTCTTAGTAATGAGGATAACAATAATTGCAAGTACAGTCACTGTTCCAAAAGAGAAGAGAATGCCAGGAGCTGGCATTTTTGCTTTCTTAATGATTTCGTACCACCAGTGAACAGTCGCATTTCCTCCCTCCGATAACAGGTAAGCATTGTAGCTCAGTTCAGTATGGCTCTCAGCTGTACCA
>JAHLVZ010000088.1 GCA_019058165.1 Candidatus Heimdallarchaeota archaeon
CGATTAGGTAAAGCAAAAAGTACCGGTAATGCAACTCGAGGTCAGGACTACGAAAGCACACCAGGCATTTCACCAACGACAATCGTTATTCAACCCGGATCAAAAAGTTTTGATGAGATAATTTCTGGAATTGATAAAGGCGTCTACGTCATGGATTCAGTAATGGGTATGATGCATTCAAATCGAATTTCGGGTGACTTCTCTGTTGTTGCCACATCAGCTTATTTAATTGAAAATGGAGAAATTACATATCCATTGAATCCAATAACAATTGCTGGTAACTTATACAAGAGCTACCTAACCATCCGAGACATTGGTTCTGATTCGAAACTACTTCCAGCTGTGAAAACACCAACAATTGCATTCAATGGTTTTACAGTAAACGGCTAAAAACAATCCTCGGTAAAACCGAGGTATTTTCTTATTTTTTTTATCGTATGCCTTTACAATTTGGACATTTTTTCTGATTTTTCTTCAAGTGTTCTAAGCAAAAAGGGCAGATATTAATGAAATTGAAATCTTCTTCTTCTAATCCCTTTTCTCTCATCTTCTCTGCAAAAGCAGCTCTATGGCCTTCAAGAATCTCTAATTCTCTTTTTCTTTTCTTATAGACTTTGGTAAAGATAATACTAAGTATAACTACCCAAGATGAGAAGTAAGGGAAACCAGTACACATGAATCCAACAAATCCTTTGAAATACCTAGACCATCCTATAGGTTGAGAAGAATCTAAAAATTCAATTGAAAGAATAAGATTACTTGAAGAGACTAAACTTTGAATTTTAATTTGGTAATCAATTAGGAAGCCTAATTTAGCATTATAGATTGCGCTAAAATTTCCAATAACTCTCTCATTGTTGATTGTAAAATCCTCAGCAGAATCATCAACAAACTCGTGATCGAAAATACAAACTTCTCGAGTAGCAGCTCCATAACGAAACCTTCTATGATAAGTAAAATTGCTTTCACTTGGATTCTCAACGTAATAGATATCATTTAGTAGATTATAAGTGCCATTCATAAACCTAAGACTAGTCTCCGTCCAGTTAATTGGAACAAAACATATGTTTGGTATAATTTCTTGTAATGATGGGAGACTTAAGATCGTGTCAAGAGTGCCAAGTGGAAGATTTTGTACCGCTAAATCAGGATTCATCCAATCTGATACGAAATCACCGTAAGTATCATTGTACTGATACCAAATACGCTCGTCATCAATAATTCGGTCGATTATAAGATGACTAACTGTTTTCTTATTTGTTGAAGGATCGAATGTATTATTATAAGAAACATTCCAAGTAAACCAATCAAAATCCTCAAAATCACCGATAGATGATGCTGAATGAATAATTATTGAATGATCTGTCAAAAAAATAAGAGAGACTAGTAAAACTAGAACAAATAATCCTCCCCTCTTCTTTGAATACATTTTTTCAATAACCCCAAATTATATTCTTTCGACTCCACATATTTATTTCCTCTTAAATATAAGAAAACAACACTTTTAAGTAAATGGTAGTTTTTGAAAAAATAGAAAAAACTAGAAATCTTCTCGTAGGCTTAATTTCTCGAGTAGATTTTTGTGATCAGTTATGTATTTTAAAATTAAATCTTGGAGATTATGAATGTCAGCATGTAATTCTCTAATTTCTAGCTTTAAATGATTGATTTCTAATTCGAATCTTCTCAAACGTTTTTCGACAATACTCTCGAGTGCTTTGTCTTTAACATCTGCTTTTGAAGGTAGAATTTCTGGTTCTTTAGGTTCAGTCGGAATTTCTATCACAAGCTTATCTTCAACTTCCTTTACTAGATTCGCAATAGTTGGTGAATCTTTACCATAAGCAACAAGTAATTCATAAGTTAGTTTTTTGAAAAGCAAATCAATATTCTCACCAGTCAATGCACTTGTGGTGATATGTAATATGTTGTGACCCATTTCTTTCGATAACTCTTGTTGAATTTTTTTCAAAAGAGCATCATTGGATTTCTTCTGGTCATTTAAATCAATTTTATTACCAACAATGACAAATGTTTCTAATGTTCCATCATTATTCTTTTTGGTTTCCCTAATCCATTTTGGTATATTTCTCAAAGTATTATTATCAGTTATATCATAAACAAGAATTGCTGCTTGAACTCCGGAATAGAAAGAAGCTCTAACTTTATCGAATTTCTGTTGTCCTGCTAAATCAAAAATCTGATATTGTACGGAAAGATTCTTTGATATTTTCAATCTTTTTGTAGCGAAATCTGCACCGATTGTATAGATGTATTCTTTAATTGTTGTTTCACCCAAGTATTTTCTTCGAATACTTGTTTTCCCAACAGCTGGATCACCAATTATGACTATTTTAAATATTAACTTTACCATTTAATCCTAACCTAAATTTGAGCTACATTTATCCCTGCAATAAACCCTTTATCTCTTTGATTTTCTGATTTTTTCTCTCTATTTCATTTTGTAGATGAGCTATTTGATCACTTTGTTCTTTTAATTTATCATTTTGTTGTTTTAGTTTATTACTAACTTCTTTTAACAATCTTGTTCTTTCATCAACTTCGTGTTTAAGTTCTTCAATATGTTTATTCAAATTTACTAGCTCAACAGTTTCAGATTGCGTTTCAACTACAGGAGTTGTTACTTTATCTGTTCCACTCGAAGATAATTTGTTCTTTAAAACTTGGATTTGGTCTTCCAATTCTTTTATACTGTCTGCCTTTTCATCAATTTCTTTTTGCTTATCCATGATTTTATCTTGAAAACTTTTCCCAAGCATCTGTTGTACTTCGATATTTTCTTTCTCTCTTTTACCAGTTAAAGATCGTAATCTTTGAAAGTCCCTATCTCGAATTGATAATTCTTGTTCTAAATTCCCTCTTTCTAAGTCAAATGCTTTGAGTTTTGAATCCAGCTCATCTAGTCTATACACCAAACCTTCTGTTGATTCGGGATCTAATTCCTCAACATGATTTCCTTGGTGAAATTTTGTTAATGCTTTGTACCATATGAACAGAACATCTTGTATCAAAGGATGCATATTTTGCCAATTTGTAGCTACTATTACCCAAAAATATGATCCAGGAATATCGGGATCGATTCTTTCTGAAGGTGGATTTACGCTTTCTGGGTTACGTCTTTTATATTCATCTAAGGTATCCCATAAAGTCGTTCTTTGAGTAGAATTCATAAAATCACCGGTTCTCGAACTCAATATTTTAGTTATAGCGGGATGTAGTCTTTAAATATTATTAATAGTGTAAATCCCAACGAAAAAATCTAAATTTTCAAGTCAAAAATCTTAATGGCATTATCGGTTGTTACATTGGCAACTTCATCTTCGGGGAGTTCTTTTATTTTTGCAATCTCTTTGACAGCATAAATCACATTTGCCGGTTCATTCCTTTTCTTATCAGGGAATGGTGAAAGATAAGGCGAATCAGTTTCTGTTAACAGATTTTCTAAGGGAACAGCTTCTGCCAATCTCCTGTATTTTTTCCTGGTCGTAACAGCTGTTGGTATGGAAATATAATATCCTCTGTCTACACACTCTAAAGCTGTTTCAACATCACCTGAGAAACTGTGCATAATAACAGGAGTTTCTGCAATGGATAAGATATTAACTGAATCCTTTTCAGCTTCTCTGCTATGAACGGTTAGTGGTAAATTTAATTCGTTAGCTAACTTGATAAATCGCTTGAATATTTCATGTTGCTTGGTTCTTATAGCTTGTTTTTTCACCCAATAGTAATCTAAACCTACTTCACCAATACCAACTATCTCTCCTTTTTCAGCATGTTCTCTAATTTTGACAACCACGTTATCAATATTTATTTCGTGATAATTAGCAGGTGAAGCACCAAGAGTTACAAAAATTTTATCTGAGTACCTTTTATGAAACCGAATTGATTGTAAATAATCAGTAATGTAAACTGGGGAATCAATTATTGCAACAACATTGTTTATCTGCGCATGATGAAGGATTGTATTAAGTTTTAATCCTCTTTTCAATGTATGATTTAAGTGACAATGGGTATCAATTGCTTTCATTAGAATCTCTCCTTCTTCACAATTACACTAATCCTAGCTTCTCCTTATCTTCTAATAACATAAGAATACCAAACCATGTTTTCTTGAATCCTAATTTTTCATATAGATTTATGGCTGGTAGGTTCTCATGATCAACACCAAGAACTATTTCTTTGATGCCTTGATTCTTCATCTGAATAATATAATTTGTAATCAAGCTTTGAGCTATCTTTAGTTTTCTATATTTAGGAATAACCCCTATCTCTAAGATCATTCCTTTATTTTTTGATGTCGCTGTCATTAATCCCGCACATAATTCCTTCTCATATTTCGCTACAATACATTGAATAGTAAAACCAATGTTTTCAACAGTTTTTCTTGTTTTTTCAAGGAAATGTTTTGTAATTTCTGGTTTATCAAGATGCTCTATCGTGTGTAATTTATCCAGAGAGCTTCCATATGAAGTACTAATAGCTTTTACTAATTCTGAAGTTACTTCTTGACAAGATTTTGTTCTTAATCCTTTCAAATCAATTTTATTTTCTATATTAATATGCTCGAGAGCACAATTCATTTCTAATCTATCTGATTTTTTTCTGAATCCGATTTTCTCATAAAATTTCTGATAAAGACTGATCTCTCTTTTATCCATTGACCAACATTCAGTCCAGCATTCTGAAAAACCTTTAGCAAAAGCTTGCTGAAAGCCTTCTTTAACTAAAAGTCTACCAATGCCCTTCCGTTGAAATTTCGGTAAAATAAGAGGGAAATGACTTAGAATTTTTGTTGCCCCAGGAACCCAATACTCATCAAAACGAATTATTCCAATTGGTTTATCTGAAATATATGCAATAAGAAATAGCTCGACCTCAGATTTTTTATTAATATCTTGAGCAATAGAAATCGAAACATCCAATTCTGAAAAATTTTGTTCTTTAAAATAACGTGTCATCCATTGACAATTTTTCATACCCTTGATGAATATTTTTGCCCAATCTGCTGCATGAGCTATGGTTGCATTTTCAAAGAATATATCTTCTGGATTAATTTTCAATTTTCATTATCCTCTTATTGCATACTATCTTCCTTATAACATCTAAAAAATTATTCCATTAGCAATATAACTAGTCGATAAACAACCATGATTTTTTTAAAAGAATAGTTAAGTCTATAAGTTGAATAGTTGAAATTTCTAAAAGAAATTGGAAAAATCTAATTAGAACAATTTATTGCTTAATGAGGTATCACATTCAATGATAAAATTTGTAGACCCCCAAGTAGGGAAAGAAGAAAAAGAAGCATTAAATGCTGTAATAGATTCAAAATACCTTGCAGAAGGACCAGTTGCTAGAGATTTTGAAAAAAGATTTGGTGAGTTCGTAGGTTCTAAATATACCATTGTTACATCAAATGGAACTACTGCACTCCATCTAGCTTTAGAAACAACAGGGATTAAACCTGGTGATGAAGTAATTACTACTCCTTTCACTTTTATTGCATCAAGCAATAGTATCTTGTTTAATGGTGCAATTCCAATATTTGCAGATATTGATCCGGAAACATATAACATTGATCCTGAAAAAGTGGAAGAAAAAATAACTAAAAAGACAAAAGCAATTCTACCTGTTCATATTTTTGGAAACCCATGCGATATGAAAGCTCTTACAGATATAGCGAAAGATCATGATCTTAAAATCCTAGAAGATGCATGTCAATCACATGGAGCATTTTTCGATGGAAAACACACAGGAACAATTGGCGAGGTTGGATGCTTTTCATTCTATGCTTCAAAAAACCTGCCATTCGGTGAGGGTGGAGCAATTGTTACTGATAATGAAGAATTAAAGGACGAAATCTTGTGTATCAGAAATCATGGCAGAACACCAAAGGGTGGTTATTTCCATACAAAAATTGGCTATAATTACCGTACTTCAAATATTCATGCGGCAATTGGTGTTGAACAAATGAAAAAATTGCCTGAAATGCTGGAAGCAAGAAAAAGAAACGCCAATATTCTTCTGAAAGAATTATCTGATCTAGATGGATTCGCATTACAAAAAGTCTATGATAACGCACAACATGGTTGGTATATTGCTGCTGGAAGAACAGATAGAAAAGACTTGCCAGTTGCCAAAGTCATAGAAGAATTAAAAGCTAACAATATTGGTTCACGACAGATTTACAACGTTCCATCATATGAACAACCAGCTTATACAGAATTGAACAATTATTACTATTGGTCAGAATTCATAAAATTCCCAGATTACAGCAAAGTAAGTTGCCCAGTCGCAGAAAGAGTTGGTAAAGATCACTTCCAAATACCTATCAATCCAGGTGTTAGCGAAGAAGATATGCAACACATCGTTGCTACTTTAAAGAAAATATTCTCTTAGAAGAGTATTTTCTAATCCTTTTTATTTTCCCTGTAATTTTCAATTGCTTTATGTAATGCATCTACAGCCAAGTTACTACAATGCATTTTATGTGGTGGTAACCCATCTAATTCTTGTGCGACATCATTTCTTGTCATTTTCATGGCATCGTCTAAGGACTTTCCCATTGCCATAACAGTTGTTACACTACTTGTAGCAATTGCTGAAGCGCATCCAAAAGTTCTGAACTTAATGTCATCAATTTTATCATCTTTCACTTTGATGGTAATTTCCATCGTGTCGCCGCATTTTGGGTTGCCAACAATGCCCTTTCCATCGGGATTTTCTATTACCCCCACATTTTTGGGTTTAGTGAAATGTTCCATTACTTTTTTGCTGTATAACATTATTTCTTACCTACTCACGTACAATTCTTAATTGTGTTTTTTAATATTTGTTTTAAATTTAACTAAGTTTCACAATGATCATCATCATGTTCATCTTTCAAACTCATAACATATTCTTCGGTCTCTTTTCTAAAGGCAGACATCTCTCTTAGTTCTTTAATTACTTGAGGAACCTCTTTTATGACATAATCTACTTCTTTATCTGTATTCCATCTACCTAAGGTTAATCGTAAAGAACCATGTGCTACTTCATGTCTTAAACCAATTGCAAGCAAAACATGGGAAGCTTCAAGTTTCTTGGTAGAACAAGCAGAACCAGTTGAGCCATAAATGCCTTTCGCATCTAGTCTTAAGATGAGTGCTTCACCTTCAACAAATTTGAAAGATAAATTTGCATTATGTGGTAATCGTTTGGTTCTATGCCCATTGAGTATAGTATCATCTAGTTTGAGAAAATTATCAATAATACGATCTCTCATCTTGGTGAGTTTTTCCATCTCCTTGAGTAATACTTTTTGTGCAATTTCAGCTGCTTTTCCAAGTCCAACAATTCCTGAAACGTTTTCGGTTCCTGATCGATAACCCTTTTCATGTCCACCACCATGTAAGATAGGATCAAGTCTTAACCCTTGTTTTTTGTAAAGAGCTCCAACACCTTTAGGACCATATAGTTTATGTGAGCTCATTGATAGTAAATCAATGTTTAATTTCTTAACATCAACAGGAATCTTTCCAACAGTTTGAACTGCATCAGTGTGGAATAAAGCACCAGCATCATGAGCAATTTCTCCAATTTCCTTAACAGGTTCGATAGTTCCAATTTCATTATTAGCATGCATAACAGAAACCAATGCTGTTTCACTAGAGATTTCTTTTTTCAAATCCTCTAAGCTAATTAAACCAAAATTATCTACAGGAAGATAAGTTACTTTGATTCCTTGGGTTTCCAAATATTCAGCTGTCCTTAAAATAGCAGGATGTTCAATAACTGAAGTTATCATATGTTTTTTCTTGTTTTTCTTGGCAAGCATAATTCCTTTTAGAGCTAAATTATCAGCTTCTGTTCCACCAGAATTGAATATAATTTCCCTTTCTTGTTCTGCTCCGATGAGTTTAGTCACTCTTTCTCTTGCTTCTTGTACAGCCATAGCAGCATTACGACCATATTCATACATTTGAGAAGCATTCCCAAATTCATCTGAAAAGAACTTCATCATTTCTTTCTTAACTTCAGGATCAACTGCTGTGGTAGCTCCATGATCCATGTATACTCTCATTACTTCCTGCGACAACTAAATTACCTTCTTTTGTTTTGTTAAGCTTACATCCTTTATGAATAACAAAAAGGTGCTCATTAAATTTCTTAAGTTTTTGAGTCCCTAATCTTATCAAATAAAGGTAAAGCTTGAATCCCACATCATGAAATAAACCTACTTTTAAAAAAATTATTCATGTCTAGGGAAATCTTTAACATATTCTAATCTTAATTTAAATTTGATTAAGGAGAGAATTGAATGCCCAATAAGGAATCCCCCGATAAAAACGATTTTACAAAATTTTCAGGTTTTTATAAGTTAACAAGCAGTGAACGTCTAAAGAAAATTCAAGACTTTATTCCAGAGTTAACTGATGATGACATTCAGTTATTACTAACAACTGGGCCTATTGATTTGGAAACAGTAAACAGAATGATTGAGAATGCTGTTGGTACGATTCCAATTCCCTTTGGATTAGCAGTTAATTTTCTCATAAACGACAAAATCTATGTTGTTCCGATGGCTGTAGAAGAACCTTCTGTTATTGCTGCAGTGTGTAATTCTGCGAAACTAACATTATCAACAGGTGGGTTTAGAACATCAACAACAGAACAAATTATGATCGGGCAAATACAAATTCTGGACTTAAAAAATCCAGAAGAAGCAGTTCAAGTTATTCTGAAAAACAAAGAGCAGATTATGAAAATTGCAGACACTTGTAGCAAAACTTTGATTGAACTAGGTGGTGGAGCTAGAGATGTTCGAACAAAAATTATTGATACACGTGTTGGTAAAATGGTTATTTGTGAAATCCTTGTAGATTGTCTCGATGCTATGGGAGCCAATGCTGTTAACTCAATGGCTGAAACACTAGCACCATTTATTGAGGATATCACCGGAGGAAGAGTGCTCCTAAGAATTCTCTCAAATCTCGCTGATTTACGATTAGCAAAAGCTTCATGTATCATTTCACTGGAAAAATTGGGTGGAGAAGATATTGTAGATAATATTGTTGCTGCTTCAGCTTTTGCTGAAACAGATCCATATCGTGCTGCTACTCACAATAAAGGTGTAATGAATGGTATTTCTGCTGTTATGCTAGCAACAGCAAATGATACTCGAGCAATTGAAGCCGGAGCTCATGCGTATGCTGTTCAAGAAGGACATTATGGATCATTAACTAAATGGACAAAAAATGCAAAGGGTGACTTGGTAGGAACAATAGAAGTACCAATGGCTGTAGGGATTATCGGTGGTGCAACAAAAACAAATCCTATTGCACGCATAGCTTTGAAAATACTCGGAGTTGAATCTGCTTCTAAATTAGCGCAAGTAGCTGTTGCTGTTGGTCTTGCACAAAATTTAGGCGCATTAAGAGCTTTAGTAACGACTGGTATTCTAAAAGGTCATATGAAATTGCATTCTAGGAATTTGGCAATCGCTGCTGGAGCTACAGGGGAACATATTGATAAGGTAGCTGAAATTATGATAAAAGAAAATAATGTTAAATTTGCTCGCGCGAAAGAAATTCTGTCAAGCTTCAAGAAATAATGCTTGCTCCCTGCACTGGTAGTTTTCCGACTTTATTATTTTTAAATAACTTTTCTCTTGGTTATACTCATAATTTATAGTGGAAACACTATAAATATTGGTGTGAAAATTAATATGAAAAAGAATATACGAAATTTTGTTGCTATAACACTTATAGTCGTTACGCTAATACCATTAGTTCCGAAGTATACTATGAGTGATAGCTGGTATGAAGAAGGTGTTCAGTATCCAATAGCATCTTTTTCAACTACAAAATGGTTAGCATATGAAGCTGTGCAATTAGCTACAGACCCATATGAATACCAATGGCTCACAAGTCTTTGGGGTGATCATTTAAGTGCATTCTTCGCTGGAGTTGCTGCTCCAAGTGATAGTGCAATGGCAACTGGTTACGCAAATCCTAGCGATTATGGTGATGTTGGTAGCTATCGATTGTTTCTTGATGATGCAGGAGTTGTAGTTACTGAGAACAATTTATCTGATCGTGCACAAGTTGAATATGATAAATTAGTGATTGAATTGAATCAAACAGATCCAGATGAAGGTTTGTGTGCGTTTTACGCAGGAACAACTGCTCATTATGTTTCTCAAGCAGGTGTTTGGGGTGCAATTTGGGATGAATCCACAAGTTGGGGTTCATTAGCGAATTTGCCATTATATTGGAGTACTTTTGAAGCAGAAATAGAAACCGGCATCACAGTAACTTCTGCGTTAGATCCAGCATACTGGTGGACATATGAAGATTGGTATAATACCTACTTTTCTCTTAGCTCCACAGTTATTGCTCCGAAGGAGGCTGACGTAGCAACTATAGACCTTGCTAAGAATATACATCCTTTAGCCTATGACTTGGGAAATAATTTTAGCTCCCATCCTTTGATTACTGATTGGACACCAGTCTACAAGGCTGATGTGCAAACTTGCCTAGAATACTCAGTGGAAGCAATATTTTCAGTCTTGCAAAATGCATTACTCGAGGTAAATTGGAAATATATTGACATACCAATATCAACTGTTAATTATGAAAATGCTACAAATCATCTCTCTATAAATCCCTTCCAAGTGAATTTTACTGATTCCATTGGTTCACACATTCTTAATGATACAACAGCCACCGAAGCAGCTTTCCGTTTAGCATACTTCCCACTTGAAGGTGAAGGAACACCATCACTTGGAACTGATATCTATGATTTAAGTTATGATGGTGGTACAGATACTTGGTACTTTGATGAAGTTTTGATAAATGGTACCGCAGCCATGACTGAACACAGGATATACTATACTTTCAATATGGATGGAACAACTAGAACTTGGAGTTTAGGGGACGAATCGTTTATTTCTAATTTCCTATACATTAACTTTACATCTTATAATTATTATTACACAGCAAGTACCTGGTCTCTTGACATCTGGAACATAAAAGCACAATTACTAAACGTACCAGAAATTGGTTTCATAGAACCTTACGAAGTTGATACTGCCGAATGGATCCTTTATCAGAAAGGTGTGGGTGTAGTACAACCAGGAACTGAACCTATAGGTGTAGCTGGTCTTGATACTGAAAATCACGCAATTGCAGGGAATTTAGAGTATGATAATATCACTCAAACATGGTATGATAATGGTACTGATATTGGATGGTTCCATACTCCTGAAACGTTTGATAATTATGTCGTGGTTCGTTTTAAAATCTCTAGACTACCAATTGGTTATCTAAAATATAATCAGTTAAACCAATCAACTTTTGTGAGTTGGGCTCAACAAACAAGTACTTATTACTTTAGAACACGTTTTCACAACATAACTACTTCAGCACCAACTATTACTTTTGATCCAGAAACACTAACAATAGACGTTTTCAACATCACTGCAAAAACCGATTACACAAATGCAACTTATGATGGAACTTTAGATTGGTATGAAATCCATGATAAAGTTATACCCGCATTTATGGATGATAAACGTCAAGCCACAGTTAAAATCTATCTATATGATGGCATTGCATCTAATGCTCCAGAATTAGGTCTTACTGATTTGTCTTGGGATTCATTTAATCAATGGTGGTACTACAGTGACATCGATGTGAGTGAGTTACCAGATAATATGTACTTCGCTGCTGCAGTTATAAAAAATCTGAATGTTAATGTATCTGTTGAAAGTAGAGGATTGGCTTCTGAACTATTCCAAATTGTACGTCCAATGCCAGTTGTATACTAC
>JAHLVZ010000009.1 GCA_019058165.1 Candidatus Heimdallarchaeota archaeon
GGATTGGACCTATTGGTAGGCATATGAAACCAGAAGATACTGTAGTTGGTTCAAAACTTGGTGTCCTTGAGGGTTTAAAATCTGGCACAACGACTTTTGCAGAATATGCTTCAAATGTTTCAAATCTTGTTGATCATGTTTACGTTCCTTTTAGTGCTCGAGTAGTTGCTACTGAAACCATAAATGAAGTAAGTCCAAAAAGGGATCATTTGAAACCAACTGATCTATATGAATTCGATCGACAAAAGGGAGAAGCAGCTTTCAAACGAGCTAGTGAATTATTCAAGAAATACCAAGATGAAGAGTTAGTAAGCTGTATGTATGGTCCACAAGCGCTAGATATGATTTCATTAGAATTACTGAAAAGCATACAAGAAGAAGCAACAAAAAGAGAAAGTGGCATTCATATTCATGTTGCACAAGGACAACGAGAAAGACTACAAATTAATGAGAGATTTGGGAAAGATGCTTCAACTGTAAAAATTCTTGATAAGAATGAGCTACTAGATGAAAGTCTCATTGGGGCTCATTGTCATGACACTAGTGAAAAAGAAAGAGCACTCATGGTTAAGAGAGGAGCGAAAATGGTTGGTTGTCCTAGTTCAATTAGCATGATTGATGGGATAGTTCCACCCATTGGTCACTTTGTGGCTTTAGGTGGTAAGGTAGGTATTGGTTCTGATCAAGCACCAGGACCTGGTTTACATAACATGTTTTGTGAAATGCGAACAATAAGTAATCTTACAAAGGTACTAATGAAAGATCCAACTGTTCTACCAGCTTGGGAAGTTCTCCAAATTGCTACAGTAGGTGGTGCCCAAATTCTTGGTCTTGATAAAAAAATTGGCACATTAGAGGTTGGAAAACAAGCTGATATAATAATGGTTAATCTGAATTCATTAAATCTTGCCCCAGTAGTTTCAAAACCATTTAGAAATTACATCCCAAATTTGGTTTACTCTTCAACTGGATATGAAGTTGAGAATGTAATAATTAATGGTAAAATGATTATTGAAAACAATGAATTCGTATCAATTAATACCGATGAAATATTGAAAGAAGCAAATAGAAGAGCGGAAAGGATTTTTAGTGATGCAACAGATGACTGGATAAAAGCAGGATCTAAACTTGTAAAAGATGTAGAAGATGGTTTTCTCTAATGATTTCTTTTCCCATCATTTATACTGGGAAATTCACACTTCTATAATTAATAGCATATATCCGAAGAGTTTGTTCTCTTTGTGTATCTCGAATTTGAATTATAAATTCATCTAAATTATCATACCAAGTTTTCTGAGGTTTAATCTCTTCCTCTTCACTTTTATTTCGGCCATCATATCGAAATCTGAGATACTCACCAAAAGTCATGTCGTAGGGAGTAAGGTAAAATTTCTTTACAAAAATTTGAATGGCTAGGATTTGAGAAAATGCAACGAGAGCTCCTAGAATGACGAAAGGCCACAATTGGAAATTTTGAACTATTGTGAAGTAAATTAGAATCGGGATAGAAGTAATTGCTGCAATAAGTACCGGAACTGCAATAACTATAAATCCAATTTCGAATATGTAAAAATTATTTTTATAGAATTTCTCTTTAGCTGCAGTACTTCTAAGAATGGATTTCTCTGTCTTCTTTTTTCTATCAGAACGCAATTTAATCGAATTCAAACAAGTGAACCTTCCAAACTACTAATAGTTTATACTTGATTTTTCTTTTTTATTTTATCGATTAATATTATAAATGCATTATGATATTTTAGTTTTAGTGTATAAGAAAAATATATATCATTATTGATTTTTGAAAAATTAGTCTATTCTAAACTCTTCATTTGAGGGAAATAGAAATTGAATAAAAACAAAGAAAGTAAAGAAACAGATCAAGAGAGACTGAGTTGTTTAGTTCCTGGAAAATTTGTCGGATTTTTAATTACTACATTCTTTTTGATTTGCATAATTCGATGAGAAAAAAAGTTTATCTATGTATTCAAACCCATATACGTTAGATGCATCATGGGTGGTATATACGGAGTCTACTCTCACGGAGATTGCGTGAAAGACCTCTTTTACGGAACAGACTATCATAGTCATATGGGCACAATTCGAGGTGGTTTGGCGGTACTTGACGGTAGCGGGATTAAACGGTTTATCCATGATATTACTACAGGTCCATTTCGATCAAAATTCCAAGATGATTTACTAAAATTACATGGAAAACGAGGGATAGGTGCAATCAGTGATACAGATAATCAACCCTTGATTATTCGATCTCATTTGGGTACATATGCAATTGTCACCGTTGGGAAAATTAATAACCTTGATGAACTAGCGGAGAATGCTTTCCGTAAAGGAACTTCTCATTTCTTAGAAATGTCTGGTGGAGTAATCAATCAGACAGAAATGGTTGCTACTCTTATCAACAATGGAGAAAACTTTGTAGAAGGTATTAAGCGAGCGCAAGATCTAATTAAGGGCTCCTGTTCTCTTTTGCTGTTAACTGAAAAGGGGATATATGCAGCTCGAGATAAATTAGGTAGAACTCCTTTGGCTCTCGGAGAGAAAGTGGATACTCAGCTTCCGCCGGATCAACAAACTCTTGTGGACCCTCCTTACAGTCGAGCTGTTACAATGGAAACAAATACATTTCCAAATCTCGGTTATAGATTTGTTAGACAACTTGGTCCGGGCGAGATTGTCCTGATAAATTCCAATGGATTTGAACAATGCAGCCCCCCAAATAAACGCAATCAAATTTGTGCATTTTTCTGGGTGTACTATGGATACCCACCTTCTTCTTATGAAGGTATAAATGTTGAGGAAGTTCGATACCGTTGTGGTGCGGCACTTGCGAAAAATGATGATGTGAAACCTGATATTGTTGCGGGTATACCTGATTCTGGTACTGCTCATGGTATAGGATATGCAAATGAATCAAAGTGTTTCTACGGAAGACCGTTTGTGAAATATACTCCTACCTGGCCTCGTTCGTTTATGCCTCAAGATCAAACAATTCGGGATGAAGTCGCTCGGATGAAACTCATTCCGATTAAAGAATTAATTGATGGAAAATCGTTACTGTTTTGTGAAGATTCAATTGTTAGAGGAACGCAGCTGAAAGATACGGTTAAAGGATTATTCGAAAGAGGAGCAAAGGAAGTTCATATGCGAGTTGCTTGTCCCCCACTACTATTTGGTTGTAAGTTCCTAAATTTCTCACGATCAAGATCAGATCTAGATCTTGCAGGGAGAAGAGCAATTAAAGATGTATTTGGAGAGACACATCCTGTTTTAGATGAATATCTAGATCAGAATTCGCACAAATTTAAGAAAATGGTGGAGAAAATCCGGAAAGAATTGAATTTCACAACCCTGAATTATCAAAAACTAGAGGATCTTGTCGCTGCAATCGGATTGCCAAAGGATCAAATTTGTACCTATTGTTGGGACGGCGCAGAATACGACGATTAAAAGAAATTCAAGTCTTTAATTGAACCAGCAACTAAAGACCAATTACATTAACGTATTTTTACTGATCTTCAAGTTGTGCGCAGCTTAACATCATTTTACCAAAACGTTCACTAGATAGACATTCTCGACAATCAATACATGATGCTTTTTGTTGTCCTTCCTTCAATTTGTTTGGAAAATCGGGTTCATTTATCAGAGGTTTGCTCATTGAAATTAGATCCGCAAGATTACAATCCAAAATCGCGTTCATTGCAGATAAATTTCTTATTCCATCTACTAAAGCTAATGGAACGGAAGGAACAGTATTTCTTATCTTTTCGGCGTGTCCAGCAAAGTTTGCTTCATAATATAGCGATTTTTCTTCAGGTTTTGCTCGAGTCTTTCTGATATCACGATTTTGTTCTGGTCCGCCACCAGATATTTCAATTAAGTCAATCCCTTTTTCATCTAACCAATTTGCTATGAGAACTGATTCCTTTATTGTTATCCCACCTTCAGGAGCAAAATCATCACAATTCATTTTGACAGCAATAGTGGGAGCGTTTCCAATCTTCTTTTTTATTCCATCATATATCTCAAGGAGAAGTCTTGCTCGATTTTCAAGTGAGCCACCATATTTGTTTTGACGTTTATTTACTCTATCAGATAGAAATTGACTAACAAGATAACCATGGGCTGCATGGATTTGTACACCATCAAAACCAGCTTGAATTGCAAAATCAGCTGCATTTGCAAATCCTTCAATGATTTGTTGGATATCATCCAATGATGCTTCCCTTGCTTCCCAGTTTTCAGTTTTATACTGTGAGGCAGTTACTTTATCCACTTTCCCAACCATTCCGGCATGGTTTATTTGAGCGATTATTGGAACAGCATGGGAATGAACAATTTTAGTGAGTTCTTTCATTTTGGGTAGATGTTTCTCGTTTGTAAGTCCTGATTGACCTGTGTGAGCTTTCCCACTCTCCAAAACGTATGAATGTCCTTTAATTATGAAGCCCAAACCACCTTTTGCTAAAACATCATAATATTCCAAAATAGGTGCTCTTAGTATCCCTTCTTCATCTGACCAGTAAGAAGTAGTTGCTGATCTTATCAACCGATTTTTCAATTCCAAATTTTTAATTTTAAATGAAGTGAAGATTTTAGACATAATCAAACCTCAATCTAGTAAGATATTTTGTACTATAAAAAATTATGATATAGATTTCATTAGGAATGCAGATTATTTAATTGAGAATTTATTCTTCAACAATACAAATAGGGCAATCTTTGCATTTTTCTTCTCTATTATCCCAACAATTTTTGCAAATTAGGAAATTACATTGACCACATCTGAAGAATTTACCATCCATTTCGTCTTTAAGATCATCAAATACTTCCTGAAACGATTTCTCAAGTTTTTCTATTTTCTCTTGTAATTTCTTTGAAACCTTGACTTCTTCATGACAACAATCGCAGAAGAAGTTGAGAATCATTTCTCCACTCTTTATCGTATAATTAAATCCGGATGGGAGTTTGGGGTCAAATGTTTCTTGAGTCATATGATGTTACAACCTTTTGGGTAATTTTGCTGTATTTTCTGTTTGCAGTTTAGCTTAATGTTGCAGTGCAATGTTTAAAGTTTAATGCTTTAGTTTCTAAAATCATGAGACTTAATTAATGCCTAGTAATAAGTTTATTTCACTTTCTCAAAAATGGAATTTACGAAAGATTTTTTGGTAGCAACTTGTTAGTGAGCTTGAAATGTCTGACAAACTCCTCGATCTTATCTGGTCTCTTGATATTGAGAAGATGAACGATCATTTACCTGCAGAAAGAAAATCTTTGAAAGAATTACTCGCAGAGGAGAAACCACAAGTTCAAACTAAGAAAAAAAGATTCCACAGATTTAGGAAGGAACATCTCAAGATAATTTGTCAGTTTTTCCCTGAAAATCAATGGGCAGAAGTTAAATTACCAGTTATTTTATTGCGACGAACAAGTCTTGGAAAGGGGATATATTCTGTATCTGGAGGGTTACGAGACTTGTACATTATTCATAGGATTTCGGGGAGGACATCAGATGAATTTAGTAAATTTAAATTAGAAGAGCATCAACCCTACGTTTGGAAACCTGAAGTATTCACTGCTGTCAGAAAAATAGGTTCTATTGTTGTCACAGGTTATACTTGAGTTTATTTCGGAAATGAAAGTGAGTGTTTGAGAAATGAATGAGAAAACATTAGATGAAGCAATTAAATTGCTACAAGAATTAATTCAAAATAAGTGCGTTAATCCTCCAGGAAATGAGATGAAGAGCATCATTACCATTGAGAAATATCTGAAATCAAAGGGAGTAAAATGCAAGATATATGAATCAGCTCCAAAAAGAGGAAACCTAATTGCTCGAATTAAGGGAACAGGCAAGGGACCCACACTTATGTTTGGACCATCACACGTGGACGTAGTGCCTATTGAGGATAAAGAGAAATGGACGCATCCACCATTCTCAGGAAAACTCGAAGATGATTTTATTTGGGGTAGAGGCGCAATTGATATGTTATTCATCGTTGTTGCTCAAGTAGTTGTATTTGTTGAGTTGAATCAAGAGAAATTCAAAACCAAGGGCGATTTGGTTTTAGTTATTGTATCTGATGAAGAAATGGGAGGATCGTTTGGAACAAAATGGTTGTTGAAGCATCACCCAAAAGAAATGAAATGTGATTTTGCTGTTTCAGAAATGGGCGGAGTAATCTTATCACCTGGAAAATTCGGATTCATGATCGGAGAGAAAGGAGCAACCTGGCTAAGATTAACTTTCAAAGGAACTCCAGGGCATGGTTCTGTTCCTTTTGGTAGTGATAATGCAATAGTAAAAGCAGCAGAAGCAACGAAAAAACTATTTGAGTATAAACCACCAGCAACAACAAAATATCTGAAGTCTATTGGGAAAGGTTTTGGTCAACAACCATTAGTACGTTTAATGATGGGAAATAAGCTATTGCTACCACTAATTTTGAAAAAAATGCTGAAGACTAATCCAGAAATGGCTAAATCCCTAGCTAGTCTAACAAGTATGAGTATTTCTCCAAATATAATTAAAGGAGGAACAAAAACAAATACCATTCCTGCAGAAGCAACTCTTGATGTAGATGTAAGAACTTTACCAGGTCAAGATTTGGATTACATCACTCATCATATTAACAAAGCACTTGGCAAGAAATTAGCTGAGGAAGTGAATATCAAAGTATTAACTGGTGAAGGAATTGTGTCTTATGGAAATGAAAGCTCTTTCAAATCTGAATTTGTCACCAAAATAGAAAAAGCAATTCAAAAAATAGATCCTCAAAATGAATTCATACCTTTGATTTATCCTGGAGCAACTGATTTACGTTTCCTTAGGGAACTTGGAGTTGAATGTTGCGGTTTTGCGTTAATGGACCCAAGAACAGAATTTGGAGAACTAATTAATCGAATCCATGGGAACGATGAACGGATTTCATTAATAACTCTTGATTATACATTAGTTGCATATTATCATTTAGCAAAAGAAATTCTAGAATGAACAATTAGGAAACTCTCTGCCCTGACTTCTCAAGTCTTTGAGATATAAGATTAATTAAGGAGGAATAAATTTCTTCTATTTCTTTTTCAGATAAACCTAGCCAATCAAAGATTAATTTATCAAAAGCTCTTCTATCAAGAAGTTTTATCTCTTCGAAAATAGGTCTAATATTTCGCTCATGGATTGATTGGAACTTCGTTAGTAGTTCATTTTTTAATTTATTTGGTAGTTTTCTAGGATCAATTATAGGGAGCATCACAAAATCATTTTTTGCATATTGTATAGCACCTTTCCCTAAAGATGTTCGACCAAATACTTCTAAGAACGAATAAATTAAAGTTGTATTAAGTAAAGCAACAATGAGGTTTTTTTCTGCTTTAAATTCCTCATGTAAAATTAAACCATAGAATGTTTGATCTTCAATCAAGTCATCTGAAGTATAACAAAAGAAGAATCGACGATCAATAAATCGACTGCAGAAAATATCAGCTGGAGATATTCTCTTTATTGAAAACCAAGATGGCTTATTATTGCGAATTGAAGGCACTTCCGGCCAGGGGATTTCTCCAATTGATTGTTGTTTCAAAGCGGTAGTTTGCTTTTGACCCCACTTGATATAATCTAAAGCTCCAGTTTTCTTTTTGCTGAGTAGCTCCTCCATTGTATAATTGCATGTGAATAACTTTGTTTCTAATTCGGAAGCTAAAATCTCTAGTCTTTGTATTTCTTTTGGGGTTTTCAGAACTGGAACTAAAAACTCATCACTAATCCCATACTCTTGTACCTTTTCATTATCTACTAAGAAGAATTCATTGATTCCAGTTTTAATGGGATAACGTATATGACCTATTTCTGCCAATTCTATAAATTTCTCTTTTAGTGAATCCAAAATGTTAATTATTATACTGGGAGCACGGAAATATAGAGAACCCCATTTTTCTCCGCGAAATTCATTGTCTTTTATTCCTTGATTGAGTAATTCACTTTGCTTCTTTGATGTTATTTTTATTTGATTATTCTCAAAAATTCCGGAGCTCGTAATGATGTTTAATCGATGAATTAATTGTAGGTCCCTATAATTAGGGAACTTCAGCATGATGAATCGGACAGAGGAATCAGCAATTACTGTTGTTGATTTGGGATTAACTAAGAAAGTAATAGCAGTATTGACTGCTGCTGAAAATGATTTGCTACTTTGATTTGCATAGATTGCTTGTAACTGGTAATTTTCCAACAGAAATTTCTGAAAATTCATACCAAATTTTGCATCCAACCAAGAATTTGAGGTTACGAAACTAAGAATTCCTCCATCTTTTAGAAGACTCAATCCTCTATAAAAGAAATAGATATAGAAATCACTTTTTCTTTCTCGAGGTAAATTAACTTCTGAAAGGAAATAACTTTCAAGTTTTGAGTAGATATAATCTTTAATATTTGAGGTATTTTTGAGCTGATCTTTTATTTCCAACAGAAATTGCTCTTGTCGTATAAAAGGAGGATTTCCTATTACTACATTAAATTTCTCTTTCATGTTTGTATTTTCAAGAGAACTTAGAATTGCATTTTCTTGTAGTATATTTAATTCTAATGAAGCTGAACTAGTGTTTGTTAGAGCTTGCTGAAATAGCAATAATCTCAAATGACAAATAGAGATAGCTTCTGGATCAATATCTAATCCAAACAAGTTGTTCAAGAGGATGGTTTGTATAGTTTCTTGCAGTTGAAATTCTTCATCCAATAAATGATGAATTTTATTTTGAATTATTATTAAAAAATTTAGAAAACCTAGAAGGAAAGCTCCAGAACCGCAAGCAGGATCAAGTATTCGGATATTCTGAATCTGCTTTCTTAACAAAATCAAATCTTTCATGATAAAACCGGTTTGCAGTGATTCTAAATTCTTCCAAAATAATGAGACAAGTTGAGCTTTAGGAATTCTAGAATTAGTAACTAAGTATTGAAGTAGAGCTTCTTTACACATGAAATTTACTTCATCATGTGAAGTGTAGAAAACACCTGTTTTCTGTTTTTCCTGACTTTGCAAGGTATTTTCAAAAAGTAACGAAAAAATGAATGGAGTTATCGATGAATCATTTTCATCTAACAACGATTCTTGCAGATTGTAATGAAATTTTGAAATGAGAGTTTGTGCAATAATATCAGCAAATTGTGTTTTGATAATTTTATATAATTTAGGATCAGAAAGATTGTTCGATATGCTTTTAATATCAAATTGATTTTTGTTGGCTTGATTTAAGAATTCATTAATTAGCTGTTCCTTCACAACAAAATAGTAAGCTTGATGAAGCGCTGTTTGACTCTTGAGAGATTCTTTATCTAATTGAGTAGCAATCTTTTCAAAAATAGAGTAATACGTTTGAATGAATTGATTATAAATTGTATTTTTTTGATCCAAATCACGATTCATTCTTAACTCAAATATCCGTTAATTTATTGTAATCTATTATTGTTTTGGTTATAATAACTTAGAACAGCAAAATACTGATAAAATTACAATTTATCTCATTTAATAAGAATTAATTGGAGGATATTGATAAAATTGTACGTTGTTTGTGTAACAGTGTATGTGAAAGAAGAAAACCAAGAAGAATTCACAAAAGCACTCTTGAGAATGCAAAAAACACTCGAGAAGAATCTTTGAATCTTCGATTTGATGTTTTACAGTGTTTGGATGATCCTAATCGATTTTTCCTCTATGAAGTTTACAAAGATGAGGGTGGTTTTGTATCTCATAAAGAAACTGATCATTACAAAATTTGGCGAGAAACTGTTGCTCCTATGATGGCTCAACCTCGAGAAGGAATAAAACACAAGAATATCTTTCCAGTAGAGGAAGATGCTTTCATCTCAAGATAATTTGTTTCTGGTTGTGGAATAATTGGTTGATGAACTAAGATTCGATTTTCTTAACACACCACAGATAGTCTTTGGTAAAGGACGATTTCAAGAGATTGGAGATTTATTGGCACAATATGGAAAAAGAATCCTAGTCATAGGTAGTAAAAGTGCTTTTTCTCAGATTAAAAAGCAATTTGAAGCTATCACTACTAAGAAGAAAATGAGTTATGAAATAGTATTCATCAAAGGCGAACCCGATTTTCATCAAATTGATACTGGAGTAGAAGTTGGTATAAAACAAAAAGCAGAGGTAGTTCTGGGGATTGGTGGGGGAAGTGCAGTAGACGCTGGGAAAGCAGTTGCAGGCTTAATATCAAATGGAGGTTCAGCTAAAGACTATATGGAAGTCATTGGGAAAGGAAGTAAAATCACAAAACAACCCCTCCCATATATAGCAATCCCAACTACTGCAGGTACTGGAAGTGAAGTAACTAAAAATGCAGTTGTGCTTTCAAAAGAAGATGGGTTGAAAGCTAGCATTCGTAGTCCTCTACTAATTCCAAAAGTTGCACTAATTGATCCTGAATTAATGGTAAATGTGTCACCGGAAGTAACTGCTTATTGTGGATTAGATGCTTTGACTCAACTATTAGAATCTTATACATCTATCAAATCTCAACCAATAACTGATTCTTTAGCAATCCTTGGTATCAGAAGGATAACTAAATCTTTGATCCATGTGTTTGAAAACGGGGACGATGTTTCTTCTCGAGAGGATCTTGCTTTTGCGGCATTACTTAGTGGTATTTGCTTAGCTAATGCTGGGCTTGGTGCAGTTCACGGATTTGCTTCCCCCATAGGAGGGATGCTTGGAATTCCACATGGTGTTGTGTGTGGGGCATTACTCGCACCAGTTATTGAAGAGAATATACGTCAAATGATTGCTGAAATCCCATTCAATGAAACACTTGCAAAATATGCTACATTAGGTGAATTATTAGTAGACCTAGTTTTCGAGGATATTAGAGAAGCAGCGGACCGTGTAATAGAGTATACAGAACAAATCTCAAGATTACTAAAAATACCAAAGTTATCAAAATATGGACTGTCAGAAAAGTATTTTGATAAAATAATCGAGAAAGCAAAGAAATCTTCGAGTATGGGATACAATCCTGTAAAACTCTCAGATGAAGCACTTTACAGAATTTTGCTGAAAACTGTGTGAATTTTTCCTATAGAGTTACCTTTTTTATATTACTTGAGGAATTCTTTTAACTAGCATACCGTTAGAAAACCTAGTTTTGGCATTATGTTAGTTTTAGTCTATAGGAGATTAGTCGATGTATTCCCATGAATCGGGCAAGATTCCCAAGCGCATACGTGCGTCTGCAAATGATAATCTAAATTACTTACTCCGTAGTGGAACCGACCAGCAGATTAACTTTATTTTTCACTTAAATGGGCACATTGATGATGAACGAATGAAAAAAGCAGTCCGACTAACAATGGATGCAGAACCCATTCTTGGGTGTAGATATGTAATAAATCGCAGAAGAGTATATTGGGAGAGAAGGGAGGATCTCGACGATCTTGAGTATTTCACTTTAATCGAATCAGAAAATCCAGAAGCCGAAATCAGAAAAATAGTTCTTTATCAAATAGACCCAAGCGTAGAATCAATAATTCAAATTAAAATAATAAGATCCATAGAGAAAGACATACTTTATATCAAATCAGATCACAGCGTCATGGATGGTGGGGGATTTTACGATTATTTAACTCTCTTATGTGACACATACAACAAACTGATAGAAGATCCAAATTATCAAGTAGAACCCAACGTGCAGGCGTCTCGAGAATTAAGACAGGTTTTCAAGCATTACAGATTCCGAAAGAAAATGAGATCATTACTTCGTGATGAAGGTTACATGCCAACTTGGTCTTTTCCTGCTATAGGAACCGGTAAAACCAAGAAAACTTATACTTTGAGAAAAATAGAGCCAGAGAGATTTGAGAGGATTAAAACTTACGGAAAAGAGAGAAAAGCTACCTTAAATGATATGTTTCTAACAGCAGCTTTCAGATCTTTATTTGACTTGAAAAAACCTGTAGAGAATAAACCAATGACAATTGCTGTTCCAACAGATCTCCGAGTTTTAATGCCAACAAAGAAAGCAGAAACAATTGCAAACCTGGTCTCTGCAACTTTTGTTTCACTAAAATATAACCCCGAAACAACTTTTGATGAAATGCTATTAGATGTTAACAAACAAATGACAAAGAAGAAGGGCATTCATTTAGGCATGGGTCAAACATACATGATTAACAATCTTTTCCGATTACGATATGCTTGGGTGAGATGGTTAGCTAATAGAATCTATGGTGGGCTATACAAACGAGGGAAAATGCACCCAATTATTACTAATGTTGGAATGATAGATTCCCAGAAAAGATATTTTGGGGAAGTTGATGTTGAGGATGGCTATATCATTACTCCAATAAATTGGGCACCATCATTCAGCATGGGAATAAGTTCCTACAACAAAAGAATCACTTTTAGTATTGCATTTTGTGAAGATTCTTATGATAAAAGAACGATTGAACAGTTTTTAGATTTGATTTTTGAAGAATTACCTCAATAATGAGATTTTGATAAAAATTGCTACTCTTAGAATAAATTTATGATATTTTTAACAACATCATCGTTTTATAGTGGTAATTGAATTAGTTCTAACAGATATTTATCCCATCACAGGTGAACAAGATGGATAATTTAGAGTGGAGAAAAAAGGCACTGAAAATCTGGCAACCACCAGATGATTGGCAAAAAATCACTACAATTGAAGCTCACTCTGCCGGAGAACCATTACGAATACTAATTGATGGTTTCCCAGAAATAAAAGGTACGACAATTCTTGAGCGACGACGTTATGTAAAAGAAAATTATGACTTCCTAAGAACAGCATTAATGTGGGAACCAAGAGGACATGCAGACATGTACGGTTGTATAATTACTCCACCAGAGAATCCGGACTCAGATTTTGGTGTTTTATTCCTTCATAATGAAGGATATAGTACTATGTGTGGACACGGGATAATTGCTGTGACAACCGTTGCTCTTGAGACAGATTTGTTACCTAATAATCGTCCTGAGAAAATGGTCAAAATAGACACACCTGCAGGATTAGTCACTGCTTTCGCGAGAATAAATGGTAAAAGAGTGGAGAGTGTTCATTTCCTAAACGTTCCTTCATTTGTTTTTGCCAAAGATGAAAAAGTAGATGTCCCAGGTTTGGGAGAAGTAAACTTTGATATTGCTTTTGGGGGAGCCTTCTATGCTCTTGTTCAAGCTGATGAAGTAAATGTAGGTTTAACCTCAGCTAGTTTTCGAGAATTGATAGACAAAGGTATGGTAATCAAACAAGCTGTAATGAAGAATTTTGATATTATTCATCCATTTAGAAGTGATTTAAATTTCTTATACGGAACGATTTTCATAGGTTCACCACTCGAAGAAGGGTCAGATAGTAGGAATGTCTGTATCTTCGCAGAAGGGGAAGTGGATAGATGCCCAACTGGAACTGGTGTGAGTGCTCGGATGGCATTACATTACTCGAGAGGAGAAATCGGACTGAACGAACCATTGGTAATTGAGAGTATTATTGGAAGCAAATATACTGGAAGTGTTGTCGAAGCAGTGAAATATGGTCCATATGATGCAGTAATACCTCGAGTAGAGGGAACAGCACATATCACGGGAAAAAATGAATTTTGGATAGATCCAAAAGATCCTCTTAAAAGAGGATTCATACTTCGATGAGAGGATGAAAAATGACCCAAAATGAAATTAGATTTCTAACTGCAGCAGATGTAAAAAAAGCTTTACCGATGAGTCAAGCCATTGAAGTTATGAAGCAAGCTTTTGTTTTACTATCAGAGAACAAAGCAGTGATCCCTCAAAGAATACATCTTGGTGTTCCAGAATACAAAGGTGATGTATTAGTTATGCCAATTTATTTGCCTGATTTGGAAAGAATTGGTTTAAAAACCATCACTTTATTTGATGATAATCCGAAAAAAAATCTTCCACTTATTCATGCTTTAATTACAGTTTTTGATGCAACAAATGGGCGACCAATAGCGATAATGGATGGAAGTTATTTAACAGCTTTACGAACTGGAGCAGGATCTGGATTAGCAACCAGTTTGTTATCTCGAGAAGACTCTCAAGTAGCAGCAATTTTCGGAGCTGGAGAGCAAGGCCGAACTCAATTAGAAGCTATCTGTACTGTGAGATCGATTAAGAAAGCATTGATTTATGATATAAATAAAACAAAAGCAGAACGATTTGCTAGTGAAATGAGTAATCAACTCTCTATCCTAGTTGAAGTAGCTGCAACGAATACGGATTTGAAAGAAGCTGATATTATTTGTACTGCTACAAATTCAGCAAAACCAGTTTTCTCTGATAGCGATCTTAAACCCGGTGTTCATATAAATTCAATTGGGGCTTATAAACCGAACAAACGAGAGGTACCAACTGAAACTATACAAAAAGCGAAAGTTGTTGTGGACCACAAAGAATCATGTCTAATAGAAGCTGGAGAATTACTCATACCAATAAAAGAGGGAATCATCACTAAAAATCATATTATAGCAGAATTAGGGGAGATTATAAGCAGTAAGAAGCAAATAAGAAAATCTGAAGAAGAAATAACCTTCTTCAAATCAGTAGGAAACGCTATTCAAGATTTGACTACAGCAAACGAAGTAATTAAAGCTGCAAACAGTCTTAACATAGGTCAAATTTTAAAATTAGAGTGACTTTACTCGAGACAAGTTAATTTTTCGTATAAAGTAATAGCAACCTCCAATTAAAGCGATAATACTGGTTATTGTAACTAATCCTAAACCAACATTGGTACTAGTTCCTATGAAAAATTCTGAAATATCATAACCAGCTAAGCTCAGATGGTGCAAAGCTAAACTTGTGCTGTACTCAAGCATTTCCAATGTATCATCAAAACCCACTGCTCCTTTTGGAAACGCAGTTATTCCAGGAATTCCTAAACCCTCAAGTTCATTATCAATGAAATCAACTCGAGGAATCATATGACTAATTGCTTTTCGGATGTGTTTTCCGGATTCAGGGCTGGATATGGGGCACAGTTCACCAGTTCCAATTATCGGATGTAATGTATTAAATGCCATTTCCTGTGACATCTGTTCAGCTACTACCTCATATTTTGTTCCAATAGGAATTTCTGATATTTGTAAATAATATGGAGAGTCCACCATGTCGATATCCCCAGCAGCAAGAGCTGCAAGAGCACTTTCTTCGTTTTCATAAAATTCAAAATAAATATCTTCAAAGTAAGGTGTAATTCCTGACCAATCATCAAAGAAAGTATTTCGCTTCAAATGAATTATAGTATTTATTTCATCAAAATCTTCCAAATAATATGGTCCAATACCCATAATATTGGAATCCATTGTGTTATTCAATGCCCAAGTAAGAGCTTGCGCTTCTTGGTCTTCAGGCAAAATATCCTCCCAAATGTGTTTTGGAAGAATATCAAATGCTAAATTACGTTCTTGAAATGCAAAAGATTCATTGAATGTTATTGTTAAATCAAATTCCGAATTTATAACTACGGATTCATTTGTAAGATATCTTGAATAGTAATCATAATGAGCAAAATCTGGATTGATTAAAAGCTCATAAGTATATTTGATGTCACTTGCATTACATTTAGTTCCATCAGCGAATTTCAAATTAGGATTAAGTTGAACTTGATATGTTAAGCCGTCTGTTGTATTCACAGAATTACATGCATATGGTCCATAGCTTCTATTATATGGTGTTTCTGCAGTTCTTTCTACTAAACCTCCAAAAACTTGGTTGCTCCAATAATCAGCATAATATTCTACTATATGGTACGGATTAAAGTTCTCAAATCCAGCGAAGGTCGCGTAATGAAATTCTGTTTGACCTGGAATCTCCCATTCAGTCATATCCTGGTGATCAGAATTCCATAGGATTCCATCCCAAGAATCTTGGTCAAAATTTGCATCCATCGCAAATATTGATACGCGATACATCAGTGTTGCAGATGGAATATCCTCGTAAAGATACTCTTGTATTTTCTTAGACCAATATATACGCGATTCTATATCAAAAGAATTTGTCATTTGATAGATTGCTTCATCCATATCTGAGCTGTTGTACTGGTAAAAATTATCCCCATTTGGAACAATAGAAGCACTATCATAAATTCCAGTGAAATCAACATCTAAACGTAAACCCCACCCAATAAAGAGAATATCAAAACCTCCTTCATCATAGGTGCCTATTGGGTACGGACCAGGATGACCCCATGTTCTAGGAGATATTTGTGCCCAACCTGTTTGATCAAACACTTCAATTCCAATACCAATCTTTGGTAATTGTTCAACCATTTCTACAGACCACATTGGCCTTGCAGGAGAAGTAAATGGTGCTAGAATACTTATAGAGAAGAAGGGTTCTGGCAAATCACCTTGTAGATCATCAGTTACTGTAAAAACTGTAGTTAGAAACATTATCAATAGAAGTATGAACAGTGATTTCTTTGTATTCACTTTTCTATTCATTTTCTTAACAATCTTCCATCAAGGCACTTTCTATTAATATTTCTTCTAAAATATAAGCATCCACATACAAGTGCTAAGATACCCATTATCGTTATAAATCCTAGACCTATATTTGTGCTAGTACCTATGAAGAAATCACTTACTTCATATCCCGCTAAACTCATATAATGAAGAGCAACACTTGTGCTGTATTCAATTGGTTCTAGTGTCTCATCGAATCCCACTACCCCCCTTGGAAATGGGGTTACTCCAGGACTTGCAAAACCATAGTATATTTCAGCAATGATAGTGTTTCTTGGAATTAAGTGACTAATCGCTTTACGGATGTATTTTCCAGAATCTGGACTAGAAATAGGACACAGTTCTCCTGTCCCGATTATTGGGTGTAAGCAATTGAATCCCATTTCTTGCGAACCAAGACCAGGAGTTATCTCATATTTTGCTCCTACAGGAATTTCAGCTATTTGCGGTATAAATTGCGAGTCAACCATGTCGAGATCACCTACAGCAAGAGCTGCAAGTGCACCTTCTTTGTTAGACCAGAACTCAAAGTAGATATCTTCAAAATTCGGAGTGATTCCTGACCAATCATCAAAATACTCGTTTCTCTTTAAATGGATTATTCCAGTTGATCCATTATAATCCTCTAAATAATATGGACCAATACCCATTAGATTAGAATCTAAAGTATCATTAATTGCCCAATTAACTGCTTGAGATTCCTGGGCTCCAGGAGCTATAGGTTCCCAGATATGTTTGGGTAGAATATCAATAGCTAAAAGCTGATCTTGAAAAACATACGATTGATTGAGTGTAATTGTCACTTCAAACTCTGAATTTATAACAACGGATTCATTAGTAAGGTACTTTGAATAGAATCCATAATTCGGTTGACCAAAGTCAGGATTTATCAACAAATCATAACTATATTCAACATCACTAGCATTACAAACATGCCCATCTGCAAATTTTAAATTGGGATTAATTTGAACATTGTATGTTAATCCATCCGTGCTATTAAAAGAAGTACAAGCATAAGGACCAAAACCTCGGTAATATGGGGGATATGCAAACCGTTCAACAAGACCACTATAGATTTGTGATGTCCATTGTTTATCATACACTGATTGTGTCTTCATAGGATGGAAGTCTTCAAAATCGGCTGGACAACCATAATGGAATTCTGTTTGCCCGGGAATACTCCAATTAGTCATATCTTGATATGCTACATTCCATAAAAGCCCATCCCAGGATTCTTGATCGAAATTTTGATCCATTGGAAATAGATCCAGTGGGTAAGCAATAGTTGCTGCTGGTACATCTTCATAAAGGAGTGCTTGAATATCATGATTATACTGAATTCTATCTGCTAAGACAAAAGATTGCGTGTAGTTTCTGAGAGCCCAATCCATTTCAGGTCGATCGTACTGATAAAAATTCCAATTATTTGGAGTTATATTAGCACTATCAAATAATTCAGTGAGATCAACATCTAATCCCCAAGCATAACCTAAACAAAGAATATCGAATCCACCTTCTATGTACGAAGGTACTGGATATGGTCCCGGATAGCCCCATGTTCTTTCCGATATTTGTGTCCATCCGGTGTAGTCAAATACGTCTACTCCAATACCGATTTTTGGTAACTGTTCAACCATGAGAGTTGCATAAGTATAGTCATAGGAATTTGGCGCTAAAACACTTATTGTGAAAAACGGATCGGGATTCTCTGCTTGGTTAGTTGCTGTTTCAGTTAGAATTGGAACAATGAAAATTACCAATAAAATCGCTAAGAGAATTTTTTTCTTATTTCTTCCAAACCTCATCTCCAACCCTCAGTCAAGTTTTATTATCATTTTCTCCTTCTTGTTTTTTTTCGTCGATTTGTATTTTCCATTTTTCTTCAAAATAGTTACAAATACACCACTCACTACAGTTATACACGAAATTACTAAAAAATTAATTCCGAATGTGTGTGTTGTTCCGATCTGTTCTTCAATCTTGAATCCTGCTGCTTCCATTTGTTCCCAAGCTTTCGCTAAATCATATTCAATTTGTTGAAACTTGTTATGTGCGAGCCAAAGTTCATCAAGACTCGAGCATTTACTCAAGGGAGATAAATCGATATGGTTTATCTGAAGATCTTCCAAATAGAGCTTTTCCAAACAGGTATTATTCCTAAAAGGTTCAAGGTCTATGTTTTGTAGTTTTTTATTCCCGGAAATAGAGAACCAATAGAGTTCTCGACAGTTTTTCAGTGGTGAGAGATCGGTTGATACTAATTGATTGTATTCAAGATTCAATCTTATCAGTTTCTTACAGTTTCTTAACGGATTTAAATCTACTCGAGTTAATTTATTGAAATCTAAATGGAGTTCTTCGAGATTCTCCAAACTACTGAGTGGAGTTAAATCTATAGTTTTCAATTTATTATTACAGAGATATAATTCCTCAAGATTTTTGTATCTTCTAAGTGGGTGTAAATCAAATTCACTGAAGTGATTGGTTGACAAATGAAGAGCTTTTAAATTCTTAAATTTGCTAAACTGGGAAAGGTCTATTGATTGGAGTTCTATATAACTTAGTTGGATTTCTTTTACGTCTCTTTCAAATTCCTTTTCGTAAATCGCTCCGTTTGTTTTAGTTGCCTTTACTGTAATAACCATAGAATCAACTTGCTTTGGTATTTTTTATAAGTCATCTAATCCAGTAGCATTCTCAATAATTTCAATCAATCTTGACACAAATCGAACTGCTGGTGCGCCATCTATTACTGAATGATCGATCATCAATGACAAAAAGAGAATATCTCGAATCACAATCTTCTTGTTTACTACACAAGGTTTCTCTTTGAGAGCACCAATAGTAAATACAGGTGAATGGGATGTAGGATGCATAGCCCAACCAGAGATACTTTTCCCAGCCATACCAATAGAAGAAACCAAAATTGTTCCGGCATACTTTTTTCTAAAGAAAGGATTCTTTTCAAACCTCTTCCAAAAGAAAATTCTTCTCAAGAATTTTGGCAGCTGATTCAAAAGGATTGCACTCTTATTACTATCAAGATTTTCATAATCCTCTTCACTCATTACTTGAGCTGCTCGTATTTCTTCATGAATTTCTCTTATGCTTTTTTCGTTCGTTTTTCGAATGACAAAAATCAAAGGCATGATTTTATCTCCTTCGACTGTTTTCTCAACCAATACTGAAATATCAATATCATCAAATATAATCAGCTTCTGTCCTTTCTTCTTCGCATGAGCTTTTTTGTTTTCACTAACAGCTTGTGAAACACATTTAACTATCCAGCCTGTGAAGGATAATTTCTCACCTGTTTTCTTCTCATGTTTTTTGAGAAAACAGTGCTTTTGTTACATCGATTTCTACTAAGCCATCCATTTGTGTGTAATGCAGACCCCGCTCTACATTTTCTATCAATATTTTACGTAATTTTGGAATTTTTTCTTCAGTATATGTGCCCGATTTTTTCAATTCTTTAACTCCTAATTTCATTTATTCTGATATAGTAAGCAATAGTTATGATCATACCCGTAACCCCATGTACCTTCGACACGCCAAGGTTCTGAACGTCCATTTACAGTCTCACTTTCTCTTCCTTCCCAAATGATTACAATTTCACCCAAAAAATGCAACACTTCTGATATAGATTTTCCAACATCCCATGCGAGAGTAGTCACTTCTCCACGTTCATTTTTCAAATTGGCAACATCGACAGCAATAATGGAATTCGGTTTCATTACTTCCTTTAGTTGAGAGAAAATTTTCTGAAAATCTTTTATGTATTGTTGATAACTCCCTTCTTCTTGATAAGCTGTGAAAGGATTTTCCGGATCATTTTTCCCCATAAAAGGAGGAGAACCAAAACAAAAATCACATTTCGGAATATCATACTCAAGTAATTTTAAAGCATCCCCATGAATGATATTAGCTTCATTTTTAAGATTCTTCTTTATGAATTGATATCTTTCCTCAACAATTTCTATTCCGAAAGGAATTCGATCCATTTTTTCAGCAACAAAGAGTGTTGTCCCTAAACCTGCAAAAATGTCAAGAACTATGTCACCTTTCTTTGTATACTTGTTAATGAAGTATTCAACATAATCCTCTGGAAATCGATTATCATCTTTTTTAAATTTCTCAGGCAATTCTTTCTTTGAATACTTGGGAAAAATGACAGTAGTTTTCATAGTTACTAATAAAATAATCTTGTCAGTTAAATTAATTCTGCAAGAAAAAAGAGGAAGGAAAGAACTAAGTTCTTTTCCATTGTTCAGTTTTATTGTTTCTTTCCAAGATTTTTTGTAAACTCTAAGGAAGGTTGCTCAGCATCGGGGTGGACATCATCGTACCAATACATCTCATCACAGAAGTCTGCATGATGCAATGTCTGGGTTCGTCTCATCATCCAGAATTTTCCGGTATGACCGCCTTGTACATCTCCCCTATAGCATGATGCAATATATGCATGATCTGGATCATTGTAGTCCTTTAATGCTTCATGGATCACGCATTTATCAAATCTGAAGAGCACCTTGTAATCATCAAAAAAGCAAGATGTAAGATTACCCAATCCTGTTTCAGTCCATCCTTTGATGGCTTTTTCACCTGATTCTCTCTGTGTTTTTCTCTTGTAGTCAGCATTCTTCACTTCGTCATCTACGATTTTATACAAAATTTCTTTGTAGAGCTCTATACCTTTCTCATCACCCAAAACATCTACGAATGATTTGACACGATTATATGATAAGCGAATATAGGATTTAGTGTAGTTTAAATTGTAAATATCAACCTTGTCATCTTTGACTTGCGTCTTCTCTGGTAAATCCCAATATTTAGTAACAAAAAGAGTAATGAGCCTTCTTAGTTCTTGATAATTATTCAGAACAGTTAATTCTTTACTAGCTTCTTCAACATTCAAAAAAGGCAAATTAATTTCAATATCTCCCACATCATCGGCTAATCGTTTCATTAAAGCCTGTATGTATTTTGATTCTATTTCCGGTTGCAGTTCAATAGCATATTTGAGATAATCTTCAGTAACTTTGTAAACTCGGCCAAGCATATGTGTAGGATCAACGTTAATCTTTGCTTTTGCATTGTATACCTTATGGTTTTCGACTTTCATAATACTATAGAATGCTTTTTTCCTAAAAAGTATAAGCAAAAATCTTGGAAAATGAGCAAAATTAGTCTTTGTAGATTTTCTGAATTTTCTTGATCAGTTCAGGTTTCTCAATAATAACAAGCAATAAAGAAATTAGATCATTGATATAATTGACTTCATCAATATCCATTTCACTATATAATTCAGTTAATGCTTTACTCTTTGAAATTTTTTCAACAACAGATTTGTTAAATGCTTGTTCAAAATCTGACTTCTGTGAAAGCAAATTATCGAAATCTTTAAACTCGATCACAGGGGAATCACTAATTTCTTGAAGAACAGTGTGAAGCTTTTTGTGAAATTCTTTCTTCTTCTCTTTTACATCTGGATAAACTTCTTCTTTCTTTGCTTTGAAGAAAATATTACCTGTTCTTGTGTATAGTTGTTCAGATAATCTCTTTCCTTCAATAATTCGATGACCAGAGATTTTGACCAAGTCAGCTTCCTCAAGTTTCTCAAGATAGCGATAAATAGTTTTGATAGTATACCTGTGCTTCTTCGTTTCTTCATCTATGTATAGATCATGTATTTCTTTAGCAGTCATATTCTTGTTGATTCGCAGAGCTTTGATTATTATGATATGTTTCTCTGCAAGCTTAGTTTGTTCACCGTCTAAAAATTTGATAATTGATGGCTCATAATCTAAGTAATCTTTGAATTTGTTGTCTTCTTTTTTTGCCATGGGAAATACACACTACTAGTTTTTCTTCTCTTCTAATTAAATCTACTGACTCTCTACCTAGACTAAAGGGAAAACTAATATATAATAGTGTCCATTGATGTCATTTAAGGACATTTGATGTCATTGATAGACATTTTTGGTTAATGGTAACTAAAAGCAAATGAAAAACTGAAGGGAAGACAATGGAAATTACATCTTATAAAAATTACAACTACAAGGCAACATGTGAAGAGAATCCACTTGATATAATGAAAGTAGCTTTATTTGGAACAAACCTAGTAATAGAATTCATAGATGAGATAAATCCAGAGATAAGAGAAGAATACATTGTAGCTTTTAGGAAGAATTTGCTAGATGAAATTCAAGATTATCAATTCAATATAGAAGTTTTTGATTTAGAATCAATAGCAAGTGAATTAACAATCCTCAATGAATACAAAGACATCCCTGAGTTAATTATACAAGTGATATGCAAACACATGAATCCTTCAAAAAAGTATCAGCCTAAACATGGCAAATATGAATTGCTTCTTCTAGATTGGCTTAAAGCATATCTGTTATGGCGTTACTTTAGAGCTAAATCATTTCTTGATGTTTTGGGTCGTGAAGAGGGTATTGCTTTTTGGAAAAAAATCGCTATTAAACTTGCTGACTACGGTTTGGAGAATAGTGAAGAAGGTCCACCTGTAACAGAGGTGGCAAATGGTTGGATGAAATATAGGAGTGAAACCCCTGATAACACATTGATGGATTTTTCAGTTGTGAAATTTGATGAGCATAGAGTATTAGTCAAATTTGATAGCTGTGGTGTTCATGAAGCATTAAAGTATCTCAAGGATCCCGAATTAACATATTTGTCTTATTGTTATGTGGGAGACGTTGAAGATGAAAGGTCTACAAAAATTCGACGAAGGAGGAGGAGTCAAGTTCTTCATCTGGGGGAATTCTGCGATGAGTTCTTTTGGAACAATGAAGTCCATCCTGATGCGAAACAACCACCATTAGGATTTATGCGAAAATTAGGGAAAGAAGAACCGGACAAGATTATCAAAGAATATCAAGGGAAGGTGTGAAAAAATGAAAGTTGAAAAATATTACAAATGTTATAATGCAAACGCTATCGTGGAGTTAAATCCAGCTGATAGAATGAGGGAGGCAATAAAAAGAACGGATGATATAATAAAACACATTGTGAAATTACGAAATGGTTTAGCCCCTGATTACGTTGAAGCTTTGATTAAGAGATTACTTAGGGAAGTAAAAGGCTACTCCATTGATACCAACTCTGTTAAATTAAAGAAAATAGAGAAAGACCTAACTCAACTAAAACAAGGAAATCTTCTGACTAATTTAGTAATCCGCTACATGGCAATGAAATTAGCAATCCCCAAAGATTCCAAAATCCAATCGAAGAAAGCTGAATTTACTAATCTTAATCGAGCTTTGGCATTGGAAGGAATGAACTACTACAGAGTTAAGGCTTTTGAGGACATCCTCGGAAAAGAAGAAGGAATAAAACTCTATACAGACATTCTCAAACTAATTGTCAAAGAGATGAAGAGTAAAGAAGAAATTAATGAAAAGGATACAGTTAAGTCTCGATGTGAAAGAGCTGTCAAGTGGTGGTGTAAAACAGGAGTGGGTGATTTTACATTCAAGTTATATGATGAAAACAAAGTAATCTATCGCTTTGATACATGTGTTACCCATGAAGTCCTGAAGCACCACAATGATCCAGACATAGCTTATATTGCATCTTGTTTCATTGGAGATATCGCTGAATGGAATGAGGGGCAATATATTCACTTAAGAAGAACTCAAACACTTCATCATGCTGATTTTTGTGATGAATTGTACTGGGATACTCGAGTTCATAATAATCCTGAACAACCATCCCTTGAGTTCATCAGGAAAATTGGTGAGGAAAAGAAGTAAGAAATATTGGTGAGAAAAATGAAAATGAAAAATCATAAGTGTTATAATCCAAAAGCAGAAACTGAAGTAGATCCAGTTAACTGGATTCAAAGTCAACTAGGAAGTATGAATTCTGTTTTAAAACATCTAACAGAAATCAAACCTGAATTTGTTGAGAAATACGTTCAACATTTAATAAAGAGAGTAAAGAACGCATTAGAGTCAATTGGAGAGAAAGAAGGATATTTTGACTTTCCAGAAATTGAGGAGAAATTTGATTTTCTAGACAAATATCCTGAACTCCGAAAATTGACACGTAAGTTCATCTTAACTCATGCTAATCCAATGAAGAAATCGTCAAATGACCCGAAGAAATACCTTGTGTATGGATTTAATCATTCAATGGCTTTTAGAAGAATATCCTATCATAGAGTGAAATCATTTGCGGAGTTACTCGGTAAAGAAGAAGGAGTAAAACTCTTCACAGAAATTCTTACTCGAATCATTAGAGAAGTGAGTAAGAAAAGACCTGAGGAAGAAGATATCACTAATAGGAAATACTGTGAAAAAGCAATCAAAAGCTGGTGTGATTATGGTATGGCTGATTTTGCATCTTGCGAATTAGACGAACATATGATGGTTTTTAGGTTTGACAGTTGCTTTGCTCATGAAGTGTTGAAAGATTTCAATGACCCTGATATCGCTTATTATGCTTCTTGTTATGGTGCTGATCTTCCGGTTTTCAATGAAGGAAGAATAATTAGAGTGAGAAGATCACAAACACTGCATCATGCACCCTTTTGTGATGAGTTGTATTGGGATTCTCGAGTTCACAAAAATCCGGAAATGCCATCAATAGACTTCACAAAAAATATTGGTAAGAAGAAAACAAGCTAGAATCTAAAGTCTATATATGGAGGAACTAATATTGAAATTTGAAGAATATGGAAAAGAAGTAGAAAATTTGGAAATCAAAACAAACCCCTTTGAATTTGCAGAGAGTAACCTCTTCAAAAAATTGGACAATATATATGGTTATATCAAGAAGAAGAAACCAGACATCTATGATGAGTTAATCAGAAAAATAACTCTAAAAATAAAAGATAAACCAAAGATAGGTTATTTTACAAACAAAACTGAAGAAATCTTAGAGAGAATTACTCAAGGTGAATTTCTCTCGGAAAATCAAGATTTAGTTTTGATACACTTGAACATCTTTGTTGATACTCTTGGATTTACTGACAAGGAGTACTGGCAAAATAAGGAATTCAAAATACCTGCAAGGAATTTTGTACACGCAGCGAATGATCTTTCCTATCTATATTTATCAACACTTGTAGAGATTATAGGGAAAGAAGATGCTATAAAATTGTACAAGGAAACTGTTGATAATTATGTCAAAGTGTATGATCAAAATCAAGTGAATATTTTCACAGACTTAGAAGATATGCGTCAGAAATTTATTCGTTGGACGGAAAACAGTCCCTATGGAAGAGTTCGTTTAATTAGCACTGTTGAAAATGGTCATTGGATGAAGATTTGTAGGAATTGTGAAAAAGTACAGAACTTAGATAATTTAGAAGAGCTCGACGGGGATTTAATGTATGCAATTTCCTGCTATTGTCATGAACCGTTAGCAAGAATGTGGAACGAGAATTTTGTTTTAACTCTTAATGAAACAATAGCTAAGGGGGATTCATTTTGTTCCTATGTGTATCACGATAAAACCATCGTAGATGAAATTAAGCATCCTCCTAGAGAATTCTTTGAGAAAATAATCGAAAAATAGTGTGAATAAAAATGGAAGTTATTAGAATTGGTGAATTTAATCCTA
This sequence comes from Candidatus Heimdallarchaeota archaeon, assembly GCA_019058165.1. Classification (GTDB taxonomy): domain Archaea; phylum Asgardarchaeota; class Heimdallarchaeia; order JABLTI01; family JABLTI01; genus JABLTI01. The sequence continues at coordinate 26,120 of JAHLVZ010000009.1, forward strand.
ATGTACTGGAAAAGATTGTTGAAATTCAACCGTTTGAAACTGCTTTGTATGTAGCAAACAATAATAGAAACAATTTTGCCTGCTTGAAGAGATTAGATTATTTACTAGAATTTATAGAAGCAAAACAACCAGAAATTTTGCAAAAATATATTGAAGATTTAACGAAGAAATTGCAAGATCAAATAAAAGAGGATCTTCTTGGAGACAAGAAACCTATTTTAGAAAAAACCACTAAGGAAACTAAACTTGTTAACAAATACCCCAAACTTCTAGAAAATACATTGAATTTTAGTTTCCAATTGCTAAACTTATCAGGAAAAATCAATTGGATGAAAGATACAGTAAAAATAAAACAAGGAGATTATATCAGATCCTACTTAATTCCAACTTATTATTTTCTTTTAGTCTTAACAGAGACAATTGGAAAAGAAGAAGGCATTAAACTCTTTAAGAGATATATTTCGCAATTTCTTAGAAGCCAGAAAACTGATCAGGATTCGAGTTTTACGACACTTGAGGATTCTTTTGAGAGAAGCAAAAATTCAGTTCAGTACCCATCGGATTGGGTTATGGTTATTGGATTACTCTCCAAAGCCAAGTATGTCTTTAGGAATGATAATTGCTTATGGATAGATGCTTTAACTGATTTACCTGACCAAGAAATAAAATATGCCATTTGTTGCTACGGTGATTATCAAAACGCATTCACCTATTCTAATGAAAATACTATCTTATCTATGGAGCATACTATTGCTCAGGGAGATCCATATTGTTCTCGAGCGAAACATGATATTAGATTTGACTGGAACCTAGAGCATCCCTCAAAGGAATTTTTTGATAATATGTGGCCAGTTCAAGATAAACAAAAGAAGAAATGAAAACAAGAGGATAACAAAAATGAAATTTCAAAAATATGGGAAGGAAATTCCAAACTTATTAGATAAAGAAGTTGAACTTCAACCAATTGATTTTGCTCAAAAATCACCTTTTAAGAGATTGAATTATCTATTAGGATTGATTAAGGAGAAGGAATCAAGTTCATTCAAGGATTACATAAATAACTTAAAGTTAAAACTCAAGTCGCTAATAGAAGAGGATTTCGTAACAGAAAAAAATCTAAACATTGTAGAACTTCTAACTAATTTTGATATATTGAAAGAACATCCTGAACTAGCTAAAAACAGTTTGAATTATTTTCTACAGATGCTGCATGTATCAGAAAAGGATGATTGGGTAAATGAAAAAGTAAAAATTCTCAACAAGAATTATTTGCGTTCATTTTTGATACCAAAATACTATAATTTGCTAGTTTTAGCTGAAACCATAGGTCGAGAAGAAGCTTTTCAGTTGTACAAATTTTATGTTACCAAATTCATCAATGATAATTTGTCTCCAAATCGAAAGATCTTTGATACAATGGAAGCCTTCAAAGATCATTTTGAAAAGGATAAGAAGGAAGTTACAATTGGTTGGTATGGACTCTTAAGTGAAGTTAAAAATGGCAAATTTTTCTTTAGAAAAGATAACTGTCCTTGGGCAGAAGCTCTAATGGATTTACCTGATACTGAAATAAAATACCTCATTTGTTGTTATGGTGACTTTCAGGCAGCAACAACAAGAAGTAATGACAGCTTCGTTCTCACTATGAAGCACACAGTAGTTGAAGGAGATCCTTACTGTGATTGTATTTACCATGATACTAGTGTTGATTGGGATTTAACTCATCCACCTAAGGAATTTTGGGATAATATAAAATCCAATAAATAATTCAGGATGTTGTGTAAATGAATGATGGAAAAACACAAAAAAGCAATGAAGTTGTTTTGAATAAAAAAGATGAACAAACCATAAAAAAGCTTGAGAAAATAATCGGTTGTACAATTCCCCGAGTAAAGCAGTATGCTTCTCGAAAATTAGGTTGTGTAGTTCGAGAAAGCAAAATCGTTGAATTAAGTCTTTTTAATAAGAATTTGAAACAAATTCCAAGATGTGTTTTCGATTTAAAAGATCTAGAAAGATTAGCGTTTCGATCAAATCCTATTGCATCTATTCCAAAAGAAATTACTGAACTATCTAAACTGAAATATCTACATATAATTGAGAATCCTATAGATGAGGTTCCTGAATATATTACTGGTTTAACGGAATTAGAAGTTCTTTGTTTGTATTCTACAAAAGTATCTTCATTTCCCGAAAGCGCTTGTAAATTTAACAAATTGAGACAACTTTGGATTGAATTTGGACCATTAAAGGAACTACCGGAAGCAATAGGAAACCTAACCTCATTGAAGGAATTATTACTCGAAGAAGGATGTTTAACACAGTTACCAGAGAGTATTGGGAAGCTTACTAATCTTATTGGCATTCAATTAGATGATCATAATCTTACATCATTACCAGAGAGTATTGGTAATTTAAAACTAGATTATCTCGCCTTAGATGGAAATCAATTAACTGAGCTACCAGAAACCTATGGCAATATTACAACTATTAAATCAGCTCGTTTTGTTGGGAACAAATTAACAGAACTCCCTGAAAGTTTTGGAAAACTAGTAAATCTCAAGTATTTATGGTTACACAAGAACAAACTAACTCATCTACCTGAATCAATTGGTAACTTGAAAGACATAGACCATTTTATGCTCCATCACAATAACTTGACTTCTCTCCCAGATAGCATCTGTAACCTTACAAAAATGTCTGTTCTGAAACTATCAGCCAATCAATTAACGAAACTTCCTGAGGATTTTGGGAGTTTGAAAAATCTACGGGAATTATACTTGGATGGGAACAAACTTACCGAGCTTCCAGAGAGTATTGGGAAATTAAGTAAACTCCAGGAACTGTGGATAAATAATAATAACTTAAAGACTCTCCCAGAGACTATTGGAAAGCTAAAGAATCTTCAGAAATTAGTCGTCTCAGATAATTTCATTTTCTCATTGCCCGAGGAAATTGGACTTTTATCTAATCTTTATTATCTTGATTTAAGAGACAATATAATGAAGGAATTACCTAAAAGCTTAGGAGAGTTAGAAAACCTTCAAGAACTAAGACTTGGTTTTAATGAGGTAAGTATTCTTCCCGAAAACTTTGGGAATTTAGTAAATTTGGAGAAATTCTATTTTCAGAAAAACTGGTTACATGCAATACCAGATAGTTTTGCTAAATTGAAGAAGCTTACACATCTGAATTTGAGTCAAGTTCAACTAAATAAAATATCAGATGTTCTTCTTAAACTCCCAATTCTGAAGTATTTATGGATAGAAGCCGAATGGTGGCAAGAAGAAAGAGAGGAAGGAGTTCTTGCTGAACTAGAAAAGAAGGGATGTAAAGTATACAATTAATTAATTGGTGATAAGATGAAATTTCAACAATATGGAAAAGTAAATCCAGACAAGAAATATAAAATCAATCCACTACAATTAGCAGAAAGTGTGATTTTGAAGAGATTGGATTTCTTACTAGGTTTTATCAAGGATAGAAATGATGATTTGTATGCCAGATACATTGACCAATTAGAAAGCAAAATCAAATTGTTGACAGAGAATTTGGACGCTCCAATCGAGAAACTTGAAATTACAAAGAAATTAGAAGAATTCACCCTCATAAATAAACATAAAGAACTTGTTATATTGCATTACAAATTTCTAATTAAACTTTTAGATAAACCAGTAACAGATATCCTTAACTCAAATGAAATAATGATTCCGAGTAAGATTTATTGGCAAATTGTTTTCGGAATTCGCTATTATCAAGCACAAGCATTAGCAGAAATAATGGAGAAGGAAGAAGCGATCGAGTTATTCAAGGAATATATCAATCAATATCATCTCTTTGTGGAGTCAACATTCAAGAAATACAAAACACTTGAAGAGATGAGACAGGACCACATAGACGATGCAGTGAAGAGCACCGATCCTGAAATTGATGTTTTTATTAGCACTGTCAAAGATGGTGTTTATATTGTTCGGAACAACAATTGTCCTGCAATTGAAGCTATGATTGATTTTGATGACAAAGAGCTGGTTTACCTAGCATGTTGTTATGGAGATTACAATTATGCAATTATGTCTAACAAACACTTTGTTATGACAAGGGATTTTACAATTGCTGAAGGCGATCCATATTGTGACAAAGTCTTTCATGACACAAGAATAGACAAAGAAGTCAAACATCCGACAAAGGAATTCCTAGATAAAATTGGTCCTATCTTGAAAGAATGCTTAATTGGTGAGAAAATGAAATTTCATAAATTTGGAAAAATAAATACTAATAAAATGTACAAAATAAAACTAATTGATTCATTTGAGAATGTAATATTCAAAAGATTAGATTTTCTTTTAAGATTAATTAAAGAGAAAAAAGAAGAGCAATACGAGAATTTTGTTAAAAAGCTGACAAAAAAACTACAAGACAAAGTAGCTGTTAAAGATTTAACAGTTGATAAGCAAGAGATTAATGCTTTGATATCTAATTATAAAAACTTGAATGATCAAAATGAGCTTACGAGATTACATTTAGATTTACAAATACAAATTCTTGAATTAACAAAAAAACAACTTAATAGTGTTGATCAAATAGAAATCCCTAGTAGAATCAATTGGCGTGCAGTTTTTATCAATAAATATTATCAATTACTAGCGTTAATTGACGTACTAGGAAGAAATGAGGGGATTGAGCTATACAAGGAATATCTTGATCAATATTACGTACATACAAAATCAACTTTTAAACACTATAATACTCTGGATGAATTTAGCAAAGAACATTTAGAAGAACAAGAGACTAGTACAGATGGGGAATTTGCTGTAGTTTATAGCACAGTGGAAAATGGTGTATATATTGTCCGCAATGATAATTGTCCTGCAGTTGAAGCACTAGATGACATTAAAGATAAGGAATTAATTTACGTCATTTGTTGTTATGCGGATTATCAATACACTATAATGTCAAATGAGCATTTTGTAATGACTAGAAATTATACTGTTGCTGAAGGTGATCCTTATTGCGACAAAGTTTTTCATGATACAAGGATTGACAAAGAAGTCAAACATCCAACAAAGGAGTTTCTAGATAGCATGGGACCTATCTTGAAGAAAAAATAAGTAACATTAATTGAAGGTGTAAAAATGACATATAAAGTGAAAATTACCGTAGAGAAAGTGTGCGAACCAAAAGACATTATTGGTAAAGATTTCATTCGGGAATCAGGTAAACCCATCCCAAAATGTGGTTTCTTCTCTGAAGGAGATCAATTCATTATACTAGAAACAGGTGCAATGCCTGAAGAGTTCATTTGTCAACATGCATTTTATGCGATAAATAAACATGTAGAAGTCCTTAGGTTGGGTGGGAGAATAGAAGATTGGACTGGAGATGATACTATTTATGGTGTTTGTCATGATGGTATTAGACCTGTCATTTTCAAATTAGAACGAATAACCGAGTAGAGTGATCTAAATGGCATACAAAGTAAAAATAACAGTATTCAAGAGATTTAGTCCGGAAGAAATTTTCGGAAAAGAAATGACCTACCCAGATGGTAGGAAAATGGTTGCTTGTCCATTATTCAAAGATGGTCAAGAGATAATTGTGAAAACTATCTATGCTGATCCACCGGAGGATTTCAAGTGCTCCTGGGGCTGGAATGATTTGTTTAAGGATATCTCTGTTCTTTCTTGTGGGGGAGATTTCACACATACTGAACCTAATATCACATATACAACTTGCAGAGATGGGATGAAACCTGTCGTTTTCAAGTTAGAACGTATAGAAGATTAATGCAGATTCAACTAATTGAGTGAGGAAAATGACTGAATTTTCAACTAGAAAGTATAATAAAATTGAATTAATTGAACGAGATGTGAATGTTTTAAGACAATTAGAAAAGATAGTCGGGAAACCATTGGCTGAAGTTGAAAGCATAGGTAGAGAAACAACAGGATTTGTTGCTAGAGATAAGAAAGTTGTTGAACTAGGATTATTCAAAAAGGATTTGACTAAACTACCAGATAATTTTGGAGATCTTGAGAATCTTGAGAAATTTGTTGCTCGTAACAATCAACTTGCATCTGTACCAGATAGTTTTGAAAAACTCACCGAACTTAGATACTTGAATTTTCGAGGTAGTGCATTTTCCTCTGTACCTGATTGTATTCGAAAACTAAAGAAATTGGAGTTTCTGTGCTTCAATAAAACTAAAGTTAAAAAATGTCCGGATTGGATTGGTGAACTAACTAACATTGAGGAACTTTGGTTTGAATATGGTCCACTTGAATATCTTCCTGATACCATTGGTAAACTTACTAAAACAAGATTTCTTGCATTAGAAGATACAAAATTAGTAACTATCCCTGACAGTATTGGAGATATGATTGGTCTCACATTAGTTCGTTTAGATGATAATCAATTGATCTCTATACCAGATAGTATTGGGAACCTGAGTAATCTCAGGAATATAAATTTCAGTGATAATCAACTGATATCCTTACCTGATAGTATTGGTAATTGTGCAAATCTAGTTGGTTTGCATGCAGAGAGGAATAAATTAACTTCTATTCCTGATAGTATAACAAAATTACCAAAATTACATGATTTGATGATTTCCAACAATCTAATTGTATCACTACCAATAAGTATTGGAGAATTAACAGAACTCAATAATCTTTATGCAATGAATAATCAACTAACAACAATTCCTGAAAGTATTGGTAAACTAGGTAAATTAAGAGTTCTGAGATTAAATGGAAATCAACTAACGAAACTTCTAGAGAATATTGGCGACTTGAAAGCTTTAGAAGAACTATACTTGGATAACAATCAATTAGAATCATTACCTGAAAACATTGGAAAGCTCGCCAATCTCAAAGTGCTTTTACTCAATGATAATAAATTGACAACACTACCTGAGAGTATTACAAATCTTAAGAAATTAGAAGTAGTTAATTTAGCGAACAATCAGATAGTAGATCTACCTGAGAACATTGGAAAATTATCAAACTTGAGATATCTGAATGGTAATGATAATCGTATGAAATACTTACCAGAAAGCATATGCAATTTACAAAATCTCCAAGAGTTGAGTCTAAATTTTAATGAAATAAATGGATTACCTGAATTATTTGGAAATCTAACAAATCTCTCTCGGTTGCATTTATACAAGAATTATCTGGGGTCATTACCGACTACTTTTGAAAAACTCAAAAATTTAGTAGAATTAAACTTGAAAGGACATTCTATGAGTTCTCTACCAGAATCAATTGGGAAACTTCCTAAGCTACAAAGTCTTTGGATAGAACCAAATTGGTGGATAACTCTGGATAAAGATAGCATTGATAAATTAGCTTTAAAGAATTGTAAAATATATCTTTGAATTCTATACGACAAAAAATGAAAAACAATTAATGGTGATTAAATATGAGATCTAAAATAAAAATAACTGTTTTAAAGAAATTTAGCTCCAAAGATGTTCTTGGACATTACTTTAAATTTCCAAGTGGAACAGAAATGAAGGATTGTACAATAGTAGAAGTAGGACAAGAATTCATAGTCGAAGACGAACTTACTATGCCAGAAGGTTTCTGTCGTTGGGCATGGGTCGATATTTACCGAGATGTAGCTATTCTAACCATGGGAGGAGATTTCGCTGGTGGAGATTTAGCAGGATTCAAGTATTCTGCCTGTTCTGATGGCTTAAAACCTGTAGTATTCAAGTTAGAACGAATAGAAGAGTAAATTGAATAAAAAATTCAATTTTCCTTTTTCTCTTTTTCAAGAAAAGAAACTATATATCTTCTTTCCAGAAAGTCTCGAAAGGTGTATTTCTTATCAGCTGAACCAATATTTCTTTAGATTTGAAGTAAGGCTCAACAAGCGAATCGTATTGGAGTATTCCTTGTATCTTTTCATCTATAACCTCTGAAATATCCACCTTAATAGCTTTAAGAGCTGTGCTTACTTGTAGCTTTCTAGATTCTGGCAAAAAGTTTGGGAAATCTTCGTAGTAATAAATATCAAATTCTGTTTGTTTTAAACCTGCTACCGCTTTCTTTACGATTAAATGATCTATTTGATTTCTTTGAGCCATCGGACAGTAAATCTCTTGAATATCTTCTTTTTTGATAAAATCTGAAATATATTTCCTGAGTTGCAGAACTTGTTCTTCTTCAACTGGATTCAATATTTTATCAAAAAGATCTTCTAGGTTTCTACCTCGAAGGAAAGCTGATTTAAATTTGAGGTAAATTATTTTAACACCTAAAATATTCCCAAATCTCAATTCTTCACGTTTCTTCCTTCGATATTTTATCCCTTTGAATTGTATTCTGTAATACCTTCTTTTAGGAGGAAAAATAGATACTATAATAGAATCTTCTCTATTTTGGCCTACCAATCCACTACAAGACCAAGCAATGTCTCCATAATGAGGTTCAAGAAATAGAGCTTTTGACATTAAGATTCAATTATACGAGAGTTTGATATTGAAAATAAAGTTGTCTATATGGTATAAAGGAATTAATTTCTTTGTTAAATTAAAACTTTAATTGGGTTAACTCTTCGTTTGAAAGCTCGCTTTATCATCCAGAAGAGAATATTTCTTGGAGGTTTCGAAATATCTTTGCTATCCCTAGGGATAAGACACATTGCTTCTTGTGGACAAACCAAAGCACAAACGCCACACCCTACGCACTTGTCATCTACCTGACATTTCTTGTCAGTAATCGTTAAAGCGTTAAATTGACAACGATCAATGCATTTACCACAACCAGAACAAGATTCTTCTTCAATACTCAAAACATAATCTGATTTTACAAAAGCATTAGGCTGGTTGTATTTAACTAATCCTTGTAATATCCCACAACAACAGGTGCAACAATTGCAGATGTAAGATTGCCCTTTTTCAATATTCATTGTTGTATGAATGAGTCCAGCTTCTTCAGCTTCTCTCAGTAATTCAAGTGCTCTAGTTTTGGTAACTGGTTTTGTAGCATTATTATCTTCATAGGCATTTTTCCTGGAGGAAAATGATAAACAAATACTTAGGGGATACTCACATCCGTTCCCTATCAATGTTTGTTGTTTTCTACAAATGCAGTCTCTTATTCCCCAGCTTTTTGCTTCTTGAACTAATGTTTCTGCTTGATTATAGGTATGTATTTTGAGATCAGTTTTTATCACACTATTTACTGGTACTACTCTTTGGATGGGCGGTTCTGAAGTGAAGAGTAATTCCCCTCGTGTTTTCTGGACATAGTTTTCAAACAACTGAGCAAATTCAGCATCCATTCGATGAATTTGTTCTTCATATAATCCAATAACAAATGGTAATAACCCGTATTTTATTCCCCTTTTTGTTTTAATGATATGTAATTGCCCTTTCTCTTTCATTATTGATAGTTTCTTAGCCAAGTCTTTTCTTGGCAATCTGAGACGTCTAGCCATTCTTCTAAGTGTTTCGCCTGCGAGTTTCATTTTGCTTGCTAAATCTGCTTCCCAAGGCTCATAAATCCACTCGAGCATTCTCAAATGAGTTCCGTCTTCAAGCGTCATAAAACCATTCGGGATGGTATTGAGTGTTTGAGACAGCTTTTCATATGGATTCATATGTATCTTAGTTGCTTTTGCCATTAGACGTATCTCCTGATAAATACAAAAGATGTATGGAATCGATATTATCTGAATTTAAGTAACTACCTATATACATTGTAAAAAAAATAAAAAAACAAATTGACCAATTAAATCTTCAAAGTGAAAAGCTTACGGTATTCAATTGTTTTCCCGGTTTCCTCATCGCGAACTTCCACGACGGTATCTTTAGCGATATTCTGGACAGTACTCTCAAGAGAAACTTGCTTCAAAGTATCAACTAGAGGTAAATTCTGTTCTTGAAACTTCGTCCACATACTAATTTGTTCTTCTAGTTTCTTTTGTTCTTCAGTGATCTCTTCGACTAGCAATTCTAGGCTTTTCTCAATAGCAATCGTTCTAGCTGTAATTAACAAATCGATTGCTTTTTTCACATCTAGTTCTACTAATGCGAGTTGAGCTTTTAGTTTGAATAAGTTTACTATCATGTTATGTTGTTGATTCTCTTCTGCTTCTTTGAAAACCTCATCTATTTGTTTTCGAACTTGAATCAAACTTTCTTCATTAGCATTGATTTGCAATTCTCGTAAGCGTATTTCTAAAATTGAATAGAGAGCATCAACACGCCATTCTGCAAAAGATTCCTTTCCTGATAAGAATTTCTCTGCGAAGACAACTGCTTTACTCCAATCTTGTATGTCTGTACTTGCTTTGTAGTATTGAATTGATGCAAATTTGTATAACTCATCATATTGCTTTAATTTTTCTTCATCTCTAATTTTCTCAAGTTGATTTAGATATTGTTGAGCCTCTTTGAATTGCTTCTTTTGAACGAAAATATTGACTAAACTGTAGAGAATTATTGGATGATATCTTCTATCCTGGATTTCAATACTCCTCTTTAAGGCACCCAAATAGTATTCCAGAGCAAGATCTAATTCATTTTTCCAGTAATAAACTTCAGCAAGGTTTGTATAAATCATAAAGTCAAAACCACTCTCAAAGGTTAAAGCCTTCTTCAGGTATTTTATTGCATCATCAAATTGGAAAAGTGCAGAATAAGCTGCACCAATGTTCAAATAGGTTCCAAAATGAAGATAGGTTGATCCTGTCTCTTCCATTATCTCAATACTTTCGAAATATAATTCTAAAGCTTCTTTGTATTCAAGTTGATATGTTTTTAAAACCCCCATTCGCATAATTGCTAATGCAATTTCCTGTTTATTACCTAAGGCCATAGCGATTTTGTGAGCTTGTTTAAGAATCTTCTCTGCTTTTTTATTATTACCAGAAAATAAATTATACAGACCCAAATGGGTGGTAAAGAAAACTAAAACTTGTTTATCATTAGCTTTTTCTGCCATCACAGTAGCTTGTTGTATTAACTCTAGACCAATTTTGTAATTGCCAGTATTAGCAAGAATAAATCCTTTCATACCTAAAAATCGAATGCTAAATCTATTTAATGAAACATCATCAAGCAGATTTTTTTCAGTCATTGTCTTCATAGTACTCTCAATTAAAGCAAGACTTTTTCTTATATTACCAAAAATATAGAATCCTACAATTTTCCAATAAATTGATTTGATGATTAATTTATCATTTTTCAATTCTTTACTTTCTTTTAATACCGTTTCTGCTATAAGCAAGGATTTTTTGTAATTTCCCAATTTATTTTCAATTTCACTGTTAAAAAGCAGACATTCAAGATGATCCTCTTTACTAAGTTCTTTCGTTTTTGAAACCTTATTAACTAGATCAAGTGCTTCTTTAAATTTGGCTAGTGAAATCAGTTGTAATATCTCTTCAAACTGCTTCTGGTTAGGAGATGACAATACCAAACCTCGCTTTATCTTATTTATTCTTCAAGGAAAAATCTTTCTCTCTAAATCTTCAGAGAAAACAGCTTCCGGTACTCAATGACATCCCCAGTTCTTTCATCGCGTACCTCTAGAATTGTTTCATTTGCAAATTTTTTAGCACTACTGTCTAAATGAACTTCTTTCAGGACATCTTTAAGCGGTGCTTTCTGTTCCTTCATTCGATTCCACATGTTTTGTTGCTGATCAAGTTTTGCTTGTTCTTCCTGTATATTAGAAGCTATCATCTGCAAGTTCTTTTCTTTTGCCAGTGTTTTAGCGGTAATAAGTAATTCAACTGCTTTCTCAGCATCCAATTCAACCAAGGCTAGTTGTGATTTCAAACGGTACAGATTTGCAATCATAGTGTATTGCTGTCTTTCTTCAGCATGCTTTTGTATGATTTCAATCTGTTTTTTAACTTCTACTAAAATATCTTGATCAGCGGTAACCTGTAATTCCTTTAGTCGAATTTCTACAAGATGGAAGAGGGCATCAATTTGGGAATCTTTAGATAATTTCCCTTCCTTTACAATCTCTTCAAGAATTTCAATTGCCTTAAACCAATCTTGAATTCGAGTGCTTTCCTTGAGAATGAGAACTTCTGCAAGTTGATAAGACGGAATTATTTTTTCAAAACTCGATTCCTTTGTTAGTTCTTTTATTTCTTCCAAATATTTTTTTGCTTGATCAGTCTTCTTTAGTAGAATAGACGACAAGACCAAATGATAAAGGAGACCAGGTACCATTCTAAATTGACCTGTTCTTTTGCTATCAGCTAAGCCTTCTAAGAAGTTTTCATATGCTTTTTCTATTTCATTTTTCAACAAGCAGATGGCACCAATATTAATGTACAGAACAGCTTTTCCGGTTTGTGTTAATTCTAGTGCTAGTTCATTGTACTCTAAAGCCTTATCCAAATCGTATCGATTAGCATAAATAAGTGCTACATGAGTATAAAAACCATAAAGCAATACTTTCGCTCCTGTTTCTAAACAGAGATCAATACCCTTCTGATGATATTCTAGTGCAACATCGAATTTTCTGACCAATTGTTTTACAGTTGCGTATACGAAATAAGTATAAATTATGAAAAAGTGCTTCTCAAGAGATTCCAGGATTTTTAATCCACTATCAACATATTCTTCACCTTTCTCAACATTGCCAATGAACATAGTTGCTTGACCTAGAATGCCTTTTGTTAATCCAATCAAGTAATCAATTTTGGTTTTCAAAGTGAATTCATGTACTTCATCAAATAATTTCTTGCCTTCTTGAAAATTTCCAAACTCAAATTCCAACGTTCCCAAATTCAAAAGCAACAATACCTTAGTTTGTGCTATTAGCTTTAAATCAAATTTCTCATCATCTTTGATAAATTCCAGCCCTTTTTTTGTTGCTTCATAGCTTTCTTTGAATTTGCCGATATTGTAGAGTGATAATGCTTTTGCGCTTGAAGCATCAGCTTTTAACACATTGTTCTCAATTCCTTCGCTTTCTTTAAGTACTTTTTCTGAAAGTTTTAGAGATTCAGTATATAATGCTTGATAATTCTTAATTTCACTTTGCAAAACAACGATTTCAAGTTCTTTTTCTTTAGTTAAGTTGTCTCTCTTCAGTAGATTTTTAGTTTTAGTATAGGCTTCTTTGAGCTTTCCTTTAAAAATGAGTCTTTTTACTTCTTCTATTTCTTTCTCCACTTCAGAAGGCAAAATTACAACCCCTAGATGATTACTTCTTTCTTTTACTAAAGGATTTCTCTCTAATAAACAAGTGAATTCCTATATTGAAATTTCAAACAACCTTCGATATTCAATAACTTCTCCGGATTTCTCATCTCTAACCTCGATGTCAGTAGTCTGAGCCATCTTTCTGATTGTGTTTCCTAAAGAAACGTGTTTAACACTTACAGTTAATGGTTGCTTCTTCTCACTAAATTTCATCCAAAAATCGAATTGATCCTCAAGCTGTTTCAACTCTTCGAGTAATTCTTCTTCCATTACTTGATGCTTTTTTTCTTTGGAAATTTCAATTGCTTGAACAAGAATTTCTTTAGCTCTCTCTGGTTTAAGTTCAATCAAGGCAATTTGTGCTTTCAGATTCAAAGCATTTATCTCTTGAAGCTCATAATGTTCCTTTTTAGCAATTGAAAGGACATTCTCGATATTTTGTTTTAGTTCTTTCAATAATTCCTCGTTTCCAGTCATTTGGATTTCCTTGAAAAGAAGCTCAGAGGTATATAGTAGTAAGGATAATCTAGTCCACCCGGAAATATTTTCTTCATCTTCATTCAATAATTCTTCGAATATTTTAGAAGCTTCAGTCCAGTCTTTCATTCTATCACTTGATTTAAGAAAGTACGCTTTAGCATACTGATAGTTCAAAGAAAATTTCTTTTCGTCTTGATTCTGCTCTCTTATTTGATTCATTAATTCAAGATATTCTTGAGCATTAGTTGTTTCTTTCAAATCAGTTAATGTCATTACAAGATAATATAATGTTCTAGATTGATATAATGGAAGATTCAAATCTTGTGCAAGTTTAAACCTACTTTTTAAATGCTTAATAGCTAAATCATTTTTCCCTAATCGACGGTATATTAAATGAATATTAAGATGGAGAAGTAACTGTAAAAATTTTTCTGCGTAGGGTAGAGCTTTTAGATAGTACTTTAAAGCATTCTCATAATCGAACATAGATGCATAAGATACTGCTAGATCATTTGAAATAATACTAATGTACATCTTATTACCTATTTTATCCATAATTTCCAAGGCTTGTTCAAAAAGGTCCTTGCATTTTTTGAAATTTCTTTCCATATATGGTACTCGAGCACTCCCCCATAATGCTAATGATAGAGCAAATTTATTACCTAGCTCTTTAGCTAGAAGTAAACCTCTTTTGGAAAATTCCTTTGATTTTTGAAGCTCATTTAATTGTCCGTAAATTGCGGATAAAAATGAAGAAAAAACTGATATAAGAAATTTATTTCCAGTTATTTCAATGAATTCTATGCTCTTTAACATTAATTCTTTTGCAGGTTTTATATTAAAGAGAAATGCATTACTATTAGCCTTTAAGAGAAGAATATACGCTTTTCGTTTAGCAAAAATCTTTGTTGGTAATGAATCTAGCTCCCTTATTATTTTCTCTCCTTCCTCGATTTCTTTGTTTAGTCTTTTTAATTCACCTTGATAAAAGAATACTATTCCTTTCAGGATTATGGAATCCAAAAGCAATAAGTCCAAATTTTGTTTTTTACTTTCATTAAAAATTTCTTCTGCTAGCTTCAATGCTTCCTCTATTTTCCCTTGGTATATTAATATCTCACCTTTTTGAGCTAGAAATACTAAGTGATCATTTTTTTGTAGTTTCTTTGAGTCAAGCAAATCATCTATAGCTTCAATAGCTTCGTTAAAATTACCTAGTATAAGTTGCTGTTCAACTTCTTCCAGTTGTTTCTTGATATCAGTAGACAAGGTGCTCCCTCTACTAATATAGTAAAAATGATAGGATAAATCTTTTTCTTAAATTTTTAAAGCGAAAAGCTTCCGGTACTCGATGACATCGCCAGTTCTCTCATCACGAACTTCTAAGATAGTTTCACTTGCAAGTTTCTTAGCACTACTATCTAAATGAACTTCTTTCAGGGTTTCTTTCAAAGGTGCTTTCTGTTCCTTCAATCGATTCCACATGTTTTGCTGTTGTTCGAGTTTTGCTTGTTCTTCCTGAATATTTTTTAAAATGAAATGCAAGTTCTTTTCTTTTGCTAGTGTTTTAGCAGTAATAAGTAATTCAACTGATTTCTCGGCATCCAATTCAACCAAGGCTAGTTGTGATTTTAACCGATACAGATTTGCAATCATAGTGTATTGCTGTCTTTCTTCAGCATGCTTTTGTATGATTTCAATCTGTTTTTTAACTTCTACCAATATATCTTGATCAGCAGTAACCTGTAATTCTTTTAGTCGAATTTCTACAAGATGGTAGAGGGCATCTATTTGAGAATCCTTTTTTAGTTTTCCAGAAGCAATCAGTTCTTCAAGAATTTCAATAGCCTTGAGCCAATCTTGAATACGAGTGCTTTCCTTCAAAACAAGAACTTTAGCTAGTTGATATGTTCTAGTAATTTGATCAAAACCAGCTTCAATACTGAGTTCCTTTAATTCCTGCAGATACTTCTTTGCTTGTTTTATATCCTTGAGTAATAAGAATGATAAAACCAAGTTATAGAGTAGACTAGGTCTTATTCTTATTTCACCTGTTTTCTTGCTATCCTCTAATCCATTTTGGAAATATTCATTTGCTTTTTCAATTTCATTTTTCATTAAATAAATGGAACCAGTATTAAGAAGCAAAAGATACTTTCCAGTAGGCGAAACTTCTAAAGCTAGATTATTGTATTCTAAAGCTTTATCTAGATCGTATCGGCTTCTATATATTAGTGCTGAATGGCCATAAAAAATATAGAGAAATAATTTTGCACCCGTTTCCAGTGAAAGCTCAATTCCCTTTTGATGATACGCTAGTGCTGTGTCGTATTTTCTAACTACTTGCTTTGCTGTAGCATAAGTAAAATAGGTATAAAGTATAAACAAGTGCTTTTCAATAGATTGGGCGAGTTCCATTGCACTATCAACATATTTTTCACCTTTTTCATATTCTCCAGCGAACAAGTTACCCTGACCTAAAATACCTGTTGCGAATGCAATTAAATAATCAAGTTTAGTGTCTAATGCACATTTATATACTGCTTCAAATAACTCCATGCCTTTAGAACTATCCCCAAACTCAAATGCTAAAGATCCTTGTTGTAAAAGTAGTAAGATCTTAGTTTGAGCGACATGTTTCAATTCATACTTTTCATCATCTTCAATTAATTCTAAACCTTTTGCTGAAGCTTCTTGGCTTTCTTTGAATCGACCTAAATTATAATGACACATTGCTAGTTGAAGATAAGCATCAGCTTTCAAGAGATTATTCTCAATTGCTTCACTTTCTTTGAGAACTCTCTCCGATAGTTTAAGAGAATCAGTAAATCTCGCAAAGTAAGTCATTATTTCACTTTGTAGGACCACTATTTGCAGCTCTACTTCTTTGGTTAATTTTTCTTTCTTTAGCAAATCCTTTGTTATCTTATGTGCTTCTTTGAGCTCTCCTTTATAGATGAGTGATTCTACTTCTTCTATTTCTTTCTCCAATTCAGATGACAAAATAACAACCCCAACAAATAGATTAAGATGATAGGATAAATCTTTTTCTCAAGAAAAATTTCAAGATTTACCCTTATTTAATATCAAAATCAGCTATCTTTCAATGCTTCTTCGATTTTCTCGATGATATCTTTGCTTAGCGTTACTTCACTTGCTTGAGCATTAGAAGCAACATGTTCCGGTTTGGAAGCACCAATAATTATTGAACTAATTTCTGGTTTTTGAAGTGTCCAAGCTATTGCGAATTGATTCAATGGTATCTCTAGTGACTCAGCTAAAGGAACAAGTTGGGATACTTTATCACCATATTGTTTAAGCATACCAGCTTGATATCCACTTTTAGCAGCTCGACTAGTTTTTGGAATCTTTTCGAGATATTTCCCTGTTAACACTCCACCTGCGAGTGGTTGATAAGCGATTAATCCTAAACCATGAAAAGCAGCAATTTCCAGAATATCAACTTCGATATACCGTTCCAACATATGATACTTTGGTTGCTCCACATGAGGAGGATACATACCTAGGTTCTTCGCTAAACCTATTGCTCGTTCTATGAGAGTTGCTGGCCAGCGACTTGTTCCCCAGTAATGTATTAATCCTTCATCGATGAGATTTGTCATTACTGAGATTGTTTCTTCCAATGGAGTTGAATAATCAGCTCGATGGCAATAATAGATGTCCAGATAATCTGTTTGCAAGTGCTTTAGCGAATCTTGTATTCCTTCTTTAATGTGTTTCCGACTTAATCCTTCACTATTCACACTCTCACGCATTTTGAACCATACTTTGCTACTAATCACGAAATCCTCTCGAGAGTGATCCTTGAGGAATTCTCCAACTATTGCTTCTGACCTTATTCGCTTCTCGAATTCCATCTGAATATCATCAAACAATCCATACCTGTCTGCATTATCAATATGGTTTATTCCTTGGTTGTGCGCTTCTTCTAAACATTTCAGAGCGTTTTCTTTCATTACTTTTGAACCATGGTACATCGTTCCGATACTAATTTCTGAGACTTTCACACCATGTTTTCCTACGTTTCTATACTTCATGTAATTCCTCCAACTTCATTACGCTTTACTCATATCCATACGTAAACCCGAAAAGATATCATTAATCTGGTTCATTACTTTCTTAGATAGCGGTCCTAAATCCATAGCTTTTGCGTTATCTTCTACTTGTTTCACAGTCTTGAAACCAGGAATTGGAATAACTCGTTCATGCTGAGCTAAAATATAACCTAATGCTGCTTGCGCTAATGTTCTTCCATCGCTAGTCATTAATTCCTTAACAGCATTCACTGCTTCGAATGTTTTCACAAAACGTTCATCGCTAAATTTTACTCTTTGTAAGTAATGATCTTTTGATGCTACACTTTTCTCGTTATATTTACCAATTAATATCCCCATACCAAGAGGAGATCTAATCAATCCACCGAGTTCATATTCATCAAGTAATGCTAACATTGAGGTATTTGAGCGAGTAAAATTAATTGAGAATTGCATTGAAGAGCAATTCTTACTATCAGCGAAAGCTTTTGCGCGTTCAATTGAATCAGTACTCCAACCAAAAGTTCGAATTAGTCCTTCACCTACTAATTCCTCTAAAACATTGCGTACTCCTTCTGCTTCCTCTACGTTCATTGATGACCAGTGCAATTGATAGATATCAATGTAGTCTGTTTGTAATCGTTTGAGACTTTCTTGGCAGCAGTTCCTAATATACTCTGGTGTAATATTCTTTTCACCTGTTGATTGACAAGGAGCTTTAGGATCTCCTGAATTCATATCCCAAACAGAACTAAACTTTGTAGCAATAACCACTTCTTCTCTTCTGCCTTTGATTGCTTTTCCAAGGAGTTTTTCACTTTTTCCGCATCCGTAAACATCTGATGTATCAAAGAGATTGATACCTAAATCCAATCCTCTTTTTATTGCTTCTACTCCAACCTTTTCATTTACTTCTCCATGTGACCAAGGTTCTCCTTTGTGATAAAAGAGGCCCCCTAAGGGGAAACAACCTAAACCAATGGCACTTGCTTTGATATTTGATTTTCCTAAATTTCGTTTCATT
Organism: Candidatus Heimdallarchaeota archaeon; assembly: GCA_019058165.1. GTDB lineage: Archaea > Asgardarchaeota > Heimdallarchaeia > JABLTI01 > JABLTI01 > JABLTI01. Next base: position 44,856 of record JAHLVZ010000009.1, read on the forward strand.
TTCTTCATCCTTCAACTTGTGATTGATCTATTTGTATCTCAGCAAACAACTTATCGATTTGTGAAACAAGTTTATTTGATAGTGGACATAACTCAATAACTTTGGAGTTCTCTTCTGCTTGCTTCACTGTTTTAAAACCAGGAATAGGAATCAATCGATCATGTTTTGCTAGAATGTAACCAAGTGAAGCTTGAACAAGAATTCTCCCATCATTAGCCAGTAGCTCTCGTAATTCTTCTAAAACTACTCTTGTTTGACCTATTCTTCCTTCAGTGAAGTCTCTTCCATGCCAGTTATGATCTCGAGGCACTTTAGAATCATCTTTGTATTTCCCGGTTAGTAATCCACCACTGAGAGGATTCTTAATGAGACCAAAGCCATTGTTTTCATCCAAGAATTTCAGCATTTCATTATTACTATGAATCATATTTAATCGAAACTGCATTCCAGCGAAATGCTTACCATGGGCTAGCATTGCTCCTCGACCAGGATGATCAGTACTCCAACCAAAGTATCTTATTTTTCCTTCACTCACAAGTTCTTCTAAAGTGGTTACAACATCTACTGCTTCTTCTGAAGTCATGTTTCCGGAATGAACCTGATAAAAGTCAATGTAGTCAGTTTGCAGATTCTGTAAACTTATTTCACACGCTTTTCGAATTCCCTCCGGTGTGTGATCCCTTCCAACTAATCGCATAGGAACTTCCGGATCACCTGAATCGAAATCCCAAACAGTTCCAAATTTAGTTGCAATGACAAAATCATCTCTTCTACCTTTCAAAGCCTTCCCAAGAACTTTCTCACTTCTTCCTCCACCATAATTGTTGGCTGTGTCAAAGAGATTTACCCCTAATTCTATTCCTCGTTCCAATGCTTGTATAGACTCATCGTCTTTTACTTGACCATAAGAAATTATTTTACCACCACTATGGTAGAATGGTCCTCCTATTGCCCAACAACCCATTCCTATCGAATTAACTTTCAATTTTGTTTTACCTAATACTCTTGTCTTCATTTTTCAAAACACCTTTATTGTTCAAAGCGAATTTGAACCATTCAATCACTAGTTGAACGGTACCATTCAAGTAACTATTGAATGGTCGAAACTTATATATATTTCGGTTAGGATTCTAAAAGCAGAGTTAAAGAAGGTGAGTCCATGAGCAAGAAAGAAAGCAAGAAAGAGTTAGAGAAAAAAGAATTACTCTATAGTTATTGGGAGAAACTGCCCTTAGTTGTAAGTATAGATATTCCAGGTGAGGAAGTTTTAACTCATGAGGTTAGAAATTTAATTATTTACTTTATTAGGAAGGGCAAGGAAGAAAAATGGATTAATGGAACTAAAAGAATTCGTCATTCCTTCTCTGCTAAGGAACTTCTAGATATGGCTAATAAGAAGCTCGATGAAAAAATGAAGCTGCAAAGCATGTATTTTCACTTACAAAAACTGCAAGATTTTGGTTTATTAGATGTAGTTGCAACATTACATGAAGGGAGACATAATATTGCCTATTTTGGTCGCACTGCTCGTGGCTTCCTTTTTGAGAGTAAGAAAGACAGAACAAAGTATGATGATTATTTTGCTGAAGCAGGTCGATTTGCCAAAGCACTAAATCCAAAAGTTTCTGAGAATCAATTCAAAGATCTATTGAAGGAATTCAAAGCAATAAATGTAGAATCAGATAAACAACTAAAACAATGGTTGGAAGAAAGAGCTGAGTTCATTAATGAAAACAATATTGACAGTGCTACGATGTATAGTTTCCTTCGAAGAATCAATTATCATAATCGTGAAATGACTGCTTTAATACAGAAAGTCGCAGAATTAATCGGTTTGAAATTCTAAATTGCTTCATAGTCATTAAATCTCTCGAAATGAAAGTGTATAGTTACTTTTAAAAAAAAGACACTCAAACTATACACGGATTAAATAATTACTTCTAGGAATGTAAAAAATGAAGTTTGGAAAAATAACTCCGGAGATTATCAAGGAGTTAAAAGAAGCAGTTGGCGATGACATCATTTTCGATGAAATGATCCATCGGATGGCTTATTCTCGAGACTGGTCTCCTCGAGATGACAAGAATATTCATCTGCCAGATGTAGTTGTTCGACCAAGAACAACAGAGCAATGTGCTAAAATTGTTGAAATCGCAAATAAACACCGCATCCCAGTTACCCCAATGGGGGGCCTTACAGGCATGGGAGGTGGAGCCGTCCCAATATATGGTGGCATTGCTTTTGAAACAAAAGGTATGGATCAAGTTCTTGAAATTGATGTTGACAACATGACTGCTACTGTTCAAGCTGGCATTACTCTTTGGGAATTGAATCAAGCAGCGAAAAAATACGGTTTATATCTTCCTCAAGAACCTGAAAGCAAGAAAGCAGTTACAGTTGGTTCTTCAATAACTTGTAATAATGATTCTGCTTTTGGTATCAGACATGGACGAATGATTGATCATCTCACTAATGCAGTTATTATTACCGGTGAAGGAAAAATCGTTCGAGCAGGACGTAGAAAAGCCTTATGCTCCAATTCTGGTTATCAATTAAACTGGTTACTCGTTGGTTCTGAAGGAACCTTAGGCATTATTGTTGAAGCAACTGTGAAACTCATACCGGTCATGAAGACACGAATGGTTGACATGGTGGTATTCCCATCATTAGATGATTCAATGAATGCTATCCGAGATATTATGCATTCTGGGCTTGCATTGGAGTCAGCCCACATTAATTGCGAGAAGCGATTGGGTTTCTACACTCATTCTTATCGTGAGAAACATGGCAAGGAACCGGATATTCCTGATTGGGCAGAAGCTTTGCTAGGTATTTCTTTTTCCAGTATGGAGGATCATGATAAGGTTGTCAAGTTCTCTCGAGATTATGCTCTTGAAATCTGTGAAAGACATAAGGGTCTCCCAGTAAAAGAGGTAGAACTCACAGATGGTTGGTGGGCTTCAAAGTATACTGTTGACTTTACTCCTTTCAGGCAGAAGTGGCCTGATTCTCAAAGAGAGAAGAAGTTCGGTGCAGTTGATTGTGGTATTCCTATTGGTAAAATCGAAGAAGCTTACAAAGCATTCCTAGAAATCGCTGGAAAATATAACCAGCAAATCCTCGGTATGTGTGTCTATCACGAACGACCAAATAGATTGAGCCCAAGTGTTAGTTTTGCAGTTTTCGTTGACGATAAGGACCCAGAAAACGTTCAAGGTTTTTACAGTTATGTTCGTGAGATGAGCGAGGTTGCTATTAAACTCGAAGGAACTTCAGCAACATACATCGGTGATTCAGAATTCAAAACACCTTGGATTGGTGAGCTAGAACACCAGGAAGCCTATGAATACATGTTCAATATTAAGAAAGTGTTTGATCCCAATGGTATCATGAATCCTGGCAAGAAATTCCCCATTAAAATGTTCGGGTACGAGGAGTGATTATAAATGGATTTAGAAGAAACCAAGAAACATTTAGAAGAAATTTATACTTGTAATCGAACCCGTTGCGGTTTTTGTATTCAAAAATGCCCAGTTTATGAAGTTACAAGCTTAGAAACATACTCCTCTCGAGGAAGAAACCTAGTTGCTAGAGGTATTATAGAAGGCTCAGTCGAAGTAGACGAGGAAGTCCTTAAACTTGCCAATACGTGTTTGCTCTGTGGTTACTGTGAGAAGAATTGTGCTCTAGACAATACCCAAATTTTCAGAGATTTCAAAGCAGATCTTGTTGAATCCGGTATGACTGATCAATATCTCGAAGGTGGTGTTGACTCAGTCGAAAAATACGGCAATCCATTCAAGAAATCTCCTGAATCGAGAGAAATCCCTGAATTGAAATCCAATCCAAAAAGCAAAACTTTGCTTTATGGTGGTTGTGTTTATTCTATCAGTCAACAGGAAACATTAAAGCTCATAGCAGAATTACTTGGGGACTACAAATACCTTGGCAAAGATGAGCCTTGTTGTATGAATATTCTTTGGGATTCTGGACACAAGAAAGATTTCAAAAAGAAAATGAAGGCTGTAGCCAAAGTTCTTAATGATGCTAACGTAGATGAACTAGTTACCGGATGTCCTACTTGTTTTAGAACCTATGTCGAAGAATTCGGTGAAATTCTTAAACCGAAACCTATCCACTTCATAACCAAACTCCATCAAATGGTAAAAGATGGCAAATTAAAATTCGAAAGCAAAGAAAAGGTCAAAGTTACTTGGCATGATCCTTGTCATTTAGGCAGATTTGGAGGAATTATTGATGAACCTCGAGAGATCATCAAAAGTGTCAAGAATATTGATTTTGTTGAAATGGAAAATTCTGGCTTAGATAGTCATTGTTGTGGTGCAGGTTCAGGTATGCTAATGTCTTATCCAGAAATCGCTATCGAAATTTCTAAGAAGAGGTATCGAGAAGCAGAAGCAGCAGGAGCTGAAATAATCCTTACTTTTTGTCCCACATGTGAGTTAACCCTTGGCAGAGGAGGAGACACAATTGCTCGAGATGAAATGGATTTCGACGATGATGACTTTGATTTCGATGCAAAACCAGATCCTAAGATTAAAGTGATGAATTTATTGCAATGGTTAGTTACTTTAAAGAAATGAATTGAAATCTCTACAAAGACAATATTCATTTCATTTTTCATCTTTTATTACTCAGCTAAAGCTTTTATTTCAGTTTATCATAGATAATTCTAGGTTAATGTAAGGGTGCTATTAAATGAAATATAAGCATGCAATTGTCAGAGAACCAGGTATTTGTTATGACAATTGTCTTTCAGATCATCCTCTCAAGAGATACATCAACATCGGTCAAGCTCGTAATCAGCATAAAATCTATTGTCAAACCCTCGAAGAGCTTGGGTTAGAGATTATTTCTTTACCTCGAGAGGACAAGCTACCGGATGCTTGCTTCGTTGAGGATACTGTTGTCGTTTATAAGAGTAGAGCATTCATTACCAGAATAGGTGCGGAAAGTAGACGTGGAGAAGAGATTGAGGTCATAAAAGTTCTCAAAGACCGTTTTAATGTTGGTGCTGCTTCTGATCCAGCAACCATTGATGGTGGAGATGTCATCCATCTCGAAGATAATCTAATCTGTGGTTTATCTCAAAGAACCAATATTGATGGTGCCCATCAAATGCAAACCTTTCTGGATGTTCATGTTGAAACCATTCCTATCCCTGAATTCATGCATCTTAAGAGTCATGTCACTTACTTAGGAAAAAATACTGTGGCTGTAGCTGAGAAATTCGCTAATATTCCACAATTGAAGCAATTTACTAAAGTTATTATCCCTCGTTCTGAATCTTATGCTGCAAACACCTTAACAATTCATGGTGTAACCATAATGCCCAGCAAATATCCAAAATCAGTAGAAATCGTACGAGAAGCAGGTTTTGAAGTTAAAGCGATTGATGTTTCAGAATTCACAAAATGCGATGGAGCACTGACTTGCTTATCAATCCTATTCTGATTCTATCTCTTTTTAGCTTGCTCTAACTTTCTGAGTAATCTTTATTAACACAAAAAAGGTAAATGAATTGTTTTAACAAGGAGTTAAAAAAATGCCTAATCCACAAGACACATCTACGGGAACTATATCTTTAATATTCGGAATTCTTGGTTGCATACAAGTCCTACCATGTATTGGTCCAATTGTTGCTATAATAACAGGTTATTCTGCAAAAGGAACAGCAGGTGAATCCAACGGTCGAATAGGTCGAATCTTGGGTTGGCTTATGCTTTGTCTTCCACTAATTGGTATAGTAATTTACATCATTTTAGTATTTACTATATTTGGTGGAGCATGGTTCTGGACCTACTTCTAAACATAATCCTAGAATCGAATATAAAAAACAATGTGGGAAGCCACTTCCCTTTTTTTCTTTTTTTTCACTTAAACTTGTATCATATATTTGAACAATGATAGATCCATAAGTGAATGGAATGATTGTTCATCTCTAGCGGTTTCTTTCAATTCAGAATCAAGTGTTAAGGCTTGTTCAAGAGCGAATAAGGCTTTGTCTAGAAGATAATTCTCAGTGTAAATTGTTGCTAAAGTGTACCAAGTATCTGCATTCTCATCATCAAAGGTAAGCGAGGTTTCTAAGCATCTTATTGCTTCTTCTTGAAAACCAAGATTGTAATTTGTTAAACCTAAATTGTGCCAGGCTATTTCATTATATGATTCTCGTTTAGTTATGGTTTCAAATGATGCTAAGGCATCATCATAGTTTTCCAAGATATAAGCCATCTGTCCCCATTTACCAAGAGCATTCAAGTTCCTAGAATTTGCTTTTACTGCTTTCCCATAGTAGTGATAAGCATGTTCTATTTCCCCAATATGCTCATATGAATGAGCTATTTTCATGAAAACTCGGAATTTATCTTTTACAGTTCCTTTTCTTAGAAGTTTTTGCCAACAATGAATAGCTTCTTTGTAATCAGCCTGTCTAAAGAAAGCAGCAGCTAGGAGATCTAATAATGAATGTTGTTTAGGTGATTTTCGGAGAAGGCGCTTGTAATAAGCGATTTCTGATTCTTCTTCTGGTCTCCATTTCTCTAATCTTCCTAGAGTCATTGTCTTTTTCCTAGAGTGCACTAGTCACCATTAGGAACATTGACGCCTCTACTCTCCTTTGTTTCATGTTATATTATGTCCTCAAACATATTTAAAGATATTTTTTTGTTCGTTAATAGTTTATGGTCATAAAATAATCGGTTTTATGCGAAAAAAATCATATAGTCTTGTATTAATTCTATTTTAAACTGTAGAGAGTGTAAGGTTATGAGTCAAAAATCAGCTGTTAAAGAACCATTTTTTAATTCGGTGACTGAAAGCATTAATTTTGCCAATCTAGGTGTCTTGGGTATACCTTGGGATGCATCTTCGTCTTTTAGACGAGGAGCTGCTGAAGGACCAACATTGATTCGTCATGCAACTTCTGGAC
>JAHLVZ010000089.1 GCA_019058165.1 Candidatus Heimdallarchaeota archaeon
ATACTACATATTACCTGAAATCTTCATAATTGGTTTTGTTGCACTCTTTGGCTGGTTAGCCTGGTGGAGACCAAGAAAGAAGAGAATCACACTTGAAAAAGAACGAGACGAGAAACTAGATAAAGGCTTTATGGATTAAGGCTTTCATCAAGTTTCTATAAAAATCAGAACCAATCTTGGTTCTCTTTTTTTTTCTATAATCATACAAAGAATTATTACATAACGTAATAGCTTATAATTCAGTACTTACTTAATGTGAGATGAATTCTAAGTTGAACCTAACTATAAGAAAGAAATCAATTATCCTTGTTTCACTAATTTTTACCATTATACTCTTTTCAGCAATTGCTACTGCAAAAATCCAAGCAGCATCACAAGATGATTACTTTTTCAGAGTTCGGATTTTAAGTAGAAGTGATTATGAAACAGAACATCTCGCGAATTTAATAGCTCAAGAACTCCAGAGAATACGTATTGATAGTCTCATTTATCCATATCCTGGCGGTGTTTTTGAAGCAGCGGTTCTCTCAAAAGAATTTGATATTGTATTGATTGATTTTGATTGGCCAGGATATGATGTAAATCCTACATATGTTTTCTCAGAAGGAGGATCTGCAAATTATTGGGGTTTAGATAATGAGATAGCTTTTCAAGATTTCAGTGAACAGAAAATGCTTGAAGGTATAGTTGAAACCAATATCACATTAAGAGAAGGAATTTATCATGATTGGCAAGAGAATATAATGGCTAATGTGTTACCTGTTATTCCTCTGTTCAATAAAATCACAACTTATGTTTCCCATGATAACTTGTTGGGTTGGGACCATGAAGAAGGGATAATTTATTCTTTACCTTATATGGAATGGTCTGGTCTTCACACTGGGCAAAACAACACAAATGAATTTGTAGATTATATTGACCCAAACGATTGGGATATTTTAAATCCGTTGTTTATAGAAGATGAATTTTTCGTTTCGTTGATTGCTGAACCACTTATAAGAATCAATAAGAATAGACTTCCTGAAGGTGTTTTAGCAGAAAGTTGGGCTTTCAATTCTAATCAAACAATCCTAACATTAAATCTAAGAGAAGATGTAACTTGGCAACCTGATATTGATCAATTATATCTTGATGAACCATTTGATGCTGATGACGTATTATTCTCGATAAAAATGTATCAAGAAGTATCTTCTGTTGGTACATTTTTCAAATGGATAGATCAAATTGAAAAAGTAGATAATTCTACAGTTCAAATTAATATTGATGGAAATTCAACCCAACCAGGTCTACAACCATATGTACCAGCTTTAAGTGACCTAACAAAACTAATGCTTCCAGAGCATTATCTTAACGTGGATGTAGTTGATGGCATTCCTGACACTTCACATGAAAACTGGCGAGATTATGGTGAAAATTGTTTAGGAACAGGTATGTATTTTCTCAAAAGTTATAGTGAAGGTGTAGAAAGCACTTTTAACAGTAATTTGGATTGGTGGGGTTCCATTCCACTAGGGGATCTAGATATAGCAAAATACATAGTTCGCTTTCGTGATGACCTTAACGTGAAAATGTTGGAATTTGAGACTGGTAAACTGGATATCTTCAAGGACTATAGAACTTACATGACTGATTTTGATGGTGTTACATTTCAGAAACAAACAAGAGATGAATATGATGTTACTTATTTTGGGTACAATCTCCAATCTGACTATTGCCTTGCATTAATAGATCAAACCCTTACTGAAGATGAAACTATGACGAAAGGATTAGCTGTTCGTAAAGCAATTGCCCATATGATTGATAAAAATATCATGTTAGATTTGCTAGATATCGAAGTTGAAATTATTGAAACACCACTATCGAATAAATTCGGGACCTTTGTAAAATCTGATGTTACCGTATATACTGCGAGCCATGATTTAGCCAAATATTATATGTATAAAGCAGGATTCGATCCTTCTTCACTGCTAAATCCAGGCTTTACACCGTTGCAAGTGTTTGCTTCTATCATTATGTTATCAGTAATCACTGTGTCTATTATTAGAAAGAGAAGTAAGAAGAAGCAATCTTAAAGAATTATTTACATTTAAGTTAATAAAATATGGAGTTTAACTAAATTTGTGTCCTAAATTATTAACAAATGAAGAGATTGAAGAAAAGATAAAAGATTTTTTAGCAGAATATAATTACCAGTATTCAGAAAAAGTGGTTGTTCAAAAGAAGCTCAAAGCAATTGATTATGCAATTACTACAGCTGATTCAAAGGTAGCTATCATGTTGTTTATGTGGAATCGTTCTGTACCCTACGATAAGGTATATTATTTGGAAGAATACCTCAACAAATATGGCATTGACAAAGTAATTCTTATTTGTCGTCAAATAAGTCCTAGAGCAAAAGAGATCATCCGCAAAGAAAAAATAAGCATTGAAATAATCTTTGAATCAGATTTCAGAACTATGAAAAACAGTCCATTAATTGGTAAATTATGAAATCCCATTAAAAGAAGTTTTATTATTCTATTCTAAGAAGTTCTCTTTCAAGTTTGGGGGGAATTTTCGGCCAAATTTTCTCAAGCAATATCCTATTACATTCAATACATTTAGCTTTTTTCTCAACATAACCGTCTTCGTAATACTCATAGGTAATAGATAATCCTTTATCACAGATAATATCAAAATTGCAATGTTCACAATGATAGTATTTTTTCGGGTGATTCATTTTAGGAGGCCAGGTATAAACAGAACAAGAAATACAAACATTTCGCATGTCACATTGTAAATGCCTTCCTCTAACCGTCATGATTATCAAACACTTCTTTTTGTAATAAGTTCCAGTTAAACACTTTTTTTTGTTTTGATTTAGGTAAAGCAATTAGGATTGAAAAGGTAAATAACAAAAATTGATAATAAAAGAGAATTCACTCAAGTCTACTTGTATCATTTAATATTATAATGTCAATTTAACTCAGGATGGAATCTTTATTCATCATAACTCTCTTTGTCTGAAGAGAGATACCAATCTAAATAGTCTTTTTTCTTCTTCTTCTCTTCATAGTATGAGTCGTCTTCTTCCGCTTTTGAGCCGAAATGTTCTCTTTTTGTTTTATCAAAATCGAGACGATTAACAACTAATCCACATGAAGTACAAACATAGCTTGGTGGTTCATATTCCATCTTGCCTTTGCAATTTGGGCATTTTGGTGGCATTTTGTTATTTTCTCCAACTAATTGATTTGTTGTGTCTAAACCTTGTTTTTAAATACATACTTCATTATTATAATTCTATCGAATTAGCATAAAATTATTCATTTAAATTCATATCTAATTAAAATCCTGTAATAAAAAAAATCTATGATTTCTTTTCTTTTGATTCAGATGCATTTGTTCGTTTGTGTTTAGGTTTAACCACATTGAGAAGAATAGTTAGTTTCTCCTTTAATTTCCAACAAATTCGGTAAAATTCAATTATATTCTCAATCTGCTCAAGTTTATTATACAAATCAAAGGTTTCCAAAAAAACTTGTCGAATCTTGCTTTCAGCTCGTACTTGCTTTAATGTTTGAGAAAATTCTTCTTTCCATTTCACTCCAATTTCGTTTTCTTCAAGATTGTTTAGAAGTTTCAATGAAATTACTACGAATTCGATTTCAGCTCTTACTTTCCAGATATCTTTGTATCCTTTTGTGTAATTCTCAGGATCTAATTTCTCATAGACTTTTTCAAGAACAACTCTTGAATCATCTATTCTTTGAACAATATCATCACTAAGAGCCATCGCTATTTGTTCCTTCTAAAATACTTCTAGTTTGTACTTACTTTTCTTTCTGAATTAATCTGTCAATTCTTTTATCCACTCTTCCTTGGAGAATTAAATAACCATCAAAGGGTTCTCGTTCAGTTATCTCTCCTGCTAGATTTTTCTGCATTAATTCTTTAACAAATGGAATTTCTTTTGTGTGTCCTAGAACCCACATTGCTTTCACTAAAGCAACTTCTGGGAGCATATTAGCTAATGGAATAACACCTGCTTCTAAGAGCATTCTCCCTGTTTCATACACATTCATTCCAGTGAATCCCCATAGACACTGAGTGGTCATAAATACAGGTATATTCTTTTCTTTTGCTCGGGAGATTGTTTTAATTAATTTTTGATTTATATGTCCTAAACCAGATCCAGCAATCACTAAACCACTATAATTGTTTTCAAGGAAATACTCTATTTGCTCTAATTTCATTCCCGGATAGCTGTAAATCAACCCAACATTTTCGTCTAATTTAGCATCAATCTCTAGATTCCCTTTTCGAAGGCTTCTCTTATGATAGCTTATTCCTGTGTTTTTGATTTTTCCTTTTTCAATCTTAGCTAATGGAATATCACCTACTGTTCGAAAAGCATCTCTTCTACTAGAATGCATTTTTCTGACGCGAGTACCCCTATGAACTAAGTTATAGGTATCACCTGATGTTCCGTGCATGCAAACACAAATTTCAGCAATATCTGATTTCGCAGCAACATGAACACTGTTAATTAGATTTATTGCAGCATCACTTGAGGGTCTATCACTGCTTCTTTGAGAACCTACAAGTACAATTGGCCTATCGATATTTTTTAGCATGAAGGATAAAGCAGCAGCTGTTAAATGCAAAGTATCAGTTCCGTGAGCAATCACTACCCCTGCAGGATTAACATTCTCTAAGCAACTAGCAATTTCATTAGCCAAGATAATCCAATCTGCGGGTTCAATATTTTCACTCAATTTCTGAAAAAGTTGTATGGTTTCGAGATTGCAAATCTTTTCCAATTCTGGAACTGCGTTGTATAATTCCTGTAACGAAAATGCTGGAATAACTGCTCCTGTTCTGTAATCTAATTTTGAAGCAACAGTTCCTCCGGTACCAATTAAAACAACAGTGGGTTTCTTTGGATCCTTTTTAACCTTCAAATTTGGGATTGAATAATCAGATTGAACCTCGCCTGTGGTTTTAATCTCAATAATACTATCTAAACTAATACCAATATTGTAGCCTGACGGCAATTTTATAATAATGTGTTTGTCATCTCCTTGCTCCCCACGGGGAATTAGTACTCCTTTGAAGGCCCCTTTTTTGGTTTTCACATTGACTTTGGACCACACCTTAATTTCTTGAGCTTCTAACCAAATTGCTGCTATGCCACGATAATCGTTACTTGAATCCTCAGACACAATACATCCTCTCTGAAAATATGTTCTTCACTTCTACTATTCATGATTGACCATTGTTTTCTTTAAATTTTTGTTATTACATTGCTTTTTACATGCTAACAAAGTTTTATATTGTTAGAAAATTGAATTATTTTAAGTTTAGGATAATATATAGGTTTAGAATGTAGATATTGATAACCGGTTATTGTTCTAAATCAGAATTGAGAGGGCTTCATTATGGCTCAAGTAGCTAAAACAAAACCTCAAACAGATTATTCCGCCTTAGGTTTAAAATGTGGTCTTGAATTACATCAACAACTAGAAACAGGACGAAAGCTTTTCTGTCACTGTAAAACTGATTTGCGATTAGATGAACCACAAGTAACGATTACCAGACATATGCGTCCAACCTTATCTGAACTAGGAGAGTACGACAAAGCAGCACTAATGGAATTCAAGAAACAAAAGAAAATCATCTATGAAATACATGACTCAGTTTGTAGCTATGAAATAGATGAAACCCCACCTTTTGATCCGGATCCAAATGCTATTGATTTAGCAATAACTATCGCCCGTTTATTGCAAATGGATATTCTTGATGAATTACATGTAAATAGAAAACAATATTTGGATGGATCAATACCTGCCGGATTTCAAAGATCTATGATTGTTGGTATAGGCGGGAAGATAAAGGCTGCTGGAAGAGTAGTTAATTTAGACATGCTAGCAATAGAAGAAGATTCATGCAGGGAGATCTCAAATATTGATCGTACGATTACTTGGAGAGTGGATCGCTTAGGCATTCCTCTCGTTGAAATAGTAACAAAAACAATTGCTATGAGTGATCCAAATGAAATCAAATTAATTGCCGAAGGAATTGGTCGTATACTTCGTGCTACAGGAAAAGTAAAACGAGGATTAGGAACAATTCGACAGGATTTGAATATAAGTATTGAAAAGGGTGCTAGGATCGAAATAAAGGGTGTACAAGTTTTAGATATGTTGCCAGAATATGTCAGACAAGAAGTTGCCAGACAACTTGCTTTACTGGAGATTAAGGAATTTTTGGAAAAGAAGAAATTGACTTCAGAGACTTATCTTGCTGAGTTTAAAGACTGCAAAAATGTTTTCATAAAAACTACTTCAAAATTACTGAAAGAAGCAATAAAAGAGAAGCAACATATCGAGGGAGTCAAGCTACCAGGTATGAAAGGAATTCTAAGCAAAAAAATTCAAGCTGAGAAAACGTTTGGTAAAGAATTAGCTGAAAGAGTTAAAGTCATTACAGGATTAGGTGGGATTTTACATACTGATGAGCTCCTTAACTATGGAGTTAAAGAGGAAGAAATTGTGAGTTTGTGCAAATTCTTCAAATGTAAAAGTACTGATGCAGTAGCTCTCGTAATAGGAAAGAAAGAAGATACAATTTCTGCATTATCCGAAATAATAATTCGAGTAAAAGAGATTTTTACTGGAGTACCGGAAGAAACAAGACATGCAAATGAGGATGGAACAACGAGCTTTAGAAGATACCTCGGTGGTGCAGGAAGAATGTACCCCGATACTGATTCTTATCCAATAGTTATAACAAATGCTAGGATTAAACGAATAGAAGAAGAATTGCCAGAATTACCAGATAAAAAAGAAGAGAGGTATATTAAAACTCTAAATTTGCCGGAGGACATCGCTAAAGAATTGGCTATCTCAAAAAGAACAGATTTGTTTGATGAACTCGTAAAAGCTGGTCTGGATCCAATGCTTGTGGCTGTAACTCTTGAGCAAACTATCAAGGCTCTAGCAAGAGATAATGTTCCAATTGAGAATCTCACTGACAAAAAAATAAAAGATATTTTTGAATTGTTGAAAAATAAGAAAATAGCAAAAGAAGCTATAGAACCTTTACTAAAACACTTTGCTGAAAAACCAAGGGATAAAATGGGTTCGGTATTGGAGTTTTTAAAATTAGAACTTGTTTCAGAAGAACAACTAAACCAAATTATTGATGGAGTTATCAAAGAGAATCTAGATTTCATAAAAGAAAATGGACAACGAGCTCTTGCAAAACTAATGGGACATGTGATGGAGCAAGTTAGAGGAAAAATTGATGGCAAGCTTGTTAATGATGCGCTAAACAAAAAATTCAATGCAAAACTAGTAGAACTAAGATTGGAAACCTAATCTAAATTACTAGGATAATGTTTTTACATCAATTGCCATTTTGATGACTCTGCCATACCCCTCATCTACTTCCTCAACAATCTCCCTGACAATCATATTATTTACTTTGTCTCGAATAATCCTTCGAGAAGCAGTGCCCCTTTCCATTCTAACAGAGGCTGTAAGTTGTGAGATATTCTTAGGTCCTTCTCGAGTCAAAACATCAACAATAAGACGTTCAATGGCATCTAGATTAACATCAGGACGAAGCCGCATCAACCATTTAGAAGGAGAAAAAATTGTAGCTACATTGGTTACTTCTTGAAAAGTTCTTAAAATTGCTAAAGTCATATTCAAAGAACCTGTTGCATCTTTTATGTCTGGACTTAATTTCTCTATTTTACTCTCAAGGTCTGCAATTCTTTGAATGGTCTGATCTAGTTTCTCGTTGAGAAGATCCATAGAATCTGGATTTATGGTTTCCTTAGATTTTTCTGGTGCTTTCTTCTTCTCCTTTTTTTCAGCTGCCATTCTAAACCCTCGAGATGATTTCTTAATCGTCTCAAACGAACTATTATTACAATTTTCTATACTTTACTTACACATTCCTATATATAAGTCTTCTAATAAATCCATGATGAGAAGATAAGAACAACGATGCAATGGTAAACAACACTAAACAACAGTGTAAGAACCATGGTTATTCTTACTTTCTACTTCAGGTATATTTTCAGTTTCTTCTTCTTTGTCTTTTTTGGATCCTCTAGCTATTTTGCTAATTCTGTAAATTCCTTTAATGCTACCATACCCAGCTAGAAATGATTGGTATTTTTTAGCATAAATTTTTGCCTTATTTCTAGGCATGCCATTTCGAATCATCTTTCTTTTTACTTTATTCTTAATATGTACTCTTCTCATGGCTGATATGGTCATAAATGGGAAAAATACAAAAAATAAGTACAGAAGTAACAGGTTGAATTCTAAACAACCCCAGAACATAATCCGAATTACTTGACCAAAAGTACTCATTTTGTTTAACACTGCCTACATTCAAACTTAATTTGAGTCTTCTTAGATTATTATGAGCAAAAATAGGAAATAAGAGGATTAATCCTCTTCTCCTTTTCTGTCTTTGAATTTATTCTCCATTGCTTTTCCTAAGATGTCCATAGAATTTGCATATTTCATTGTTAACTTTTCTACCATTTCTTGAGGCAAGCCTTGCTCTGTAAGAGTTTTGTAGATTGTAGCAATGCCTTTTGCGTATTGCTCTGCTGTTTCTGCATTATATATGGAAGCAAATAAGTTCTTAATCAAATCTGGAACTTCTTGATTAATAACTCCAAAAAGCTCTCTGAGATCCTCTACTGGGATTTCGTCGCCTTTTTTCTCGATTTTTATTTCTTTATCCATTTTTTGATCACCCAATTATATTGTGTTTCTAATTATACTATTAGGTGGTCACTATATATTATCAAACTGGGAAATTGTGACCATTAGGTTTTATGCTAAATAGTCAAAGTTGTACTCATCCAAAAATCTTTTGAAAACAAAGAACTGTTGTTACTAATTGTTATATTGTTCGTAAAAGAGAAGATTCAGAATGGCAGTCCCATTATATCAAATGATACCAAGTATCTTAGCAATTAGTTTTTGTTTAGTGATTTTAATTTTACTAGGATTGAATTATTTGCTTAATAGATTTGTTCCTACCATATACTTAATCTTATTTTTCACAGGAATGCTCCTATGGGTAGGCACAAAATTAGGCAGTATATTCTTACCTGAAACAATGAATGAGAATTATGTTCTGATCTATAAAATGAGTTCATTAACAATCTTAATTTTGTCTTTGTTAATAATCTCGTATTTTAGAGACTTGCTGGTCAAGGATTCTTTATCTCAACAATCAATTTTCACTTCATTCCTTGCAGGAGTTATTCTCACTGCATTATGGTTGGGTCCATTTGTTAAACCACAACATGCTATATTTGGAGATTGGTTAGGTCCTTTCGTTACTGTTAATTATGATGCTATAAGTGGATGGAATACTGATTACTCACTTGGATTTCTTGGTATTCTCCTACTCTTTCTACTTGTTGTTTATTTGTTCATGTTTGTATTATTTATCAAAGGTCTACGAAGAGCAACCATAAAGAAACAGAAACGACAAATTGGATTAATTATTACTGGTTTAGCAATCGCTGCTCTAGGAGGAACAGCATTAAATTATCTTCTAAATTTATTTGAAGCGTTCAAATCTCTAGGAGATTTAGATATTATATTTGTAGTAATCGGGTTTGCAATTGTAGCAAGTGCCTACTTGCGTTCACCAATTCAGATCTATTTTGCTCCTGTTTCCGCTTACAGACTATTAGTTATGAACAATCATGGTATTCCTTTGTTAACTCATGATTTTTGTGAATTTGGTGAAAAAGCTCTCATCATGGACTCATCATTAATAAGCGGTGCATTATCGGGAGTTATCAACATTCTAAAAGAGACTTTAGATAGTGATTCCACTCCAACAGTTATTCATTTAGATGATAGGATTTTACTTATTAAAAAAACAGATTCAGCACTTTATGCACTTATTACTGACTCAGACTCCATGGTCCTTCGTTCTGCGTTGAAGGATTTTGGAAAAGAGTTTGAAAAAGCGTTTAAGGAAACCCTCAAAGATTGGAAAGGGGCAACAGATGTTTTCAATGATGCTTATACTTTGATAACAGAGGATTTCTCATTTGTGATTTCTGGTGAAGTAAAACAAGAAGAAGAAGAAGAAGATGAAGATGCGATAATTGAGGATGACTTTAGAGAAGAAGTTGATGAAGAGGTAATCGAAGAAATCACAGAAGACATTACAGAAGAAATCATTGACCTTGAACCTGAGGAAGAAATTGAAGAACCAGAGGAAGAAGCAGTCGAAGAAAAAACTGAAGAAGATGATCTCACAGTAGAGGAAATCATTGAAGACATTGATGAAGCATTAGAAGAGACTGAAGAAGACGAAAATTATACAGATGAGACATTCTAACTCTCATCCGATTCTTTTTTTCAAAGAAATTCACTAAATATATAGTAAAATATATATTGTGATTCCTCAAGCAACAAACTAACGAGAATTCAATATAAATCAATAATGGATTTCGATTTACAATCTATCCAAAAGATTTATAGAATGAAAACTAACGTCGAGTCCTACAGATTACTAATAATAGAATTCGTTTGAAATAGTAAAACTAGAGGTATTTGTAATTGTCAAAAAAATTCGATGATTTCAAGCATTTAGTCCGAATTACTGGGACAGATATTAGAGGAGACAAGCAGGTCGTTAGTGGCTTAACTCAAATTCGTGGAATTGGTCCTAGAATGGCGGATATTGTCTTGAAAAAGGCTGGAGTATCTAAAGACCTCTTTATAGGCTTACTTACTGATGAACAGGTAAAAGCCATAGATGAAGTAATTAAAGATCCAATAAAATATGGTATTCCTAAATGGTTTGTTAATCACGTTAAAGATAGAGTCTCTGGCAAAGACATTCATTTAGTTCATTCTAACTTAGCTTTATATGAAAGAAATGATGTTGATCGCTTAAAGAAATTAAGAACCTACCGTGGAGTAAAACACGCTGTCGGTCACAAAGTTAGAGGTCAAAGAACCAAAAGCACCGGTAGAGGTGGAAGATCCCTTGGGGTATCTAGGAAGAAAATTTAAAGGTGAGAAATAAATGGGCGATCCAAAGAAAATTAGAAAGAAATACAAGACACCTCGTCAACCTTTTGATAGGTTACGTATTGATCACGATATAAAAATAGTAGGAAAATATGGTTTAAGAAATAAGAAAGCAGTCTGGAAGCATTCCACTATGCTAAGAAATTTCAGAGGGAATGCTCGAAAACTCTTAAGTCTTGATGATGAAGATCGAAAAGTCGGGGAACAGGAATTATTAAGCAGATTGCAACGCATGGGTTTGCTTTCAAAGAAAGCTACACTCGACGATGTTTTAAGTTTACAAATAGAAAACCTTCTTGAAAGAAGATTACAAACATTAGTCTTCAAAAAGGGTTTAGCAACAACTCCTCATCATGCAAGACAAATGATTGTTCATGGTCATATCTTAATTGGTGAACGAATAGCAAAATCACCAAGTTATCTTGTTTCCCCAACAGAGGAAAGCATACTAACCTTTATGCCAACTTCTCCGTATCGCAAATCAAGCCATAAAGCTTTACCAGCAAATGTTTTCAAAGGCAAGAAGCCTGCTGAAGATAGAAGAGGCGACCGAAGACGTGGTCCACCCTCCAGAGGAGGACCAAAGAGGAGAGGAGCCCCACCAGTAAAGA
>JAHLVZ010000090.1 GCA_019058165.1 Candidatus Heimdallarchaeota archaeon
TGTTGATACAATACTCTTCTATAAAGACATACGAACATTCGGCAAGGGGTACGAGGAATTATACAATAAATCAAGATCCATGGGCGTAGATTATATTAGGGGTGTTCCAAGTGAAATCAGGAAAGATATAGAAGGTAAAATGTACTTTGACGTTTATAATGGTGATTTGGATAAAACCATTCGTTACAAACCCGATCTTATAATTCTACAAACTGCAATGGAACCAATAAAAGAAGCCAAAAAAGTTGGGGAACTCTTAAGTTGTTCATTGGATAAAGATGGCTTCTTCATTGAGAAGCACATAAAATTAGGTCCAATAGAAACAGCATCCTCTGGGAAGTTCATAGCAGGTGCTTGTAGAGGTCCACTAGATATCACAGATAGCGTTTCACAAGGATTAGCAGCAGCTTCATTAGCAACGAAACTTATTAAAAGCAAAAAGATAGAAAAGGAATCAATTGTTGCTTCAATTGATCAAGACGTTTGCGCAGGATGTGGCTCTTGCATTTCAACATGTGCATTCCAAGCCTTGTCGATGATTGTAAATGACGAAGGATTAGTAAAATCTAAAATTAATGAAATCCTATGTGAAGGCTGCGGCGTATGTGTAGTGGCTTGCCCATCAAATGCAATAACAATGAATCACTATACAGATGCACAAATAGAAGCAATGATTGAAAATGCATTTAAAGAAACGTCAACACCCGCACCTTAAAAATCGGGGGTCAAATAAATGAACCAAAAAGCAACCACAGGTGTTAAAAATACAGATCAAACATTTGAACCTAATTTACTTGCCTTTTGCTGTAATTGGTGTTCCTATGCTGTAGCAGATTTGGCAGGACTCTCAAGATTAAAGTACCCTCCAAATATTAGAATTATAAGAACCATGTGTTCAGGTAGAGTTGATCCTCAGTTCGTTGTCGATGCTTTTGAGAACGGAGCTGATGGAGTGCTTATCGCTGCTTGTCACCTTGGTGATTGTCATTACATTTCTCAGAACTATAAAACTTACAAGAGAGTGAATTTGCTTCATAAATTGATGGATTCATTTGGCATCGAGAAAGATCGATTGCGTTTAGAATTTATCTCAGCAGGTGAAGGAAACAAATTTGCTGATACTGTTATCGAAATGGTAGATAAGCTCAGAGAGCTTGGACCAAGTCCTCTCAATAGATGATCGGAGGAATAATCTTGGATACTATCGAATACAGTTCTCGAGATAAAGAATTAGCTAATAAAATAAAATCTATCTCAGATGAAGCTAAACCAGAGGACTGCTACTCTTGTGTAAAATGTACAAATGGTTGTCCTGCAAACAAGATTTTCGAAGGGTTTGCTCCTCATAAAATCCAAGTAGCAGCTCATATGGGTTTTGCTGAAGATCTAATAGAGTCAGGCATTTTATGGTATTGTATGAATTGCTTAACTTGCCAAGCAAGATGCCCAATGAACACCTCGCCAGTTCAAACCATTAGTTCTCTAACTAATATTGCTGTTAATCGCGGTATTGCCCCACCAAAGGCATTCACGGAAATGATCCGAGCAGTAAAAGCAAACGGAGCAATCATTCAACCTCGAGAAGCACAAACAACTGATTTTGATTTTCTCACTCGAGATGATTTGGAATTACCAGCAAGAGGGATAAAGGATCCTGAAAAATTCAAGGAAGCTCTGAAAATAGTAGGAGCTGATCAAGTACTTGAAATAAAGAAAGCGGAGGAAGAAAAATGAAATACGGTTTCTTCACAGGTTGTACCTCTCAAGCTGATAGTTACGAAAACGAGATAAGCTCTCGAGCAATTTTAACACATTATGGAATCGATTTTCAAGATATAGAAGATCAAAGCTGTTGTGGAACACCCATAAAGTCTACAAAGCATTCCATGTGGGCGTTCTTAGCTGCTAGAATTCATGCATTAGCAAAGAAACAAGGCTTTGAAGCAATTGCAACAATTTGTAATGGTTGTGACCTCTCTCTCAGTGAATTGGAACATGAATTAGAGAATCATCCGGATGTCGTTGAATTAATCAATGAAGCTTTAGCAAAAGAAGGCTTACATTATGATAGACCTCTTCCTGTAAGAAATATTCTTGAGATTCTTTATGAAGACATAGGTCTTGAGACGATTGAGAAGAGCGTTAAAAAGAAGCTTAAAGGATTTATTACTGCAGCTCATTACGGTTGCCATGCTATTCGACCTAAAACCATTAAGCGTCCTGATCATCACGAGCAACCAACTCACATCCAAGAGATTTTAGAAGTCCTTGGTGCAAAATCTCCTGCTTATCCTGAACTTCTTGATTGTTGTTCTGCAACAACTATTGGTATAGATGCGGAAAAAGCACTAAGAGTTTCAGGAGAAAAAATCGAAATCATGAAGCTAAGAGGTTACAATAGCATTGCGAATATTTGTCCTTTCTGCCACAAACAACTAGGAGCTTCCCAAGATGTTGCAGGAAAAGTTATTGGTAAGGACGTAAAACTCCCAGCTATGTATCTTTCTCAGTATATTGGTTTAGCATTAGGCATGGAAGAAGAGAAACTTGGATTGCAATTCAATCTCACAGGTTGGGAAGAATTAGTAAATAAATAAAAAGTGAAGATTCAATTCTTCACATTCTTTTATCTATACAATACCAGTAGTGCTAGATTACTTTCTTTTATTTCTTAAATTTAACAAATTTTCAATCACTTTTGACATAACTGAAACCTAATTTGTACCTTCCCAACACAAAGACAACCATTCTCAGAGAATCCTTTAGTATTTTTGTGTTCTATAGTAAATTGTGATTTAACAATGAAGAAAGGTTTAGCTATATCTTTAATTATTATTGTTTCCGGTGCTTCTCTCTTATTTGGGTTTCTTTTGGGAAATGATTTCCAATTTACCAATAACCCAAAACCAATCACTCCGACTGTTGATGGGATAATTGAGAAAAGCGAATGGAAACGAGCAGCTTATTATAACATTCCATTTTATTTGGATGTTGATAATACAATTGATCCTCTCGAAGGAAAGCAAAATGTCGATGGATGGAATTATTTGAGTGTAGGGGAAGACGAAGAAAATTACTATATTGCTTTAGATCTTTGTTCTGATCGCACTAACAATAAGAATGGTGAATGGATTTCATACTTTCTTGCAAATAGAATGCCTGAAATAATCAATTCTCGCTTAGCATTTCAAGCCTTGGCAGATTATGGTTTTGAATACATATATTATGATGTCAATCAAAGTAAAACATTTGATTATTCTTTAGGAACAGGTTTTCTACCTCAAACATATAGCTCTATACCAATTGTTCCTGAATACGATTCAATTGAAATAATTAATGGAAACACAAGTTCAAACTATCTGGACTTTTGGTATAATTATGATGATAAGAGTTATACTTTTGAATCATTCAACACAGATCCTGAAGGAACTTGGGATGTTGGAGATTATGTTGACATACAATTTGGTGTTAATATAACTGAGAGATTTCCAGAGCAAAACATTTCAACTTTTCTAGCTGATTTATCAGATTTGCGATTGAATTATGTAATGACATCAAATCTAACTGCATCTGGTGATTACCTGTCTGTTGCGGAAAGATTCTATTGTAGTGTTGCAGAACACGATGGCATGCCAGGGAATTTCACAGATGAAGCTACTTTCACAAGTGATAAGAATACCATTATTTTTCCAAATGATACATTGACAAGCGGAAATGTTGATCTTGATCATTCAGGAGTCAATGCCACTAACGGGATGTTCTATTTTTCAATTCATTGTAGGAATGAGGTAAATGCGACGTATCCAACAACATATGAATTAAACATTGATTATCTAGCACTAAGGATGCGAACAACCTCAATAACCCAACTAATTGATAATACAATCTCGCAAGGAAATTTCGACATAGCCTGGTCTTATGGATCAAGTGTAAAGTGTTCTGAAGATCATAGAATGTTTGAATTCAAAATAGCAAAATCAGAATTTCCAGTTTTAGAAGATGACATGCTGTATCTTTTCGTTGCTGGTTATGGAACGATGAGTTTTCTTGGAACTGACTTTTGGGCTTATCCTGGCGACTC
The DNA here is from genome assembly GCA_019058165.1 of Candidatus Heimdallarchaeota archaeon. Taxonomy (GTDB): domain Archaea; phylum Asgardarchaeota; class Heimdallarchaeia; order JABLTI01; family JABLTI01; genus JABLTI01. The sequence goes on from JAHLVZ010000090.1 coordinate 4,082, forward strand.
GAATGATAATCCATTTCAAGGATTTGTAGATGATTACAGTAATTTCCTTGCTTTTGATATGTCTATTACTTAGACATATTCTCCTTTTCTTTTTTCTTATTCTTATTTGATCTGCAACAATCGTAGAAATTTATCTTAGAAAGCAACAAAAAACATTATACATAATTATCTCCTACTTAATTATAGATGAGTAAAAGTGCTGATGAGAGATTCTAGGAAAATCAAATTCTGTTTACTATTATCATTAATTATAATTGCATTCCCACAAAACTCGAAAAGTTGGTTTGCTGAAATTACGGAGAATCCTCAATTAGCAACAAATCCATCTTTCTCTACTCAACAATGGTTAGCTATTGAAGCCATCAAATTATTCCCTGATGCCCAAATTCAATGGATAACTATTAACTACTTGAGTTTTTGGCAGGGAGTAGAAGCAGCATTAAATGGTGAAGCCTGTAATCAACAAGGTTTGTCTAGTAATGATTACGGAGACATCAATAGTCATGTGTTATATCTTGATGTTTTAGGGACGAGTGTTACTAATGATTCCCTTGCTTTAAGAGCAAGTGAAGAATACAACAAACTTGTTCTTGAATTAGAGAAGACAAATCCTAATTATTCCTTAGCAGCATTCTATGCAGGAGCTCTTAGTCATTATATTTCTCAAGCTGGTGTTTGGGGAGCAATTTGGGATGAAACTTTGTGGGGGACACTAAGTCAAGAGAATTGGACAGATTTTGAATTAGCAATCGAAAGGGGAAATACAATTAGTAGTTTACCCCAAATAGAGATTAATTTTAGATTTCTTAATTATACAAACATTAAGAATGATTATTTCAATCTTGCACCTATTGTTGTAACAGATGAAGATGCATACAATGCAACAATTAATCTAGCTAAAAATATTCATCCTGTGGCTCAAGGCCTAGGTGATAATTTTAATGACTCGATTCTTCATGCGAATCAATGGACTAGTTCATATTATGATGATGTTGAAACCTGTTTGGAATATTCTGTAGAAGCAATTTATTCCAGCATTGCCGCAGCAATTAGAGAAGCAAATTTACAGTACATAAGTTTACCAGATCCTAGCTTCACATTTTATGATTCCGATGGGCAAATAGAAATCCCAGAATTTGAAGTAACTTTTTCTGATAATTCTAGTACGTATGTTTTAACAGAGGAAAACACAACAAAAGCAGAATTTTATTATTTATACTATGATCAGTCATCATTGATTATTTCTATGTCTGATGAAAACAACCAATTTGTATATAATAACGTTTCAGAAAAATGGTTTTATCCAAAATCCTTGACGAAGGGATTAGCGACTAATACCACACACAGTCTTATTTATTGCTTCCAAACTACAAAATCATCTAATATTTGGAGTAATTTAACTTCGGAAACTTTTCATTTAAATTTCTTTAATATGACTTTTCCTGATTTCTATTATGAATATCTGTCTGAAACATTTAGTGTAAATATTTCTGATGCTACCCCAACTCTAGAAAATAATCCGGGTTACGAAATCGTAAACGATTCAAATGTAAATTTAGCTGAATGGATTTTGTATTATGGGGCTCGTGATATTCAGTATCCAAACTATATTTTCGGTGTTCCAGTAATAGATACAGAAGGTAATCATGTTCAAGGACAACTTAAATTTGATAATCAAACTAAAACGTGGTCTGCGACTAATGTTGATATTGGATGGGTTTATACAAGTGAATTCATCGATTGTATTATTGTGATTAAATTTAATCTTTCGAATTTGCCAATTGGTACAGAACGGGAGACGCCATATTCAATTTATTATTACAATTATGCACATCATATTGGGGATCATTTATTCAAAACAAGAAACCATATTCTGACAAGCTCAAAACCTCTCATTCATTATTTCGAAAAAAGCAATACTTTAGGAGCCTCTGCAATCTCTGCTGTGCAAGATTACCAGAACATACAACTAAATAATCATCAAATATTTGAAAAGGATATTTATGGCAGTGATCAAAGACAAGCTAAATGGCAGCTATTCTATTTTGATGGAGCAGAAACAATCTATACTGGTGATTTGGAATGGGATAAATATACAAATACTTGGTTTATAGAAGAATTCGATGTGAGTCCATTAAGTGGGCATGAATACTATTTTAGATGCCGATTCAGAACGATGAATTCTGAACCAAGCACAGTGTTTTGGGGGCCAGTTTCAGATATTGTTCAAATAAAAATGGGTTTTTCTTTGAATAATTTTTACATCATGCTAATTATTATCCCAGTAGCTGCGATCTTCATTTACAGATATGTTAAGAAAAATAGGCTATGAACACTCGTAAAGTAAAATTGTTGTTTTAGTTATGGGTTTTCTACATCCATTTTTTTACCCTTTAATTTATCTGCTTCTTTCTTTATAGCTTTAATATCACTATCCATCCCAAGTTTTTTGTAAATCTCTTTAACGGATTTAATAAAGATCGGATCAAAGGGATCAATAGAAAATGCTTTCATGTAAAATTTCCTTGCTTTCTCTAATTCCTCTTTCTTTTCGTATCCTTCTGCTAAAGAATGCCAGGCATGTGCATATTCTGGGTTTATTTCAAGAGATTTTTCCCAACATTCAATTGCTTTCTCAAGATCATCCATGCCGAAGTAGACATATCCAAGATTATTGTAAACATTATAGTTATTGGGATTTATCTCAATAGATTTCTCACTATAAATCAAAGCTTCCTCGTAAAGCTTAGTTTTCATATATAACCAAAGTAATTGAGAACAAGCTAATTCATTCTTTTCATCGATTTCCAATACTTGTTTGTACATATGAATTGCTTTATCTAATTCATCCATTTCAACATAGATTCTCGCAATATCAAAGATAAATGTAAGATTCTTTGGTTCTAATTCCCAAGCTTTAAGATAATTCTTGAGTGCTTCCTCAAACTTTTTTATACTAAAATAAGCAATCCCTTGATCTATCATAACAGGAACCATATCTGGTTTAAGATCTAGACCTTTCTGATAATATTCAATAGCTTCTTCAAATTTCCTTGAATCAAAATAACAATTTCCTATCCTAACTAAAACCTCGACATCCTTGGGATTGCTTTCAAGGGCCTTTTCAAAGTGTTCAATTGCATTATCATATTCTTTCAAGTTACTATAAGCAAGGCCCATATTAAACAAAGCGTCCATGTTTTTCGGATTGATTGCTAGAAATTTCTCGTATTCAGCAATCGCTTCTTTAAATTTACCAGATCTTAAATAAGCGAATCCTAATCCAAAGATGATCTGAGGATTATCAGGTTGAATTTCTAACATTCTCTTCTGACATTCAACTACTTTGTCAAATTCTTTTAATTCACTGTAAGCAGTGGACATAAAGCTCAAAGAATTAATGAAATCGGGTTTTATTTTCAATACCTCTTCAAAATATTCAATTGCTTTTTTGAATTCTCCCATATTTCCATGAGCGATACCAATATTGTGAACTGAAAGATAGTAATTTGGCTGAATCTTTAGCGCTTTCTTGTAACACTCTATCGCTTTCTTGAATTCTTTCTTTGACATGTGGACATTTCCAAGGTTGTTCCAAGATGGAAAGTCCTTTTTATCAATTTTGAGTATTTGTTCATATGTTTCTTGTGCTAATGTAAAATCTTGTTTCATTTGATAGATTTCTGCTTTTCGAAAAAGTAATTCAAGATCAACTGGATTTATTTTCAAAGCTTGTTCAAGGTATTCCAATGCTTTATCGTATTTTCTTTGTGCTTTATAGCAAATATCTATGTTCAAAGTTGCCGATCTGTAATTTGGATTTAGTTTTAGGGATTTCTTTAAATTTTTAATTGCATTGTCTGCATCTTTGAGCTGCATATAAACCAAACCAAGACCATTCCAAGAAATATAATCTTTAGGTTCAATCAACAGTGCTCGTTTATAGTACTCTATTGCTTTATCAGTTTTATTTTGACCGAGAACACATAAAGCTAGATTTGACCAGCTTTTGAAATCATTTGGATTAATTTTTACTGCTCGTTCATAACAAGAGATTGCTCTCTCCATATCACCTGTTTCTTTCACACAATTTCCAAGATAAAACCAAATATCACTGAAATTTGGATTTACTGCTATAGCTTTTTCAAGATTAGTAATTGCTTGATTAAATTTCCCTTGATAGATAAATGCAATTGCTAAATTAACTAAAGCATCTAGATGTTTTGAATCAAATTCTAATGCTTGCTTGTAGTAATCAATTGCTTTATCCAATTTGCCAATATAGCTATAGATAACTCCCATTTTTGTTAATGCTAAAGGATCCTTTGAGTTTAAAGCTAAAGCTTGTTTATATTGATTAAGTGCTTTTGCCAGCTCATGATGCTCCAAGTATGTATTCCCTTTGCCAATAAGATTATCAAAGCTGCTGTTTGGATCCAAATCAATTTCCTGTTTAAAATTTGAAGAAACTTTACTAGTCTTCTTTACGGATGTATAATTGTCACCTTCTTCAGGAATATTCTCATTTTCATCTTTCTTGTCATCAAGGTATTTCTCAAACATAGGAATTACACCAGCAATAATCTTCTCTATAAACTTACTTTATTTAACTTGCTATTTTTTTATAGCTAAATGTCTTATTAAATGAAGTGTTATAAAAAAAGTTAAACTAAAATCAAGTTAAAAACCGAAATAACTATAAAACTCAAAATACTCAGTATGAAAAGTTGAAAACCAATTATTTGAACTCGTCAAAAACAAGAGATTTCTATGAAAATTATTTGTAATCCTGCTTCTTTTGGTGGTAAGGCAAGAAAAGATTGGCCAAAAGTTGTTAAGGTATTAAAAGATGAAAAATTCGATTTTGAAGTTGAATGGACTAAAGGAATAAATGATGCAATAGAGATTGTGAAACGATCAGTAGATGAACACGATTTATTCATTGTTTATGGTGGAGACGGAACGATAAACGAAGTTGTCACGGGCATTGGTCAAACAGGTTTCAAGAGTACCATGGGAATAATTCCAGTTGGAAGAGGAAATGATAACGCTTTCAATATTCGACAAACTGACAAACTCGAGGATATCATTGATATGCTTAATGCAAAAGAAGAAAGAACCATTGATTGTATGGATATTAATGATGGTAAAAGATATTGTATGGGAGTCGTAGGGGCTGGCATTGATTCTTTAGTAGCAGAGAGGACTTATGGAAAGAAAACAAGAATCGTTTATCATATTGCTTTAATAAGATCCTTCTTCAGCTATCGTCCTAGACATATACACATAGATATCGATGATGGGAGAGAAGTAATTGATGGCAAATCATTAATTACCTCAATAGGTAATGGTCAAAGAGTAGGCAATGGAAAATTTGTTACACCTAATGCTATAGTTGATGATGGTTTACTTGATATAGTTGTGGTTGGAGATACAGGGGTTATAGATTCATTACTTACCTCAAGAAAACTAAGTGATGGTTCACACTTATCACATCCAAAAGTCCATGAATATAGAGGTAAGAAAGTCGTTCTAAGTACTAAATCAAAGAAAAGACTTGTAGCTCATTCAATGGGCGAATTGTTAGGACCCTTGCCACATACCATTGTCTGCAAGCATAAGGCACTAAAAATACTAAAGATGTCTGATAAAATATTAGAGCGAGAAGGCTGGTTATACGATAACACCTTTTCATCTAAGAAATAACAAAAAATGATTTGATAACCCATCAAGTCATTTTATCCATTCTTTTTATTACAGTTGTGAGTCTAAACTTGAAACTTGATTCATTATAATAAGGTTTGAAACCTAATCTCTCATTGATTGAATTCATAGGAGCATTATGATCAGCATTACCTGTGACAATAAACCTCGCATCAGGAATGTGATTTTCAATATAAATCAACATCTCAGCTTTAAGCCATTTCCCTAACCCTTTCCCTCGATACTCCTCAAGAACCCCAGTTAATCCTTGTTTAATTCTCTCGGGTCTATCAGTTCTAGAATATCTAATTTCAGTCATACCACTTATGGTTCCATTGTATTCTCGAGAGATGATAGTATAGTTGATGTGGCCAGTTTTTTGCCGATTTCTTTCAATTTTACGTTTCTTTTCTGGTGTATAAATGTCGGTCCATTTTCCTTTCTCATCTAAAGTAGGCATTTGGTCTTCAAGAATAGTCTCTAAATCGCAGATTTCTACAATATCCTTTTCAGGAACAATTAAAAAATTCTCTAAAACAACCATGGGAGCTTTCTTTTTGCCTTCACTTTTCCATTCATTAATTACTTTCCAGTCTATTTCTTCCATATGCAAGCGATTTTCTGTATGCTCATTAATTAGCTTTCCACCAAATTTTCTGCAGAATTTCTTCCCGGAATCATAATAGGTATCTGTTTCTATAAATTTGCAGCCTTTTTCTTTCACTTTTTCAATGGTCGATTTGAATAATATTCTGCCTAATCCTTGTCTTCTATATCTACTGTCAATTACAATGTAGAAATAGCTATTATGTTTGTTATCTTCATACCCTGGAGAATCTTCTCTATTTATAGTAAAAACACTGTCTGCAATAATCTCCCTCTTTGCTGAATCTTTGTAAACCAACTCCCTGAAAACATGATAATCAGGCCAACCTGTTTTAAGAAGAATCTCCACAACTTTTCTCTCAGGTAAACTATCATCAGGGTATAGTTCTTTGTGATTTTTTTCATTGAAGACATGATATTTCTCCCAGAAATCTACTTCAAGATTATCCTGATCAAACTGCTCAATGAAAATATTCGTTAGATCCAATTTTTTCGTGTCATTCATGATTCACATCTCTTTCTTTCATTTTCTTCATTGACAGTGTCCAAACTAAAAATTGAGTCAAATATTCAAAAACTAATTGACCCCCTGGACCGTACATAATAAAATCAAAGATATGATTAGCCCAAGGTAATTCTAATAAAATACTTGTTAGATTATGTTCCCTTAATAACTCAAATAATTCCTCAGATTGTTTAACATTAACAATTTTATCTTTCTTGCCAGCAGCCATGAATACAGGTGGAATTTTATTAGCTCTTTCTTTAGTAACGTAACTAACAGGTGAGAAAAGCCTGTATAGTTCTTCTTTTTCCTTCAAAGTTCCTCCTGCAGTTTTCTTAATAACCAGACGACCAGGTCTTAATCCGTAAAGGTTGTAAAATTCATTTAAATCTGTAATAGGATAAAATGCAATTACTCCTGTAATTTGTACATCTGTTATCGAACACTGGATGCCTTCTAAATTGAAAAATTCTTCATCACAACTAAAAGCTGTTAATAATACAAGATGAGCTCCAGCTGAACGACCAAACAAGAAGAATTCCTCAGAATTGCCTTTAAATTTAGAAGCATATCTTTTGGCATAGATTATTGCGGATCGAACATCGGAAACCATTTCTCGAATGGTAGGATGATCATGCGGATGTTCGCCTTTCTTAGCAAAAGGCTCCAATAGTATTAATCGGTAATCAATATTGAAAACACAATATCCCAGGTTTGCTAACATCATACAAACTTCAA